>JANNZD010000031.1:0-33873 GCA_031410435.1 Betaproteobacteria bacterium | reverse complement strand
ATGTGGTGGTGGTGGGCGACAACCGGCCGCGCCTGTACGCCAGCATGCTGGCGGTGCAGGCCCTGGGCGCGGTGCCCATCCCGCTGTACCAGGATGCGGCCAGCACCGAGTTCGTCTTCCCGATCAACAACGCCGAGGTGGGTTTTGCGATCGTCGAGAACCAGGAGCAGGTCGACAAGCTGCTGGAGATCCGCGCGCAGTGCCCGGGCCTGGGCCGCATCTGGTACGACGACCCGCGCGGCCTGCGCAGGTACGCCGAGCCGGGCTTGGCCTCGCTCGACGCGCTGATCGAGGCCGGCGCCGCGCGCGCCCAGCGCGACGCCGGCTTCTTCGACGCCCAGGTGGCCCTGGCCGGCCCGCACGACGTGGCAGCGATGTTCTTCACCTCGGGCACCACCGGCAACCCCAAGGGCGTGGTCCACACCCATTTCAGCCTGCTCGACCGCGCCAAGGCCGGCGCCGACTTCGACCACTTGAGCGCGCGCGAGGAGGTGCTGGCCTACATGCCGCCGGCCTGGATCGGCCAGAACATCTTCAGCTATGCGCAGTGGCTGGCCTGCGGCTACATCGTCAACTGCCCCGAGTCGGCCGCCACCGTCACCATCGACCTGAAGGAAGTGGGCCCGACCTACTACTTTGCGCCGCCGCGCATCTTCGAGGGCCTGCTGACCACGGTGATGATCCGCATGGAGGATGCGTCGGCGATGAAGCGCAAGCTCTTCCACACCTGCATGGCGGTGGCCCGACGCGTCGGCCCGGCGCTGCTGGACGGCAAGCCGGTGTCGTTGATGGACAAGCTGAAGTGGACGCTGGGCGACTGGGCCGTCTTCGGCCCGCTGCGCAACAGTCTGGGCTTCAGCCGGGTGCGCGTGGCCTACACCGCCGGCGAGGCCATCGGCCCCGACCTGTTCAGCTTCTACCGCTCGATCGGCATCAACTTGAAGCAGCTCTATGGCAGCACCGAGACCGCCGTGTTCGTCTGCCTGCAGCCCGACCGCGAGGCCCGGTCTGACACCGTGGGCGTGCCCATCGCCGGGGTGGAGATCAAGCTGACTGAGAGCGGCGAGATCCTGGTCAGGAGCCCGGGTTTGCTGAAGGAGTACTACAAGAACCCGGCGGCTACCGCCGAGGTGCTGAGCGCCGACGGTTGGTACCACACCGGCGACGCCGGCTTCATCGACGGCCACGGCCACCTGAAGATCATCGACCGCTACAAGGACGTCGGCCGCATCCTCGGCGGGCCCAATGACGGCGCGATGTTCGCGCCCAAGTATGTCGAGAACAAGCTCAAGTTCTTCCCCTTCATCAAGGAGGCGGTGGCCTTCGGCGATCAGCGCGACCATGTCTGCGCCTTCGTCAACATCGACTTCGAGGCCGCCGGCAACTGGGCCGAGCGCCGCAACCTGGCCTATGCCGGCTACACCGACCTGGCGCAGAAGCCCGAGGTCTACGAACTGATCCGCGACTGCGTCGAGAAGGTCAATGCCGACCTGGCCGAGGATGCCTTGTTGGCCGGCAGCCAGATCACGCGCTTCCTGGTGCTGCACAAGGAGCTGGACGCTGACGACGGCGAGATGACCCGTACCCGCAAAGTCAAGCGCGGGGCCATCTTTGACAAGTACCAGGTGCTGGTGGACGCGCTCTACGGCGGCAAGACCGAGCAGTTCATCGAGACGGCGGTGAAGTTCGAAGACGGCCGCACCGGTTCGATCTCGGCAACGCTGAAGATCGTCGATGCCAAGACCTTTCCCGCGATGAAGAAGGCTGCCTGAAGTGATGCATCCCCCCCGAAGCGCCTTCGGCGCTCCCCCCCAGGGGGGCGCCGCCAATGGCCCGGCGGAGCCGGATCCACGGCGTCAGCTTGGTTCCGTTGGATGCGTTCGTCGTGGGTGCCGCTGTTGTGGTTTGGAGATTTGAAATGCTTATGGACAACCCCGAACGCCAACGCGGTGACGTCATCCTCGACGTCAAGAACATCAGCCTGGCCTTCGGTGGCGTCAAGGCGCTCACCGACATCAGCTTCGATGTGCGCGAGCATGAGATCCGCGCCATCATCGGCCCCAACGGTGCCGGCAAGAGCAGCATGCTCAACTGCATCAACGGGGTCTACACGCCGCAGCAGGGGTCCATTGCCTTCCGCGGCCAGACCTTCAGCCACATGAGCAGCCGCCAGGTGGCTGAGATGGGCGTGGCGCGCACCTTCCAGAACCTGGCGCTGTTCAAGGGCATGAATGTCATCGACAACATCATGTCCGGCCGCAACCTGAAGATGAAGTGCAACCTCTTCCTGCAGGCCCTGCGCATCGGCCCGGCCGCGCGCGAGGAGGAGGAGCACCGCGAGTTCGTCGAGCACATCATCGACTTTCTCGAGATCCAGGCCTTCCGCAAGACCCCGGTGGGCCGCCTGCCCTATGGCCTGCAGAAACGGGTGGACCTGGGCCGCGCGCTGGCGATGGAGCCCAGCGTGCTGCTGCTGGACGAGCCGATGGCCGGCATGAACGTCGAGGAGAAGCAGGACATGTGCCGCTTCGTGGTGGTTGTGAACGACGAGTTCGCCACCACCATCGTGCTGATCGAGCACGACATGGGCGTGGTGATGGACATCAGCGACCGGGTGGTGGTGCTGGACTACGGCAAGAAGATCGGCGACGGCACCCCCGACCAGGTGCGCAACAACGAGGACGTGATCAGCGCGTACCTCGGCACCAGCCACTGAGCCCGGGCGGAGACGACGATGGGATTCTTTCTGGAAACACTGTTCGGCGGCCTGATGGCCGGCATGCTGTATTCGCTGATCGCGTTGGGCTTCGTGCTGATCTACAAGGCCTCGGGGGTCTTCAACTTCGCGCAGGGCGCGATGGTGCTGTTCGCCGCATTGGCGATGGCGCGCTTTGCCGAGTGGTTCCCCAAGTGGTTCGGGTTCAGCAACCACCTGCTGGCCATCGCCCTGGCCTTTGCCGGCGCAATGCTGGTGATGATCGCGGTGGCCTTCGCTGTCGAGCGCCTGGTGCTGGGCAAGCTGGTCAACCAGGAGGGCATCACGCTGCTGATGGCCACGCTGGGCATCAGTTATTTCATGGATGGCTTCGGCCAGACCCTGTTCGGCAGCGATATCTACAAGATCGACATCGGCATGCCCAAAGACCCGATCTTCATCTTCGACAAGGTCTTCGAGGGCGGCGTGCTGATCAACAAGGAGGATCTGTATGCCGCGCTGATTGCCGCGGCGCTGGTGGCCGCCCTCAGCCTGTTCTTCCAGAAGACCGCCACCGGCCGCGCGCTGCGGGCGGTGGCCGACGACCACCAGGCCGCGCAGTCGATCGGCATCCCGCTGCGGCGCATCTGGGTGATCGTCTGGAGCGTGGCCGGCTTTGCCGCGCTGGTGGCCGGCATCATCTGGGGCAGCAAGCTGGGGGTGCAGTTCTCGTTGGCGCAGGTGGCGCTCAAGGCCTTGCCGGTGGTGATCCTGGGTGGGCTGACCTCGGTGCCCGGCGCCATCCTGGGCGGCCTGATCATCGGCGTGGGCGAGAAGCTGAGCGAGGTCTACATCGGCCCGATGCTCGGCGGCGGCATCGAGATCTGGTTTGCCTATGTGCTGGCGCTGCTGGTGTTGCTCGTCAGGCCGCAAGGCTTGTTCGGGGAGAAGATCATCGACCGCGTATGAACAGGTTCGAATCGTTGTTGCGGATGCGTCCTGCAACCGTAGCGAGCGGCCCGAGATTGGGTCGAGAAGCGCAGCCGTACACCCGTACGGCGAGCATTACAGGCCCGATATCGGGTCGCGCAGTAGGTTGAAGGATGCTTCCGAATGCTCTATCGTGAAAACGGCCAGTTCAAGACCAGCTACCGCGCCGACCAGCAGATCTTCCCGGTCACGCAGGACCGGGTGCTGATTCTGGCGCTGGTGGTGCTGGCCTTTGTGGCCATGCCCTTCGTGGCCAGCGAGTACACCTTCCGTGCGGTGCTGATCCCCTTCCTGATCCTGTCGCTGGCCGCGCTGGGCTTGAATGTGCTGGTGGGCTACTGCGGCCAGATCTCGCTGGGCACCGGCGCCTTCATGGCCATCGGCGCCTACGGGGCCTACAACTTCTTTGTGCGCGTGCCGGGCATGCCGCTGATCGCCGCGCTGCTGCTGGGTGGCGGCTGCGCCACGGTGGTGGGCGTGCTGTTCGGCATCCCGTCGCTGCGCATCAAGGGCCTGTACCTGGCGGTGGCCACGCTGGCGGCGCAGTTCTTCACCGACTGGGCCTTTCTGCGCATCAAGTGGTTCACCAACGATTCGTCGTCGGGCTCGGTCAGCGTGGCCGGCCTCAATGTGCTGGGCCTGCCCATCGAGACGCCGGTGCAGAAGTATTTGTTCTGCCTGAGCTTCGTCTGCGTCTTCGCGCTGCTGGCCAAGAACCTGGTGCGCGGCAACATCGGCCGCGAGTGGATGGCCATCCGCGACATGGACGTGGCCGCCGCGGTCATCGGCATCCGCCCGGTGTACGCCAAGCTCACCGCCTTCGCGGTCAGCAGCTTCATCGTCGGCGTGGCCGGCGGGCTGTGGGGCTTCGTCCACCTGGGTTCCTGGGAGCCGGCGGCCTTCTCGGTCGACCGGTCCTTCCAGCTGCTGTTCATGGTGATCATCGGCGGCCTGGGTTCGATCGCCGGCAGCTTCTTCGGCGCGGCCTTCATCGTTCTGCTGCCGATCCTGCTGGATGCGCTGCCGTCCTACTTCGGCATCCCCATCGACACCGCGCTGGCCTCGCACCTGACCTTCATGATCTTCGGCGCGCTGATCGTGTTCTTCCTGATCGTCGAGCCGCATGGCATCGCCCGGCTGTGGGCCACCGGGCGCGAAAAGCTGCGCCTGTGGCCGTTCCCCCATTGATCCGTCCATCCCGTTTTCCCGGCACCGACGAGTGCCTTCTTTCCCACCTCTGGAGGCAGACATGAACTTCAAATCTCTCGCACTCACGGCCGCGGTTTTGGCTGCTGGTCTGAGTGCCACCGTGGCCACGCCGGCCTTGGCCCAGGCCAAGGAGCAGTTCTTCCCGCTGCTGGTCTACCGTACCGGCCCCTACGCGCCCAACGGCACGCCCTGGGCCAATGGCAAGCAGGACTACATCAAGATGATCAATGCCCGCGATGGCGGCATCAACGGCGTGAAGATCACCTTTGAAGAGTGCGAGACCGGCTATGCCACCGACAAGGGCGTGGAATGCTACGAGCGGCTCAAGGGCAAGGGCGCCTCGCTGATCGATCCGCAGGCCACCGGCATTACCTTCGCACTCACCGACAAGGTGCCCAACGACAAGATCCCGCTGGTCACGCTGGGTTACGGCCTGGCCGCCAGCCAGGACGGCGGCGTGTTCAAGTGGAACTTCCCGCTGATGGGCAGCTACTGGACCGCGGCCGACATCCTGATCCAGCACCTGGGCAAGAAGGAAGGCGGGCTGGACAAGTTGAAGGGCAAGAAGATCGCGCTGGTCTACCACGACAGCCCCTTCGGCAAGGAGCCGATGCCGCTGCTGGAAGAGCGCGCCAAGACCCACGGCTTCGAGCTGCTGAAGATCCCCGTCACCGCGCCTGGCGTCGAGCAGAAGTCGGCCTGGCTGCAGGTGCGCCAGCAGAAGCCCGACTTCGTGCTGCTGTGGGGCTGGGGCGTGATGAACTCCACTGCGCTGAAGGAGGCGCAAGCCACCGGCTACCCGCGCGACAAGATGTACGGCGTGTGGTGGGCCGGTGCCGAGCCCGATGTCAAGGACGTGGGCGAGGGTGCCAAGGGCTACAACGCGCTGGCGCTCAACACCTCGGGCCAGACCCCCAAGGTGGTGCAGGACATCCTGAAGTACGTGCACGACAAGGGCCAGGGCACTGGCCCCAAGGATGAGGTGGGCTCGGTGCTGTACACCCGCGGCATCATCATCCAGGCCCTCGGCATCGAGGCCGTGCGCCGCGCGCAGGAGCGCTTCGGCAAGGGCAAGGTCATGACCGGCGAGCAAGTGCGCTGGGGCCTGGAGAACCTGGCGCTGGACGACAAGAAGCTGGCCACCCTGGGCCTGACCGGCGTGATGCGGCCGCTGTCCACCTCCTGCGTCGACCACATGGGCTCCAGCTGGGCCCGGGTGCACACCTGGGACGGCGCCAAGTGGGCTTTTAGCTCCGACTGGTACCAGGCTGACGACCAGATCCTCAAGCCCATGGTCAAGGCCGCCGCCGAGAAATACGCCGGCGACAAGAAGCTGACCCGCCGTACCCCCGCGGATTGCCAGTCTTGACCCACCCCAGCAGCGCCTGACGGCGGCCTTGCAGGCCGCGCAGGGCCGCAGGCCCTGCCCTTCGGCAGGCACAAACGGCACGCCGTTTGTGTCCGGCCTCAGCCCCCTCAAGGGGGCCACGCCTGCGGCCCGGCATAGCCGGTTCCGCGGCGTGCGCTTAATTGGACCCGCCCACATGAGCAACATCCTTCTCAACGTCAACGGCATCGAGGTCATCTACAACCACGTGATCCTGGTGCTCAAGGGCGTGTCGCTGAACGTGCCCGAAGGCAAGGTGGTGGCGCTGCTGGGCGGCAACGGCGCGGGCAAGACCACCACGCTGCGCGCGGTCAGCAATCTGTTGAAGGCCGAACGCGGTGATGTGACCAAGGGCAGCATCGAGCTGCGCGGCGAGCGCATCGAGCAGCTCAGCCCGGCCCAGATGGTCGACCGCGGGGTGATCCAGGTGATGGAGGGCCGGCACTGCTTCGCCCACCTGACCATCGAGGAGAACCTGCTGACCGGCGCCTACACCCGCAAGGACGGCAAGGGCGCGGTGGCGGCCACGCTGGACAAGGTCTACAACTACTTTCCGCGCTTGAAGACCCGGCGCAGCAGCCAGGCCGCCTACACCTCGGGCGGCGAGCAGCAGATGTGCGCGATCGGCCGCGCGTTGATGGCCAACCCCAAGATGGTGCTGCTGGACGAGCCCAGCATGGGCCTGGCGCCGCAGATCGTCGAGGAGGTGTTCGAGATCGTCAAGGACCTGAACACCAAGGAGCGGGTCACCTTCCTGCTGGCCGAGCAGAACACCAATATCGCGCTGCGCTATGCCGACTACGGCTACATCCTGGAGAACGGCCGCATCGTGATGGACGGGCAGGCCGCAGCCTTGCGTGAAAACGAGGACGTCAAGGAGTTCTACCTCGGCATGGGTGGCGCGTCCGACGGCAGCCCGCGCAAAAGCTTCAGGGACGTGAAGAGCTACAAGCGGCGCAAGCGCTGGTTGGCTTAGCCTCGGGCTGGAGCGACGATGTCCGAGGATTTTTCCTTTGCCCCACCCCCGTTCAAGCCCGATGAAGCGCTGCAAAAGCTGCAGCGCGAGCTGCGCGATCTGGGCCTGGCCGAGCGCGCCGGCCGCTTCGAGCGGCGTGGCGCGGCCATCGCACGGGCGGTGGTCGATGGCGTGGTGATCCGCGCGGCCCGGGTCAAGCGGCCGTCGCGCAGCAGCCCCGAATGGCAGGACAAGGTGCTGCGCAGCAGCGCCGATGCGCGCGACTTCGTCGCCGACCTGAAGCAACAACTGGCGCAGTGGAGCGACCGTGATGACTGACTTTTTCGATGCGCTGGAACAGCGCGACCCGGCCGAGCGCGAGGCCGCGCTGATGGCCGCACTGCCCGGCCATATCGCCCATGCCCAGCAGGCCACCGGGGCGTTTGCCGAGATCCTGGCTGGCGTGGAGGCTGCGGCCGCCGACCACCGCGCCGCGCTGGCGCGCCTGCCCGTCACCCGCAAGAGCGAGCTGCTGGCGCGCCAGCAGGCGCTGCGCGCGCAAGACCCCTTCGGCGGCTTCTCGGCCATCGGCTGGCGCGGTCTGCGCGCCGGCAAGGGCGCGCGCCGGGTCTACCAGTCACCCGGACCGATCTACGAGCCCGAGGGCGAAGGCCGCGACTACTGGCGCATGGCCCGGGCCCTCTTTGCCGCGGGCTTGCGCGCTGGCGATCTGGCCCATGTCAGCTTCAGCTACCACCTCACCCCGGCCGGGGCCATGATGGAAAGCGGCGCGCACGCGCTGGGTTGCACCACCTTTGCCGGCGGCATCGGCAACACCGAGCTGCAGCTGCAGGCGGTGACCGAGTTGCGGCCGCATGGCTACATCGGCACACCCAGCTTCCTGAAGATCCTGGTCGAGAAGGCCATCGAGACGGGCTGCGACATCCGCAGCCTGGCCAAGGCCTCGGTCGGCGGCGAGGCCTTCCCGCCCAGCCTGCGCGACTGGCTGGCCGAGCGCGGCGTGCAGGCCTACCAGAGCTACGGCACCGCCGATTGCGGCCTGATCGCCTACGAGACCCGCGCCCGGCAGGGCCTGGTGCTGGACGAGGGCGTGATCCTGGAGATCGTGCGGCCCGGCACCGGCGATTTGCTGCCCGACGGCGAGGTGGGCGAGGTGGTGGTGACCGTGCTCAACCGCGATTACCCGTTGGTGCGCTTCGGCACCGGCGACCTGTCGGCGGTGCTGGCCGGCGCCTGCCCCAGCGGCCGCAGCAATGTGCGCATCAAGGGCTGGCTGGGCCGGGCCGACCAGACCACCAAGGTGCGCGGCATGTTCGTGCACCCCGGCCAGGTGGCCGACGTGGCGCGCCGCCATCCCGAGATCACCAAGGCCCGCCTGGTGGTGGAGGGCGAAATGGCCAACGACCGCATGACCCTGAAGGTGGAAGTGCAGGGCGCGCCCGAGGGACTGGCCGCCGCCGTGGCCGCCAGCGTGCGCGACGTGACCAAGCTGCGCGCCGACGTGGTGCTGGCCGCGCCCGGCAGCCTGCCCAACGACGGCAAGGTGATCGAGGACGCGCGCAGCTACACCTGAGCCAGGCTCAGGTGTGGCTGAGTGGGACCTTGGGCCGTGCCGGCGCACGGCCCAACGCCAGCGTCGCGGCGAGCGCCTGCCAGCGCGAGCGCGCAGCGATACCTGAGCCAGGCTCAGGGGTGGCTGAGTGGGACCTTGGGCCGTGCCGGCGCACGGCCCAACGCCAGCGTCGCGGCGAGCGCCTGCCAGCGCGAGCGCGCAGCGATACCTGAGGCCGTCGCGCGGCAGTCGCCGCAGCGCGATGGGCGCTGTGCGTGCGCCGATCGCACTGCCCCGGCCGGCCGGCTACGTGTTACCCGAAATGCCGGCCGGCATCCCCGGCCCTAGCATTCAGCAGCGTCTGCCTACCTGCCCGAGGATTCCCATGAAACCCGTGATCACCGCCGTCCTGTTGCTGGCCACCGCCACCGCTGCCTTGGCCAACTACCCCGACAAGCCGGTCACCATCGTGGTGCCCTTTGCCGCCGGCGGCCCGACCGACAAGGTGGCCCGCGACCTGGGCGATGTGCTGCGCAAGCAACTCAACCAGACCGTGATCATCGAGAACGTCGGTGGTGCCGGGGGCACCTTAGGCGCCGCCAAGGTGGCCAAGGCCGCGCCCGACGGCTACACGGTGCTGCTGCACCACATCGGCATGGCCACCTCGCCGGCGCTGTACCGCAAGATGTCCTATGACACGCTGGGCGACTTCGAGTACCTGGGCATGGTCAACGAGGTGCCGATGACGCTGATCGGCCGCAGCACGCTGCCGGCCAACAACATGGCCGAACTGCGCAAATGGATCGATGCCAACAAGGGCAAGATCAACCTGGCCAACGCCGGCCTGGGCGCCGCGTCGCACCTGTGTGGCCTGCTGTTCCAGCAGAGCCTGGCGGTGGACATGACCACCGTACCCTACAAGGGCACCGCCCCGGCAATGACCGACCTGCTCGGCGGCCAGGTCGACCTGATGTGCGACCAGACCACCAACACCACCCAGCAGATCGAGGGCGGCAAGGTCAAGGCCTTCGGCGTGACCACGCCCAAGCGCCTGACCGCGCCGGCCCTGGCCAAGCTGCCCACGCTGGACGAGTCCGGGCTGAAGGGCTTCAATGTGTCGATCTGGCATGGCATGTACGCGCCCAAGGGCACCCCCAAGGCGGTGGTCGACAAGCTCAACAGCGCCCTGCGCGCGGCGCTGAAGGACCCGGAGTTCATCAAGCGTGAAGAGGCCCTGGGCGCGGTGGTGATCACCGATGCCCGCCTGGGCGGCGCCGAGCACAAGAAGTTCGTCGAGGCCGAGATCAACAAGTGGGGCCCGGTCATCAAGGCGGCGGGGCAGTACGCCGATTGATGCAGGCCGGCGGGCCGGTCGGGTGCATCACCACCGCCAGGGCCCTCAAGGGCCCTGCTTGCCTTGCGGCTCAGCCGGCGATGCGCAGCGGTATCGTCACCGGCCCATCGTTGACCAGGTGCACCTGCATGTCGGCACCAAATTCGCCAGCGGCCACCAGCGGGTGGCGCGCGCGGGCCACCCGCAGCACCGTGTCATAGAGCGCGCGGCCCAGTTCCGGATTGGCGGCCCCCGTGAAGCTGGGCCGGTTGCCGCCCGACAGCTCAGCCGCCAGCGTGAACTGGCTGACCAGCAGCAGGCCGCCGGCCACATCCACCAGGCTGCGGTTCATCTTGCCGGCGGCGTCGGCAAAGATGCGCAGCTTCAGCAGCTTGTCCACCAGCTTGCCGGCCTGCAGATCGGTGTCGGCCGGCTCGGCGCAGACCAGCACCAGCAGGCCGGGGCCGATCTGCCCGACGGTGGCGCCGGCCACCTCCACCCGGGCCTCGCGCACCCGCTGCACCAGGGCGATCACGCCATGCGCCTCACAGCAGGTCGTGCCGATCGTCGAAATGCGCCTCGACGTCCATCGGCAGCAGCTGGATGCTGGCGCGCAGGCCCGGCACCGCGCTCATCAGCGCCTGTTCGACCGACGCCCGCAGCGCCGCCGCCCGGCCGAGTGACCAGGCCGCCGGCATGTGCATGTGCATGTCGACGAAGCGGCGCTGGCCGGCGCGGCGTGTGACCAGATGGTCGAAGCGGATCGTGTTGCCACGGAAGCCGGCCAGCGCGGTCTCGATGTCGGCCCGCACTTCGGGTTCCAGCGCCTGGTCCATCAGCCCGTCGGCCGAACGCCAGACCAGCAGCACGCCCTCGCGGGCGATGTTGGCGGCCAGCAAGATGGCGATCACCGGGTCGAGCCAGAGCCAGCCGCTGGCCTGCACCGCCAGCAGGCCCACCACCACCCCGGCGGAGGTCCACACGTCGGTGAACAGGTGGCGCGCGTCGGCCTCCAGCGCCATCGAGCGGTGTTCGCGCGCCTTGCGCAGCATCGCAAAGGCCAGCGCGCCGTTCAGCGCCGAGCTGACCACCGACAGCGCTATGCCCAGCCCCAGTTGCTGCAGCGGCTGCGGGTCACTGAAGCGGTGCAGCGCGGCCCAGATGATGGCCAGCGCCGCCACCAGGATCAGCACGCCCTCGAAGCCGCTGGAGAAATACTCGGCCTTGTGGTGGCCGTAGGGGTGGTCGTCGTCGGGCGGCTGGGCCGCCACCGTCACCATCATCAGCGCGAAGATCGCGCCGGCCAGGTTGACCAGCGATTCGAGCGCGTCCGACAGCAGGCCGACCGAATCGGTCAGCCACCAGGCGCCGGTCTTGAGGGCGATGGTGGCGATCGCCACCGCGATCGACAGCTTCAGGTAGGAACTGACCTGCATGGGTGTGGCCGCTGCGGCGCCGGGCTCAGGCCGCCAGCGTCACACGCGCGAACTTGCGCTTGCCCACCTGCAGCACCACGGTGCCGGCAGCCACTTTCAGACCCTTGTCGCTGACCACTACGCCGTCGATGCGCACGCCGCCGCCGTCAACCAGGCGCAGCGCCTCGCTGCCCGAGGGTGCCAGCCCGGCCTGCTTGAGCAGGCTGCCAATGCCCAGGGGCGCGCCGCTCAGGTGGATCTCGGGCATCTGCTCGGGGATGCCGCCACGCGCGCGCAAAGCGAAGTCGGCCTCGGCCGCATCGGCGGCGGCGGCCCCGTGAAAGCGGGTGACGATCTCGCGGGCCAGCTGCACCTTGGCGTCCTTGGGGTTGCGCCCTTCGGCCACATCGGCGCGCAGTGCTGCCAGCTCGGCCTCGGGGCGGAAGCTCAGCAGGTCGAACCAGCGCCACATCAGCACATCGCTGACCGACAGGGTCTTGGCGAACATGGCGTTGGGGGCTTCGGTGATGGCGATGTAGTTGCCCTTGCTCTTGGACATCTTCTCGACCCCGTCCAGGCCCTCGAGCAGCGGCATGGTCAGGATGCACTGCGGTTCCTGGCCATATTCCTGCTGCAGGTGGCGGCCCATCAGCAGGTTGAACTTCTGGTCGGTGCCGCCCAGCTCCAGGTCGCTCTTCAGGGCCACCGAGTCATAGCCCTGCATCAAGGGATAGAGGAACTCGTGCACCGAGATCGGCGTGCCGGCCTTGAAGCGGTCATGGAAATCGTTGCGCTCCATCATGCGCGCCACGGTGTAGCGGGCCGCCAGCTCGATCATGCCGCGCGCCCCCAGCGGGTCGCTCCACTCGCTGTTGTAGCGGATCTCGGTGCGCGCCGGGTCCAGCACCAGGCTGGCCTGGGCGTAATAGGTCTGGGCATTGGCCTCGATCTGCGCCCGCGTCAGCGGCGGGCGGGTGTTGTTGCGGCCCGACGGGTCACCAATCATCGAGGTGAAATCGCCCACCAGAAAGATCACCTGGTGGCCCAGGTCCTGCAGCTGGCGCATCTTGTTGAGCACCACGGTATGGCCCAGGTGCAGGTCGGGCGCGGTCGGGTCCAGGCCCAGCTTGATGCGCAGCGGCTGGCCGGTGGCCTCGGACCGGGCCAGCTTGCGCACCCAGTCGGCCTCGGGCAGCAGCTCTTCGCAATGCCGGCGCGAGATGGCCAGCGCGGCCAGCACGCGGTCGGTGACAGGGTGGGGGCCGGGTGCGGGGGCGGTGTCGGGTGCTTGCATGGTGGTCGGTATCAGGGCTTGTCCCCAATCCGGGGCGCCAACGGGCCGGGTTACACTCCCCCGGTATTTTTTCGGCTTTGTGACAGATCGCACAGACTGCTGCACAAAGCCGGAGTCAAGCGGGCCGGCAAGTGGCCATCCAGGTGCGGATGGTGCTTGCGCCCGATCTGGCGGACCCGTGATTCTAGGGGACGCCACCCCGCAAGCCGCCGGCCTGCCGCTGCCCGCAGCTGGGTCGCCGGCCTTGCACCCCCCGGATCTGTTGGCCCGCCCCGGCCCGCTGCGCCTGAGCTGTGAAGTGTTGATGAGCCTGTCCCGAACTGCCCGCGATTGGACTGCCCTGTGTGGGGCAGCGTTGTCACGCCACCCCAAGCGGGTGGCCAGCGGCGTGCTGGCGCTGCTGGGCAGCTTTGCGATCACGGCTTTCGGTATTGCGCCACTGGCGCCGGACGCCGCGCGCCTGCCCCAGACCCTGGTGCAGCAGGCGCTGCAGGTGCCCGGGCTGTCGCAACAAGTGGCCGATCTGGCCGAACATCCGCTCGAGCTCTACCGCAGCCTGGTCACCCGTGGCAATGAAACCGCCGACTCCCTGCTCAAGAAGCTGGGCGTGGTCGATCCGGCGGCGGCAGCCTATCTGCGCAGCGACCGGGACGCGCGTCGCCTGCTGGACGGCCGCCCGGGCAAGATGCTGCAGGTGCGCACCGCCGCCGACGGCTCGCTGCAGGAACTGGTCGCAAGATTTGCCGCACTCGACCCGGGCCGCGCCGACACCCATTTCACCCGCCTGCGGATCAGCCGCGCCAACGGCGCGTGGCGCACCACGCTGGAAACGGCCCTGTTGGTGCCGCAGCTGCGGCTGGGCAGCGGCACGGTGCGCAGCTCGCTCTGGGCCGCCACCGACGACGCCCGCCTGCCCGACGCCATCGCCACTCAGCTGATCGAGATCTTCTCTGCCGATGTCGATTTCCATCGCCAGCTGCGCAGGGGCGACAGCTTCAGCGTGTCTTTCGAAACCCTCACCGCCGACGACCAGCCCATCACCTGGGGTGACAGCACGGGCCGCATCGTGGCGGCCGAATTCGTCAACAACGGCCGGCCCCTGCAGGCGCTGTGGTTCCAGGACGCCGGCCGCAAGGGGGGCTATTTCGGGCCCGACGGGCGCAGCCGCAAGCGGGCCTTCCTGGCCAGCCCGCTCGAGTTCTCACGCGTCACCTCGGGTTTCGCGATGCGATTCCACCCTGTGCTGCAAAACTGGCGCGCCCACAATGGCGTGGACTACAGCGCCCCTTCGGGCACACCGGTGCAGGCCATCGGTGACGGCGTGGTCGAGCTGGCCGGCCGCCAAAGCGGCTATGGCAATGTGGTCCAGGTGATGCACAGCAATGGCCGCAGCACGCTGTATGCCCATTTGAGCCGCGTTGACGTGCGGCTGGGCCAGCGGGTAGAGCAGGGCCAACGCATCGGCGCGGTGGGCGCCACCGGCTGGGCCACCGGGCCGCACCTGCATTTCGAGTTCCGGGTCGATGGCCAGTTCCAAGACCCGCTGGCACTGGCGCGCCAGACCGAGCAGGCGCTTGTCGAAAGCGCCGCCCGGCCGCAGTTCCTGCAATTGGCCCAGCGCGCTGCCCAGCAAATCGAGGCTGCCCAGTCGATGACCAGCTTTTGCGGCGACGCCGAGTAGCTTGCCCCGGCGCAGCACTGGGCTGTTGGCCGCCTGCAAGCCATCCCGCCTGCACCCAGCGTGAGCGATCTCTACATCGGGCTGATGTCGGGCACCTCGCTGGACGGCGTCGATGCCGTGCTGCTGCAGAGTGCCGCTGCGGGCGCCGGCCTGCAGGTGTTGCAGCACCACCACCAGGCCCTGCCGGCAGCGTTGCGCGCCGCGCTGCTGGCGCTCAACAGCCCGGCTGGCAATGAGCTGCACCTGGCGGCCCTGGCCGCCAATGGCCTGAGCCACTGCTATGCGCAGGCCGTGGCCATGCTGCTGCAACAGGCCGCTATCCCGCCCGGGGCGGTGCGCGCGGTGGGCGCCCATGGCCAGACGGTGCGCCACCGCCCGGGCGAATTTGACGCTACCGGCTACACCCTGCAGCTGCTCAACGGCGCCTTATTGGCCGAATGCTGCGGCATCGATGTGGTGTGCGATTTCCGCAGCCGCGACCTGGCGGCCGGCGGCCAAGGTGCGCCGCTGGTGCCGGGTTTCCATGCGGCGGTGTTCCACCAGCCAGGGCTGGCCCAGGCCCTGTTGAACCTGGGTGGCATCGGCAACCTGACCTTGCTGGATGGCCTGGGCGGCGTGCGGGGCTTCGATTGCGGGCCGGGCAATGCGCTGATGGATGCCTGGTGCCAGCAGCACCTGGGCCGGGAATATGACGACCAGGGTGCTTGGGCCGCCACCGGCCGGGTCGACCCGGCCCTGTTGGCCGCGCTGCTGGATGAGCCCTTTCTGGCCCTGCCGCCGCCCAAGAGCACCGGGCGTGATCTCTTCAATCCGGCCTGGCTGGCGCGCCGGCTGCAGGCTGCGGCTGTCGCGGCCCGGGCCCTGCCGGCCGCCGATGTGCAGGCCACGCTGGCCGAATTGACCGTGCTGGCCGCCAGCCAGGCCTTGCAGGCCCATTTGCCCCCGGTGCGCCGGCTGCTGGTGTGCGGCGGCGGCGCCTTCAACCAGCACCTGATGCGGCGCCTGGCCGGGCTGCTGCCCGGCGTGGCGGTGGCCAGCACCGCCTGCGCCGGCCTGCCGCCGCTGCAGGTCGAGGCGGCTGCCTTTGCCTGGTTGGCCCAGGCCTTCGTGCAGCGGCGGCCGGCCAACTGCCCGGCCGTCACCGGCGCGCGCGGCCCGCGGGTGCTGGGCGCGCTCTACCCGGCCGGCTGAACGGCGCTCAGGCAGCGGCAAGGGGCGGGTGCTCGGCTGGGCGGCCAGGCAAAGGTGCAGGCGCAGCCCCCGGCGTCGGCCATCACCGCGAGGCGGGCCTGATGGCAGCCGACCCGCGGTGGGCTTGCGGCCGCGTCAAAGGATGAAGCGCGAAAGGTCTTCGTTGCGTGCCAGTTCGCCGAGTTTGGCATCCACCGCAGCGGCATCGATCAGCACCGTCTGGCCGGCGCGGTTGGGGGCATCGAAGCTGACATCGTCGAGCAGGCGCTCCATCACCGTGGCCAGGCGGCGCGCGCCGATGTTCTCGGTGCGCTCGTTCACGTCGAAGGCCATCTGGGCCAGACGGCGGATCGCGTCCGGGCTGATCTCCAGGGTCACGCCCTCGGTGGCCAGCAGGGCCTGGTACTGCTTGATCAGGCTGGCATGGGTGCTGACCAGAATGGCCTCGAAGTCATCCACCGACAGCGGACTGAGCTCGACCCGGATCGGGAACCGACCCTGCAGCTCGGGGATCAGGTCGCTTGGCTTGGCCAGGTGGAAGGCGCCCGACGCGATGAACAGGATGTGGTCGGTCCTGACCATGCCGTGCTTGGTGGTCACGGTGGTGCCCTCCACCAGGGGCAGCAGATCGCGTTGCACGCCCTGGCGCGAGACCTCGGGGCCGCCGTGGTCGCTGCGGCTGGTGACCTTGTCGATCTCGTCGATGAAGACGATGCCGTTGTTCTCGGCATTGGCCACGGCCTGGGTCTTGATGTCCTCTTCATTCACCAGTTTGGCGGCTTCTTCGTCGATCAGCAGCTTCTGCGCCTCGGCAATGCTGAGCTTGCGGGATTTCTTCTTGGCCGCGCCGAGCTGCGAGAACATGCCCTTGAGCTGCTCGGCCATCTCCTCCATGCCGGGCGGGGTCATGATGTCGACCGAGCCGCGCGGCTCGGCCAGCTCCAGTTCGATCTGCTTGTCGTCCAGCAGACCCTCGCGCAGGCGCTTGCGCATCACCTGGCGGGCGGTGTTGTCGGCCTTGTCGGCCGCTGCGGCTGTCGTGGAAAAACCCAGTTCGGTGCGCGCCGGCGGCACCAGCACGTCGAGGATGCGCTCTTCGGCGGCGTCCTCGGCGCGCATGCGCTGGCGCTGGATCGCGGCCTCGCGCGCCTGCTTGACCGCCATGTCGACCAGGTCGCGGATGATGCTGTCCACGTCCTTGCCCACATAGCCCACCTCGGTGAACTTGGTGGCCTCGACCTTGATGAAGGGGGCGTCGGCCAGCTGGGCCAGGCGGCGCGCGATCTCGGTCTTGCCCACGCCGGTGGGGCCGATCATCAGGATGTTCTTGGGCGTGATCTCGCTGCGCAGCGCACCCGCCACCTGCTGGCGGCGCCAGCGGTTGCGCAGCGCGATGGCCACCGCGCGCTTGGCGGCGGCCTGGCCGACGATGTGGCGGTCGAGCTCGGAGACGATTTCCTGGGGTGTCATCGGCATGGCGGATTCAGCCCAGTGTTTCGATGGTGTGATTCTGGTTGGTGTAGATGCACAGGTCGCCGGCGATCACCAGGGCCTGCTTGACGATGTCCTGGGCGCTCAAGGCAGTGTGGGCCAGCAGTGCGCGCGCCGCCGCCTGGGCATAGGCCCCGCCCGAGCCGATCGAGACGATGCCCAGTTCGGGCTCCAGCACATCGCCGTTGCCGGTGATGATCAGGCTGGTTTCGCGGTCGGCCACGGCCAGCATGGCCTCCAGGCGGCGCAGCACCCGGTCGGTGCGCCAGTCCTTGGTCAGCTCGATGGCCGCACGGGCCAGGTGGCCCTGGTGCTTTTCCAGCTTGGCCTCGAAGCGCTCGAACAGCGTGAAGGCATCGGCCGTGGCGCCGGCAAAGCCCGCCAGCACCTGGTCGCGGTGCAGCTTGCGCACCTTGCGGGCGGTGCTCTTGACGACGATATTGCCGAGCGTGACCTGGCCGTCTCCGCCCAGGGCCACTTGCCAGCCCTCGGGGGTCTGGCGCCGCACGCTGAGGATGGTGGTGCCGTGGAAGGGTTCCATGGGTCTCGGGGTTGGCGGCCGGCCTGGGCCCTGCCGGTGGGATGGGTGGGCGCGGGGCCGCAGATCTGGCCAGGCCCGCGGTTCGAACCGGGCCGGCCGGGTCTGGCGCCCGGATCGCCTCAGTCGCGCGGCACCAGCACCTTGGCTTGCTCGTTGATGCCCATTGCGCCAAAGAAGAGTGCCACCAGGCGGTGGGCGTCTACAAAGGTGATGCTGCGCTGCTCGGTGCGCTTGGCCAGCACCCAGTTGAGCAGGTCGCCGGCGGCGATGAAATCGACCCGGATCAGGCGCGCGCAGGACACCTGCACCAGGCTGGCATTGCCCAGCTTGCGGTCGATCTCCTGCAGGGTGCCGCTGATGTCGCCGGCCAGCTGGCCGGCCAGGTCTACCGTGGTGACCTCACCGCCGGCCTCGTCCGACAGGCCGGACTCCATGAAGCGCGAAGCCACCTCGCCGACGATGGACATCGGCGGCACGCTGGTGTGCTGGCCGGCACCGCTGGCGCGCACCTGGCAGCTGGCCTTTTCCCAGGACGGCGGCGAGACCTCATAGGTGACGCAGTAGTCGATGGCGGTCTCGTCGAACTGGTCAGGACGGTTGGCCAGGCGCAGGGCTTCCAGGCGCGCCATCCAGAAGGCCGGGTCGGCATCGCGTACGCCGGTGGGCGCGGCCTCCTGCAGCGTGGCCAGCAGGCGCTCTGAACCGAGCCAGCGCATGTCGATGATCTGCGGCGCCCATTGGCGGAACAGCGCCTGCAGCTGGCCGGCAGCCTCGACGTCCACCCGTTCGAGGGCCGACCAGTCCAGCACCCAGGGCAGGGGCAGTTGCAGCGTGACCGAGCGCAGCTTGGCCACCGCGTCCACGTCCAGCTGGGCCGGGCTGATCCACCCCACATCGCCCTTGACGCCCCGGGTGTCGGGTCGGGCATCGGCGGTGGCGTCGGCCAGGCGCTTGGGCAGCGAGTACCACTGCGGCGAGGAGCGGCCGAACAGGTGGGCATAGTCGAGCGACAAGGCCTCGAATTTGACCTGCTGGCCGGTGGCCCGGTAGAGGTCAAGCAGCACATGCCAGGTGTCGGGATGGCGGTGGCGGGCGGCGTCGGGCTTGACCAGTGCGACCAGGGCATGCTCGCACTGGTTGAAATCGGCATTGGCAAAGGCGATCACCGCCTCGTCCAGTTCGGCGTCATGCACCACCTCGTTGACCTCGACCGCAAACCGGCTGCTGGTGCTGAAGCTGGTATCGGCCTGGGGCAGGCCCGCGCCGGGCCGCAGATCGGACCCGCCCTGCGCCGGCTGCCGGGCGCCTGACGGCGGGCTGGACGACCCGCCGGACGACCCGCCAGACATGCCGCCGGGCGCGCCCCACCCGCTACCGCGTGCGTCATGGCCGCGCGAGGGCAGCCTGAGGGTCGGGCCATCGGCTTCGGATGCCAGCCCGCCGGGGCCCTCACCCCAGGCCAGTGGCGCGGCCGGGGGGCTGGCCGCGGGCAGCGGGGGCAGGTGGCCGAGCGCCGGATTGTCGGGCCGGGCCGCGCCGGCCGACCCCGGCGAACGCACCGCCTTGCCGGGGTCGAAAGACACCGGCTCGGTCGGTGCCAGATAGAAATCCGTCGGATGCTGGGCCACCGGCGGCACGCTGCGCGCCGGCGTCGGCTCAGGGCGACGCAGCGCCGGTTCACGTACCTGGCGGCCGCCATCCCCCACCATCTGCAGCTCGATCTCGTCGATCTTGGCCTTGACCCCGCTGTCGACCCGGGCGCTGACGCTGTTGTCGGCCATGCGCACTTCGGAGTCGTCGACCTTGGACGACCCCCCAAGCGCCGCCAACTGCTCGGGCGACAGACCGTCGCGGCGCAGCCGGCGCAGGGTGTCGAATTCGCGCTTGCGCACAAAATCGTTGCGGCGCTTGCGCTCGACCATGGCCTTGAGCTCGCTGCGCTCGAGATCCTGCTCATCGTCGGGGCGCGCGTTCACCTCCGACCAGTCGGTGGCCGGATTGGCCACAAACCGCACCACCTTGCGGAAAAAGCTCTCGCCGTCCTTGGGGTCAGTGGGCATGGCGAGGGGCGCGGCTCACAGGCTGGCCCGGCCCGGGCGGGGCCTGGACCGGGGCGGTTGGGCGGAGGAGGCGGCAGGACACAAGCGGATCAGTCGCCAAACATCTTCTGCTTCATCTCGCGGCGCTGCTGGGCTTCGAGCGACAAGGTGGCCGTGGGCCGGGCCAGCAAGCGCCCCAGGCCGATCGGCTCGCCGGTCTCGTCGCAGAAGCCGTAGTCGTTGGCCTCGATGCGGCCGAGCGACTGGGTGATCTTCTTCAGCAGCTTGCGCTCGCGGTCGCGGGTGCGCAACTCCAGTGCGTGTTCTTCCTCGATGGTGGCGCGGTCGGCCGGGTCGGGCACGATGGTGGTGTCCTCGCGCAGATGCTCGGTGGTCTCGCCGGCGTTGGACAGCAGGTCGTCCTTCAGCCCGGTCAGGCGGGCGCGGAAGAAATCGAGCTGCTTGTCATTCATGTACTCGTCGTCGGGCATGGCCTGCAACTCGGCCTCGGTCAGGTCGCGACCGGCCTTGGTCTTCCAGGCGTTGACCAGCTTGGGGTCGGCCTTGTGGGCGGTCTTGATGATGTCCATCGGCTCGGGATAGCCGCGGGCGGGCGGCCGCGGCGGCGCAAATCGCTCGGCAAAGCGGTTGGGGGTATGGACAGGCGCAGGTGCGGGTGTCGGGGCGGCCGGCTTGGCCGCCGCCTTGGCGCTGGATTTGGGGGCGGACTTGGGCGTGGCCACTTCGGCCGAAGCCGTGGTGGCCAGGGCCTTGTCGGCGGCCGGGTTGGCGGCGGTGGTCTTGGTGCTGGACTTGGTCACTTCGGGGGCTCCTCGCGGTGGCGATCTACCTGTTGTTCGCCACGGCCGTTGAATCTGCCGCGTCGCTTGAGGCGCGCGGATTGTAGCCACGCCAGATGGGCTGCGACGGCTAGTTTGACGCTCAGACCAGGCAGCCGTCCAGCCCCTGCAGCAGGATCTCACGCGGCAGGTCGATACCGATGAAGACCATCTTGCTGAGCTTCTTTTCGCCGGGCATCCATTTGGGGCCCAGGTCGCTGCCCATCAGCTGGTGCACACCCTGGAAGATCACCTTGCGCTCGCTGCCCTTCATGTGCAGCACGCCCTTGTAGCGCAGCAGCTTGGGCCCGTAGACCTGCACGATGGACCCGAGGAAATCCTCCAGTTTGGCCGGATGAAAGGCCTTTTCCGACCGGAACACGAAGGATTTGACATCGTCATCGTGGGCATGGTGGTGGGGGTGGTCGCAGGCCTCGCCGGGCGCGTGGTCGTGGTGTGCGTGGTCGTGATCATGGCCGTCCGGGTCGTCGGTGCTGAGAAAGGCCGGGTCGATCTCGAGCTTGGCATTCAGGTTGAAGCCCTTCAGGTCGAACACGCTGGCGATCGGCACTTCGCCGAAATGCACCTGCTGCATGGGCGCGCGCGGGTTCATTTGCTTGAGGCGGTGCACCAGCGCATCGACCTCGCCCTGGGCCACCAGGTCGGCCTTGCTGATGAAGATCTGGTCGGCAAAACCGACCTGGCGGCGCGCCTCCTGGCGCAGGTCAAGCTGGCTGTCGGCATGCTTGGCGTCGACCAGGGTCAAGATCGAGTCGAGCAGGTAGCTCTCGGCGATCTCGTCATCCATGAAGAAGGTCTGGGCCACCGGGCCGGGGTCGGCCAGGCCGGTGGTTTCGATCACCACCCGGTCGAAATCGAGCTCGCCCTTGCGGCGCTTGGCGGCCAGGTCGGACAGCGTGGTGCGCAGGTCCTCGCGGATCGAGCAGCAGACGCAGCCGTTGTTCATCTGGATGATCTGCTCGTTGGTGTCGGCCACCAGGATCTCGTTGTCGATGTTTTCTTCACCGAACTCGTTCTCGATCACGGCGATCTTCTGGCCGTGGTGCTCGCTGAGTACACGCTTGAGCAAGGTGGTCTTGCCCGAGCCCAGAAAGCCGGTGAGGATGGTGGCGGGGATGAGGCCGGTGGACATGGCAGATCCGATGCGTGGGGGGGATGAGAGCGCCGATCATCGCAAACAAACCGCGCTGTCGGCGCGCCGGGTCTTGCGGCAGGTGGGGCATATGGGGCCGGGTGCCCGGGATTCAATGCCGGCCGGCCCGGCCCGAGCTTGGGGTATTCTCGACCATCGTCACCACCGACACTGCCGTGTCCGAACCCCCTTCCCACCGGACGCCGCGCCATGGCGCCGCCACCCCGGCCGACCGCCGCGGCCTGTTCGAGCGCCTGGTGCAATTCCTGTCGCCCGGGCCCGATTCCACTGAAGAGCTGATGGCCGCACTGGCCGACGCCGAACAGCGCGAGCTGATCGCCCCCGAAAGCCGGGTGATGCTCGAAGGCGTGCTGCGCATGGCCGAGATGAGTGCCGGCGATGTGATGGTGGCCGCCCCGCGCATGGATCTGCTCGATATCGACGCGCCCTACGACCAGCTGCTGCACAGCGTGATCGAGACCGCGCATTCGCGCTTCCCGGTCTTCGAGGGCCAGCGCGAGAACGTGATAGGCATCCTGATGGCCAAGGACCTGCTCAAGCTGCAGCGCTCGCCCGACCTGAACCTGCGCACCCTGCTGCGCCCGGCGGTGTTCGTGCCCGAGAGCAAGAACCTGAACGAGCTGCTGCGCGATTTCCGCTCCAATCGAAACCACCTGGCGATGGTGATCGACGAGTTCGGCCGCACCGCCGGCCTGATCACCATCGAGGACGTGCTGGAGCAGATCGTCGGCGAGATCGAGGATGAATTTGATGTCGAATCGTCGATCGCCGACAGCGGCATCTACACCCTGGCCGACGGCAGCCACCGGGTCGCCGGCGACACCGCCATCGCGGCCGTCAACCATGCCTTCGGCACCGCCTTGTCCGAGCATGATTTCGACACCATTGGCGGCCTGATCGCCCATGAGCTGGGCCGGGTGCCCCGGCGCGGCGAACAGGCCGTGGCGGCCGGTCTGCGCTTTGAGGTGATGCTCACCCGCGGCGGCGCGGTGCGGTGGTTTCGCGTGGCGCGGCTGGTCGACGCCAACGGCCCGGCCGCCAGCGGCAGCGTAGGCCAGACGGACCACCGCGCTTGACCCGCTGGGGCGGCCCGCCCGGCCGGCCGCGACCCGGCCGCGGCGTGGCCGGCCTGGCCGTCATGGCGGCTGCCGGCGCGCTGCAGACCCTGGCCCTGGTGCACACCTGGGCCTGGGCCCTGCCGCTGGCTGCGATCGCGCTGCTGGCTGCAGCGGTGGCGCGGGCCAGCCCAGGCCGGGCGGCCGCGCTGGGCTGGGCCTTCGGCACCGGCTGGCTGGTCGCGGCCAGTTGGTGGCTGTTCATCAGCCTGCACCGCTATGGCCAGCTGCCGGCGCCGCTGGCCGTGCTGGCGGTGGGCTTGCTGGCGGCTGCGCTGGCGCTCTACTTGGGCGCCGCGATGGCCTGGGTGGCGCGCCAACGCAGCGGCCGCCCGGGCGGCGATGCCTGCCGATTTGGTGCGGCCTGGCTGGCCGCCGAGCTGGCACGGGGGGTGTTCTTCACCGGTTTCCCCTGGGGCGCCACCGGCTACACCCAGCTGGACGGGCCCCTGGCCGTGCTGCTGCCCATGGTGGGGGTCTATGCGCTGGGCGCCGGGTTGGCCTGGTTGGCCTGGTGGCTGGCCTGGGGCCTGGCGGGCGCGCCGACAGCAGCCCGGCGCGGGCCGCAGGCCGTGCGCGGCCTGGCCGTGCTGCTGCTGGGGCTGGGCTTGCCCTGGGCCTGGTCCGCCTGGCGCGGCGTGCCCGACTTCACCCAATCCACGGGCAGCCTGCGCGTGGCCCTGCTGCAGACCAATGTGGCCCAGGACGAGAAGTTCGCCGCAGAGCATTTGCCCGACACGCTGGCCTGGGTTTCGCAGGCACTGCAGGCGGCCCAGGCCGACCTGGTGCTGGCGCCCGAGACGGCAGTGCCCTTGCTGCCCGAGCAGCTGGAAGAACTGGTGCCGGGCTACTGGGACCGGCTGCGCCAGCACTTTGACCAGGCCGGCGCGCCGGCGGCGCTGGTGGGGGTGCCGCTGGGCAATTACCGCGAGGGTTACAGCAATGCGGTGGTCGGCCTGGCCGCCGGGGCGGCGCCCTACCGCTATGACAAATACCACCTGGTGCCGTTCGGCGAGTTCATTCCGACGGGCTTCCGCTGGTTTACCGAGTTGATGAGCATCCCGCTGGGCGACTTCAACCGCGGGCCGCTGAGCGCGCCCTCGTTCGCGGTGCGGGGTCAGCGGGTGGCGCCCAATATCTGCTACGAAGACCTGTTTGGCGAAGAGCTGGCGGCGCGCTTTGCTGACCCCGCCAGCGCGCCCACCGTGCTGGCCAATGTCAGCAATATCGGCTGGTTCGGCGACACCGCCGCGCTGCCCCAGCACCTGAACATCTCGCGGGTGCGCAGTCTGGAGCTGCAAAGGCCGATGCTGCGGGCCACCAACACCGGCGCCACGGCGGTGATCGACCACCGCGGCGTGGTCACGGCCGCCTTGCCGCCCTTCACCCAGGGTGTGCTGCTGGCCCAGGTGCAGGGCCGGCAGGGCCTGACCCCGTTTGCGCGCTGGAGCGCCGCCGCCGGCCTGTGGCCCCTGTGGGCGCTGGCCGCGCTGGGCCTGGCCTGGCCCCGGCGGCGGCGCCGGCTGCCGATGGCCGGCCGCTAAACTCCATCGCTTGTTCCCTGGCGGCCCGCACCACGCAGCGCCGCCCGCAGATCAGCGACATCCTCCCTGGCGCCTTCTCGATGCTCACCTTCCAGCAACTGATCCTTCGCCTGCAAGACTACTGGGGCCAGCAAGGCTGCGCACTGCTGCAGCCCTACGACATGGAGGTGGGGGCCGGGACCAGCCACACCGCAACTTTCCTGCGCGCCCTCGGCCCCGAGCCCTGGAAGGCCGCCTATGTGCAGCCCAGCCGCCGGCCCAAGGACGGGCGCTATGGCCACAACCCGAACCGGCTGCAGCACTATTACCAATACCAGGTGGTGCTCAAGCCGGCACCGGCCGACATCCTCGAGCGCTACCTGGGCTCGCTTTCGGCGGTGGGCCTGGACCTGAAGGCCAATGATGTCCGCTTTGTCGAGGACGATTGGGAAAACCCCACCCTGGGCTGCTGGGGCCTGGGCTGGGAGGTCTGGCTCAATGGCATGGAGGTGACCCAGTTCACCTATTTCCAGCAGGTCGGCGGCATCGACTGCAAGCCCATCACCGGCGAGATCACCTACGGCCTGGAGCGGCTGGCGATGTACCTGCAGGGCGTGGACAAGGTCTACGACCTGGTCTACACCGAAGGCCTGAAATACGGTGACGTGTTTCATCAGAACGAGGTGGAACAGAGCACCTACAACTTCGAGCACAGCGACGTGGATTTTCTGCTGCAGGCCTTTGCCGCCCACGAGCGCCAGAGCCAGCACCTGATGGGCCAGCAGCTGGCATTGCCGGCCTATGAGCAGTTGCTCAAGGCCGGTCACTGCTTCAACCTGCTGGACGCGCGCGGCGCCATCAGCGTGACCGAGCGCGCCGGCTATATCGGCCGCATCCGCAATCTGGCGCGCGCGGTGGCTGCTGGCTACCTGGACAGCCGCAAGCGCTTGGGCTTCCCGATGGCAACGCGCCCCTGGGCAGACGAGGTGGTGGCCAGGCTCGATGCCGAGGCCCTCAAGGCGGCGGTCAAGCACAACGACAAGAAGGCTGCCTGAACCATGAGCCCCAAGAACCTGCTGGTCGAACTCTTTGTCGAGGAACTGCCGCCCAAGGCGCTGAAGAAGCTGGGCGAGGCCTTTGGTCGATTGCTTTGCGATGAACTGGTTTCGCGGCGTGCCGTCGAGCCGGCGGCGGCTGATCGGCATACCGTCTTTGCGTCGCCGCGCCGACTTGCGGTGCACGTGCCTGAGGTCTACGAGACCACTGCTGACAGCAATGAGTCGTACAAGCTGATGTCGCGCAAGGCCGCGTTTGGCGATGACGGGCAGCCGTCGGCGGCGTTGAAGAAGAAGCTTCAAAGCCATGGCTACCCCGAGGGCGCCTACCCGCAGGACGATATCGAGGTCCGCGGCCAAGGCAAGGACGAGCAGGTTTACCTGCGCCAGCTCGTCCGTGGAAAGTCGCTCGAAGTCGCGCTTCAGGAGGGCCTTGCCGAGGCCATCAAGCGCTTGCCCATCCCCAAGGTGATGGCCTATCAACTGGCCGATGGCTGGACCACCGTGCACTTTGTGCGCCCGGCCCATGGGCTGGTGGCTTTGCATGGCGGTGAGGTGGTGTCGATCCGCGCGCTCGGCCTGGCGTCGGGTCGCAGCACCCAAGGCCACCGCTTCGAAGCCCTGCAAAACCCGGTGCTGCTGCGTGATGCCGACAGCTACGCCCAACAACTGGCCGACGAAGGCGCGGTGATCGCCAGCTTTGCCGAGCGCCGGGCCGAGATCGAGCGCCAGCTGGCCGCTGCGGCGGCGCGTGCCGGCGCCGGCCTGAAGCCGATTGCCGACGCGGCCCTGCTCGACGAGGTGACGGCCCTGGTCGAGCGGCCGAATGTGCTGCTGTGCCAGTTCGAGCCTGAGTTTCTGGCAGTGCCGCCCGAGTGCCTGATCCTGACGATGAAGGCCAATCAGAAGTATTTCCCGCTGCTGGACGAGTCTTCGGGCAAGGCTGGCAAGCTGACCCACCAGTTCCTGGTGGTCAGCAACATCCGGCCTGCCGATGCCAGCGCGGTGATCGGTGGCAATGAGCGGGTGGTGCGGCCGCGCCTGGCGGATGCCAAGTTCTTCTTCGACCAGGACCGCAAGAAGACGCTCGAATCCCGGGTGGCCGGCCTGGACAAGGTGGTCTACCACGGCAAGCTGGGCTCGCAGGGCCAGCGTGCGGCGCGGGTGGGGGCGATCGCCCATGCCATCGTCAACCAGCTGCGCGCGGCCACGCTGCCCTACACGGTGCAGGCCAAGGACGAATTCGAGGTGCTCGACAGCAAGCTGGCGCAGGCCGCGCGCCTGGCCAAGACCGACCTGCTGACCGACATGGTGGGCGAGTTCCCCGAGCTGCAGGGCATCATGGGCGGCTACTACGCGCGCCACGACGGCCTGCGTGACGGCGTGGCGATCGCCATCGAAGACCATTACAAGCCGCGCTTTGCCGGCGATGCGCTGCCGCGCAACCACACCGGCTGCGTGCTGGCGCTGGCCGACAAGCTCGAGACCCTGGTCGGCCTGTTCGGCATCGGCCAGTTGCCCAGCGGCGACAAGGACCCGTTTGCGCTGCGCCGGCATGCGCTGGGGGTGATCCGCATCCTCACCGAGCGCAACCTGCCGCTCGACCTGGACGCCCTGATTGGTGCAGCCGAAGCGGCCTTTGCGCCGGAGCAGCTGACCCACCCGGTCGGCCTGGCGCTGGCCGGTTTCATGGCTGACCGGCTGGCGGTCGGCCTGCGCGACCAGGGCTTCAGCGCGCAAGAGGTGGATGCGGTGCTGGCGCTGCGGCCGGCGCGCCTGGGCGACGTGCCCAAACGCCTGGCCGCAGTGCGCGCCTTTGCCGCGCTGGCCGAGGCGGCGCCGCTGGCGGCAGCCAACAAGCGAGTGGGCAATCTATTGAAGAAGTCCGACGCTGCAACGCCGGGCGAGGTCAACCCGGCCTTGCTGGTCGAGGCGGCCGAGCAAGGCCTGCATGCGGCGCTGGCGGCCGCGGCCCCGGGCGCGGACGCGGCCTTTGCGGCAGGGGACTACAGCGCCTCGCTGCAGGCCCTGGCCGCCCTGAAGGCACCGGTGGATGCCTTCTTCGACGCGGTGATGGTCAACGCTGACGACCCGGCCCTGCGCAACAACCGGCTGGCGCTGCTGGGCCATTTGCACCGGGCCATGAACCGCGTCGCCGACCTGGCCCGCCTGGCCGGCTGAGCAAGCCATGCAGCCCGTCGTCAAACTGGTGATCCTGGGCCGCGATGGCATCCTCAACGACTTCCGCGACGACCATGTCAAGGCACCCGAGGAATGGACCCCGATCCCCGGCGCGATGGAATCGGTGGCGCGGCTCAACCACGGGGGCTGGCACACGGTGGTGGCCACCAACCAGTCGGGCATAGGCCGCGGCATGATCGACATGGCCTCGGTGAATGCCGTGCATGCCCATATGTTCAAGCTGCTGATGGCCGCCGGCGGGCGCATCGATGCGGTGTTCTTCTGCCCCCATGCGCCCGACGAGCACTGTGATTGCCGCAAGCCGCTGCCTGGCCTGATGCACGAGATAGGCCGCCGTTACGGCATCGACCTCAAGCATGTGCCGATGGTGGCCGACACCCTGCGCGACCTGCAGGCCGCCCGCGCAGCCGGGTGCGAGCCCCACCTGGTGTGTACCGGCCGCGCCGCCAGGCTGAGCGCCGCCCAGGTGGCCGAGATGGTGGACCAGGTGCCCGGCACCCATGTGCATGCCGACCTGGCCGGCTTTGCCGAGCATCTGCTGGCGCGCGGCCATATGCCATCCGGCGCGCTGCCCTCGGCCGCGGCGCGGCACCCCCATCCCTGACTGGCGCCCCCATGATCCTTGTCCGTTCCGCGCTCTACATCCTGTTTCTGCTGATCACGCTGGTGCCCTGGGCGCTGGTGGCGGTGGTGTTCTCGGTCTTTGTCCGCGGCGCGCCGATGTACTGGCTTTGCGTGGGCTGGCTCAAGCTCACGGTCTGGGGCGCCAAGGCCATCTGCGGGGTGCGTTACCGGGTCACGGGCATGGAGCACCTGCCCACCGCCGCCGATGCCAGCGCCGCCGTGCTGCTGGCGCCCAAGCACCAGAGCACCTGGGAGACCTTTGCCTTTCCGGCGATCATGCCGCACCCATTGGCCTATGTGTTCAAGCGTGAACTGCTTTGGATACCCTTCTTCGGCTGGGCCATCGGTCGCATGGACATGATCCATATCGACCGCAGCCGGCGCAGCGAGGCCTGGGCCAAGGTGCTGGCGCAGGGCAAGCGCCTGATGTCGCAGGGCAACTGGGTGATCATGTTTCCGGAGGGCACGCGCATCCCGCGCGGCCAGAAGGGCGACTACAAATCCGGCGCGGCGCGCCTGGCCGGCACCACCGGCACGCCCATCGTGCCGATCGCCGTCACCTCGGCGCGCTGCTGGCCACGCAAGAGCTGGCTGCTGCGGCCCGGCCTGATCGAGGTGTCGATCGGCCGGCCGATCGCAACCGGCAACCGCCGCCCCGATGAGTTGATGGCCGAGGTTGAAGCCTGGATAGAAGCCGAAATGCGCCGGCTCGACCCGGACGCCTACCCGCCCGGGCCCTGAGCCCCAGCCGCGCCCGTGGCTATTGCTGCCTAGAATGCTCACACCATGGCAAAGCCCGGCCTTACCGATACCGACAGGCAACTGTCGCTGTTCGATGCGCCTGCGGTGGCCGAGGCAGCCTCAGAGCCGGCCTGCGCGCCAGCGTCGGCTGGTGCAGGCCCGCTGGCGCATGGGCCCGCCGCGCCGCGCCAGGCCGGCTTGCGGCAGGGCCCCGGGCGCTTTCACCACCCTCGCGCCCAGCGCCTGGTGCTGCTGGGCGAGCATGCGGTGGGCTATGAGTTCCGCCGGGCGCGCCGCCGCAGCATCGGCTTTGTGGTCGGCCTGGAGGGCTTGAGCGTCAGCGCGCCGCGCTGGGTGGCCATCGCCGAGGTTGAATCGGCATTGCAGGCCAAGGCCGGCTGGATCCTGCGCAAGCTGCATGAGCAGCATGAGCGGGCCCAGCGCCTGCAGGCCGCCAAGGTGGTGTGGCAGGACGGCAGCTCCTTGCCCTACCTGGGCGAGACGCTGATCGTGCTGCTGGACGCGCGCGTCAACGGGGTGCGGCTGCATGACGAGGCCCAGGCCTTGCCGGGCGTGCCGCGGCAGACCTTGCATGTGGGCCTGCCCCACAGCGCCAGCCAGGACCAGATCCGCGACCTGGTGCAGAGCTGGCTGCAGCGGCAGGCGCGCCAGGTCTTCGAGCAGCGTTGTGCCCACTTTGCGCCGCAGCTGGGGGTGCGCATCAGCCGCTTGTCGCTGAGCTCGGCATCCACCCGCTGGGGCAGTGCCAGCGCCAGTGGCGCGGTGCGCCTGAACTGGCGCCTGATCCACTTTGCCCTGCCGGTGATCGACTATGTGGTCACCCACGAGCTGGCCCATCTGCGCGAGATGAACCACAGCCCGGCCTTCTGGGAGGTGGTGCGCTCGGTGCTGCCTGATTTTGAGCAAAGCCGCGGCGCGCTGCGCAGCGAGGTCTTGCCGGCCTTTGATTGATGCGCGGCCGCGCCGCCCTGGCGCCGCCCGCAGTCCAGCGGCTTGGGCTACATTGATCCGTGCGTCGATCTGAGGTGCCGCCTGCCGCCATGAACCACCCCCTTCGCCCCGGCAAGACCTACACGATCTCCGAACTGTCGCGCGAGTTCCAGATCACGCCGCGCACGATTCGCTTCTATGAGGACATGGGCCTGCTGGCCCCCACCCGGGACGGCCGCAACCGGGTTTACAGCCAGCGCGACCGGGTCGGCCTGAAGCTCACCCTGCGCGGCAAGCGCCTGGGCTTTTCGCTGCAGGAGATCAAGCAGCTGGTCACGATGTACGACAGCGAGGGTGACACCGCGCCCCAGCTGGAAGCCTTCCTCGAGGTGCTGGCCGCGCACAAGCGGCAACTGCAGCAGCAGCTCGAAGACATCCGCGTCACACTGGATGAACTGTCCAAGCACGAAGGCCGCTGCCGCGAATTGCTGGCCAGCGCCCGAAGCGCCTGCGGCTAGACCAGCAGGCTTCCGACTGCCAGGCCCCACGGGGCCAACCCCGAAAGGCCAGCATGCCCGCCGAACCGACCGCTGCCGCTGCACTGCGCTGCAGGGGCTGCCCGCCCCCCGACCGGCTGCGGCGCAGTGCGCTGGCCTGGGCCGGGCTGGGCCTGCTGGCCGGCTGTGCCGGGCCGAACCAGGTGGGCCTGGGCGTACAGTCGAGCTTCGCGCCGCCCCCGGCGCGCGAACCCGAGCCCCTGCTCCAAGGCAGCGCGGCCGTGGCAACGGCGCTGGCGCGCGGCGGCTATGTGATGTACCTGCGCCATGGCCGCACCCGCTATGACCAGATCGAACTCGAGCGTGAGCACCGTGACAAGGGCAGCCTTGACCTGGCCCGCTGCGAGACCCAGCGTCAGCTGTCGGACGCCGGCCGGGTGCAACCATTTCATGATGGCACATGGCGGCATCTTCTGGGAGGCCACCGGCTTCGTGGTGCAGGAAGCCCATGCGGTGGTGCTGGACCCCACCAATCTGGGCCTGCTGGTGGCCCGCATCACGCCGGCCGAGTGGGGCAGCATCGCGCTGATGCGCCCGCGCTAGCGCGGGCCCGGCCCGGGCATTCATCCTCGAATCGGGCTGGGTATTGATTGACGTTTACGTAAACGTCAATCATGATCGGCACTCTCACGCCCGTCGCTTGACCAGGACGGCCGGGCGTTTGACGGCCGCGCCGGACCGAGCCGTGGCACGATCCGGCGTCGGCGCGCAGCGCGGGCCGCATGTCTTCAGGCTGCCGGGCCCTAGGGTCGGTACCGAACCTTCAGGAGAACCCATGAGCCAACTGCCCGGACTTGACTTCCAGCTCGGCGAAGACATCGACGCGCTGCGCGACGCGGTGCGCAGCTTTGCCGATGCCGAGATCGCACCGCGCGCCGCCGAGATTGACCGGTCCGACCAGTTCCCGATGGACCTGTGGCGCAAGATGGGCGAGCTGGGCGTGCTGGGCATCACCGTGCCCGAGGAATACGACGGTGCCGGCATGGGCTACCTGGCGCACATGATCGCGATGGAGGAGATCTCGCGTGCCAGCGCCTCGGTCGGCCTGAGCTATGGCGCGCACAGCAATCTTTGCGTCAACCAGCTCAAGCGCAACGGCACCGACGCGCAGAAGCGCAAATACCTGCCCAAACTGATCAGCGGCGAGCATGTGGGCGCGCTGGCGATGAGCGAGCCGGGCGCTGGCTCGGACGTCATCAGCATGAAGCTCAGGGCCGAGGACAAGGGCGGCTACTACCTGCTCAACGGCAGCAAGATGTGGATCACCAACGGCCCTGACGCCGACACCATGGTGGTCTATGCCAAGAGCGACCCTGAGCTGGGCGCGCGTGGCGTCACCGCCTTCATCGTCGAGAAGGGCATGAAGGGTTTCTCGACGGCACAAAAGCTCGACAAGCTGGGCATGCGCGGCAGCCACACCGGCGAGATGGTGTTCCAGGATGTCGAGGTGCCCGCCGTCAATGTGCTGGGCGCTGTGGGCGGGGGCGCCAAGGTGCTGATGAGCGGGCTGGACTACGAGCGCGCGGTGTTGGCCGCCGGCCCCATCGGCATCATGCAGAGCGTGATGGACAACGTGGTGCCCTACATCCACGACCGCAAGCAGTTCGGCCAGAGCATCGGCGAGTTCCAGCTGATCCAGGGCAAGGTGGCCGACATGTACACCGTGCTGCAGGCCGGCCGGGCCTTTTGCTACACCGTGGGCAAGAACCTCGACAAGCTGGGCGCCGAGCATGTGCGCCAGGTGCGCAAGGACTGCGCCAGCGTCATCCTGTGGTGCGCCGAAAAGGCCACCTGGATGGCCGGCGAGGGGGTGCAGATCTTTGGCGGCAACGGCTACATCAACGACTACCCGCTGGGCCGCTTGTGGCGCGACGCCAAGCTCTACGAGATCGGCGCCGGCACGTCCGAGATCCGGCGCATGTTGATCGGCCGGGAACTGTTCGCCGAGACGATGTGATGGCGCCGGCCAGCGACCTGCCGACACTCACCGGCCAGCGCTGCGTGCTGCGCGCGCTGCGGCCAGCCGACGCGCCGGCCATCGCGCTGCATGCCGACGACGCGGCGGTGGTGCGCAACCTGCACGATGGCTTCCCCCATCCCTACACCCTGGCCCATGCGCAGGCCTGGTGCGGCGGTCAGCACCGCGAGCCGGCCTTTGGCCATGTCTGGGCCATCACGGTGGACGATGCGGCCATCGGCTGCATGGGCGTGCTGCCGGGCAGCGGCCCGCTGGCCTGCAATGCCGAGGTCGGCTACTGGATCGGCCAGGCCTTCTGGGGCCGTGGCATCGCGGCCGACGCGCTGGGCCTGGCCAGCACCTGGGCCTGGGCTCATTTGCCCGCCGTGCAGCGCCTGTTTGCGCCCATCCATGCCCGCAACCCGGCCTCGCAGCGGGTGGCGGCCAAGGCCGGCTATGGGCTGGAGGCCCGCCTGCCGCGCAGCCGCATCAAGAACGGCGAGGTGATAGATCTGGTGCAGTGGGCCGCTTACCGGCGCTGAAACGATGACCCGAGCCTGACCCTGCAAGCCTGCCGTCCACACCCGCTGCGTAAACTGTGCAGCGCATCTTGAACCGGGCGCCACCCCTGGCGGCGTCGACCTCGAGGACCGTCTGACCATGAGCACCGATCTGCACGAATTGTTCGACAGCAACCGCCAATGGGCCGCCGCCACCGAGGCGCGCGAGCCGGGCTTCTTCACCCGCCTGCTGCAGCAGCAGACCCCGCAGTACCTGTGGATCGGTTGTGCCGACAGCCGGGTGCCGGCGAATGACCTGGTGGGCTTGCTGCCGGGCGAGTTGTTCGTGCACCGCAATGTGGCCAATGTGCTGGTGCACAGCGACCTGAATGCGCTCAGCGTGATCCAGTATGCGGTGGACGCGCTGCAGGTCAGCCACATCATCGTGGTGGGCCACAGCAATTGCGGCGGCGTGCGTGCGGCCTTGATGAACCAGCGTGCCGGCCTGGTCGACAACTGGCTGCGCCATGTGCAGGACGTGCGTGACGCACACGAAGGCTTTCTCGCCGGGCTGCACGAGAGCCTGCGCGTCAATGCCCTGGTCGAGCTGAACGTGCTGGAGCAGGCCCGCAACGTCTGCCGCACCACGGTGGTGGGTGACGCCTGGCACCGCGGCCAGACCGTGGTGGTGCATGGCTGGGTCTACGGCCTGCACAACGGCCTGCTCGAGGACCTGCAGATCACCGCCAACTCGGCCGACGCAATCGGCCTGGCCTATGACACCGCGCTGGCGCTGGTCAAGCAGCGCTACCGCCAGTTGCAGGCCCAGCAGGGGGCGGCC
>JANNZD010000030.1:0-9711 GCA_031410435.1 Betaproteobacteria bacterium | reverse complement strand
CAGGTCGGCCAGCTGCACCCACACCACCTGGGTGACGGTGGCGCCCTGCACACCGTCGACCACATCGCCCTGCACCGTGACGGCAAATTTGCGCCCGTCACGCCACAGCACGCCGGGCTCGAAGCCAAAGCCGATGCGGGCGATCTGGGTCAGCGGTATCGACTTGCCGCTGGCGGTGGGCACATAGCTGTTGCCGATGTCGGTGAGCGCGTTGCGGTCTTCCAGCGGCTGGCGCAACACGATGTCGACCAGCTTGTCGCCCTCGCGGTACTGGCCCACGGTGGCGCCGCTCAGGCCGGTGCGCGAGCCCTGGGCGATGCCCTGGCTGGTCACGCCCAGCGCGCGGGCCTTGTCCTGGTCGATCTCCAGGCGCAGCTGTTTGACCTGCTCATTCCAGTTGTCGTTGACCCCGCGCATGCTGGGGTGCACGCGCAGCACCTCCTTGACTTCATCGCCCAGTCTGCGCACCACCTGGGCGTCCGGCCCGACCACCCGAAACTGCACCGGGTAGTCCACCGGCGGGCCGTTGGGCAAGACCTTGACCCGAGCCCGGGCCTCGGAGAACTCGCCCGCCAGCAGGGCCGGCAGGGCATGGCGCAGCTGTTCCCGGGTGGCCAAGTCCTTGGGCAGCAGGATGAACTGGCTGACATTGGCCTGCGGAAAGATCTGGTTCAAGGGCAGGTAGAAGCGCGGCACGCCGCCGCCTATCCAGGCGGTGACGCTCTCCAGCCCGGGCTGCTTGAGCATGCGGGCCTCGAAGCGCCGGGCCAGCGCCTCGGTCTCGCGCTGGGTGCTGCCTTCGGGCAGCCACAGGTCGACCAGGATCTCGGGCCGGCTGGAATCCGGGAAGAACTGCTGCTGCACAGTGCCCAGCCCGACGATGCCGCCGCCGAACAGTGCCAGCGTCAACGCCAGCGTGATCCAGCGGTGCTGCACGCAGGCACTCACCAGCTTGCGCAAACGGGCATAGAAGGGCGTGTCAAACAGCTCATGCGGCGCGCCGCCAGCCTGGTGGGCGCGGGTATGCAGCAGCCAGGCCCCCAGGTAGGGGACGAAATACACCGACACCCCCCACGAGATCACCAGCGCCGCCGAGGTGACCGCGAAAATGGCGAAGGTGTATTCGCCGGTGATCGATTTGGCCAGGCCGATCGGCAGGAAGCCCGCCGCCGTGATCAAGGTGCCGGTGAGCATGGGCATCGAGGTCACGTCATAGGCGAAGGTGGCCGCGCTCATCTTGTCGTAGCCCTCTTCGAGCTTGCGCACCATCATCTCCACCGCAATGATGGCGTCGTCCACCAGCAGGCCCAGCGCGATGATCAGCGAGCCGAGCGAGATCTTGTGCAGGCCCACGCCCCAGTAATACATGGTGACGAAGGTGATGGCCAGCACCAGCGGGATGGTGATGCCCACCACCATGCCCGGCCAGATGTCGAGGCGCAGCGGCCTGGTGTGCAGGCCCAGCGCAATGAAGCTGACCAGCAGCACCACCACCACGGCCTCGATCAGCACCTGCACGAATTCCCCCACCGACCGGGTCACGGCCGCAGGTTGGTCCTGCACGCGGGACAGGCTGATGCCGGCCGGCAGCGCCGCCTTGATCTGGACCACGCGCTGGTCCAGCGCCCGCCCCAGCGCGATGATGTCGCCGCCCCGGGTCATCGACACCCCCAGCGCAATCACCGCCTGGCCCTGGTGCCGCACCTTGACTGCCGGCGGATCGACCAGGCTGCGGCGCACATCGGCGATGTCGCCCAGCTGCAGATTGCTGGCCTGGCCGGTGACGGCATTCACCGCCCGGATCGGAAAGCGCTTGATGTCGTCCACCGACCGGAAGGCACCGGCCACCCGCACCTGGAAGTTCTGCGTGCCGGCGTCCAGCAGGCCGGCACCCTCCACCGCGTTCTGCGCCGCCAGTTGGGCCAGCACCTGGTTCATGTCCAGGCCCAGCTGGGCCAGCCGCTTCTGCGCGATCTCGATGAAGACCTTTTCGGCCTGGGCCCCGAACAGCTCCACCTTGGCCACATCGGGCACCCGCAGCAGCTGTGAGCGGATGCCCTCGGCGAAGACGCGCAACTCCTCGTCGCTGAAGCCGTCGGCCGACAGGGCGAATATCGACCCGTAGACATCGCCGAAATCGTCATTGAAGACCGGGCCAATCACCCCCTGGGGCAGGCTGGCACGCATGTCACCGATGCGTTTGCGGGCCTGGTACCAGCTGTTGCTCACCTCCTTGGGCGGCGCGCTGTCCTTGAGCTCGATGAAGGTCAGCGACTCACCCGGCTTGGTGTAGCTGCGGATGGTGTCGGCATAGGGCACCTCCTGCAGCGTGCGCTCTATCTTGTCAGTGACCAGCTCGGCCATCTGCTGGGCGCTGGCGCCGGGCCAGAAGGCCTGCACCACCATGGCGCGGAAGGTGAAGGGCGGGTCTTCGTCCTGGCCCAGTTGGAAGTAGGCCGCCACCCCCAGCAGCAGCAGCACCACCATCAGGTAGCGTGTCAGCGCCGGGTGCTCGAGGGCCCAGCGGGAGATGTTGAAGGACGCCGGCCGGTGGCCGCTCGGGTCGCTGGGGTTCATGGCTGGGCGGCTCGGGCGCGCGTTTCAGCGGGAAGCCGGCACGGCCAGCGGCGCAGCCGCCGCAGCGCCCAGATTGCCGGGTTCGACATAGGGGCGCACTTTCTGCCCTTCGGTCAGCACATGCACCCCGGCAGTCACCACGGTCTCGCCCGCGCTCAGCCCGGCCCCCACCAGTACCAGGTTGCCATCGGCCCCGGCCACCTGCACCGGCCGGGCCTGCACCACTTGCGCCTGGCGGTTCAAGACCCAGACCCGCGGCAGGCCGCCCTGCTGGAACACCGCCGACAGCGGCAACTTGATCACCCCGGCAACGGCCGGGGCGTCCATCAGCACCTGGGCGGTCTGGCCCAGGCGCAAGGCGGTGCTGCCGATGTCGGCCTTGACCAGAAAGGTCCGGGTGGCCGCATCGGCTGAGGCCGCCACCTCGCGCACCGCTGCGGGCAACAAAAGCGCGTCAGCCCCCCAGGCGCGCAATTTCAGCGCCCCGGGTTTGCCCAGCAAGGCGCGCACCGCGCCGACCCGGTCCTCGGGCACGCTGAACACCGCGTCGCGCGCGCCGTCATGGGCCAGGCGCAACACCGGCGCGCCGGCGGCCAGCACCGCGCCCGGCTCGGCGTCCACCGCCGTGACCACGCCGGCCGCATCGGCCACCAGCACCGCATAGCTGGCCTGGTTGGCCTGCACGCCGGACTGGGCCCGGGCCTGCTCGGCCTGCGCACGGGCTGCCTTCAACGCCGCCTCACGGCGCTCGAGCTCCAGCCCGCTGATGAAGTTCTGATCGCGCAACTCCTTGTAGCGCTTGAATTCGGCCTCGCTCAGTGCCAATTGGGCCTGGGCGCTCTGCAGCGCAGCCCGGGCCGCATCCTGGCCCAGCACCAGGTCGGTGGCGTCGATTTGCGCCAAGGCCTGGCCGGCCTTCACCGCGTCGCCCACATTGACCATGCGCCGCAGCAGCTTGCCGGCCACCCGAAAGGCCAGCCGGCTCTCGGTGCGGGCGCGCACCTCCGCAGCATATTCGTGCTGCAACTGGCTGCTGGCGCCGGTCACGGTCAGGGTTCGCACCGCCCGCACCGGCTCTTCGACCACCGGCTTGGGGCCACAGGCCACCAACACAGGCAAGAGCATCAGCAGCATCGCTATCGACGCAGGGCGCATGGCAAACATCCTTGAAGTCCCAGGCCTCTGGCCCGAATTTTTAATGACTGACTGGTCAGTAATATAGATGCTAGCCTTTCCCCTTGTCAAATGAATCCCGGTCGAGGCGCGCTGAGGCGGCAAGTCGGCCCCGGGCTGGCCGCGCCCGACGCAGCCCGGTCCGGCCCGGCGCGACAATCCCGGCGTGAGCATCGACCATTACGAAAATTTCCCCGTGGCGTCCCTGCTGTGCCCGCCGGCGCTGCGCGCGCCGGTGCGCGCCCTCTACCATTTCGCCCGTACCGCCGACGACCTGGCCGACGAGGGCGATGCCACCGCGGCGCAGCGGCGCCAGCAACTGGCCGCCTACCGGCAGGCGCTGCGGTCGGCCGGCCAGGGGCAGGCCGTGGGCAGCCCGTGGCCGGCTGTCTTCCCGGCGCTGGCCAACGCGATACAACAGCATGGGCTGCCCCAGCCCTTGCTGCATGACCTGCTGGATGCCTTCGAGCAAGACACCGGCGACCCGCGCTACCCCGACCGGGCCAGCCTGCTGGACTACTGCCGCCGCTCGGCCAATCCGGTCGGCCGGCTGATGCTGCACCTGGCCGGCGTGCAGGATGAGTTGTCCTTGCGCCAATCCGACGCCATCTGCAGCGCGCTGCAGCTGATCAACTTCTGGCAAGACCCGAGCGTCGACCACCCCCGAGGCCGGGTCTACCTGCCGCTGGCCGATGCCCGCCGGCACGGCGTTGACATCGACCAGGCCATCACCGCCGGCGACAGCCCGGCCACCCAGGCCCTGCTGCGCGATCTTTGCCAGTGGAGCGCCGGGCTGATGCAGGCCGGTGCGCCGCTGGCCTGTCGCCTACCCGGCCGCCTGGGCTGGGAATTGCGCCTGGTGGTGCAGGGCGGCCTGCGCATCCTTGAGACAATCGGCGCCATGCATTACCGCACCCTGGGCCAGCGCCCGACCTTGCGCAAGTCCGACCTGGCCGCCATGGCCTGGCGCGCGCTGCGCATGCGCCCGGGCCATGCCACGCCCGGCTTCGTGCTGGCCTGAGCGGGTGCCATCGGTGACGCCTGAGCAGTATGTGCAGGACAAGGCCGCCGCCAGCGGCTCTTCCTTCTATTACGCCTTCCTGTTCCTGCCGCCGCAGCGGCGCTCGGCGATCACCGCCTTCTATGCCTTCTGCCGCGAGGTGGACGATGTGGTCGACGAGATGCGCGACCCCGGCGTGGCCGCCACCAAGCTGGCCTGGTGGCGCCAGGAAGTGGCCAAGGGCTTTGACGGCCGATCCACCCATCCGGTGATGCAGGCCCTGATGCCGCATGTGGCGGCCCACGGCATCACCGCCGACCACCTGCTGGCGGTGATCGAGGGCTGCCAGATGGATCTCGACCAGACCCGCCACCTCGACTTCACCAGCCTGCAGCGCTACTGCGATCTGGTGGCCGGGGTGGTGGGCGAGGTGGCGGCGCGCATTTTCGGCCACCAGCAAGCCGCCACCCTGGCCTATGCCCACAAGCTGGGCCTGGCACTGCAGCTGACCAACATCATCCGCGACGTCGGCGACGATGCGCGCCTGGGCCGCATCTACCTGCCGATGTCCGAATTGCAGCGCTTCGATGTCAAGGCCCATGAACTGCTCAAGCGCGACGCACCCTGGGGCTACAGCGAGCGCTTCAGCGCCTTGATGCGCTTCCAGGCCGAGCGCGCCCACCGCAGTTACGACGAAGCGTTGGCGCTGCTGCCCGAGGCTGACCGGGTGGCGCAAAAGCCCGGCCTGATGATGGCCAACATCTACCGCTGCCTGCTGCGCGAGATTGAGGCCGACGGCTTCCGGGTGCTGCACCAACGTACCTCGTTGACGCCGGTGCGCAAGCTGTGGATCGCCCTCAAGACCCATTGGCGCGGCCATTGAGCCCGGCCGTGCCGGTCAGCGGCGCGCCGGTGGCGGTGGTGGGCGCAGGCTGGGCCGGTCTGGCGGCGGCGGTGGCGCTGGTCCAGGCCGGCCGGCAGGTCACGCTGTTCGAGATGGCCAGCATGCCGGGTGGCCGCGCCCGGCAGGTGCAGACGGCCCAGGGCGAATTCGACAATGGCCAGCACATCCTGATCGGTGCCTACACCCAGACCCTGAAGCTGATGCGCCAGGTGGGCGCCGACCCCAGCCGCCTGTTGCTGCGCCAGCCGCTGGCGCTGCGCTACCCCGATGGGGGCGGGCTGGCCCTGCCGCCGGGGCCGGCGCTGCCAGCCTTTGTGCGCGCCGTGCTGGCGGCACGCGGCTGGCGCCTGGCCGACAGGCTGGCCTTGCTGGCCGCCGCCGCAGCCTGGCTGGCGCGCGGCTTTGATTGCCCGGGCCATCTCACCGTGCAGGCGCTGTGCCAGTCCTTGCCGGCGCGGGTGCGCGACGAAATGGTCGACCCGCTGTGCGTGGCCGCGCTCAACACCCCCGCCAGCAGTGCCAGCGCCCGGGTCTTTCTGCGGGTCTTGAAGGACGCGCTGTTTGCCGGCCCCGGCAGCGCCGACCTGCTGCTGCCGCGGGTCGGCCTGTCAGCGCTCTTGCCCGACCCCGCGATGCGTTGGCTGCAGGCGGCCGGCGCCCGCACCGAGACCCGCCACCGGGTCCAGCAGTTGGCGCCACCCGCAGCGGGCCAGGCCGGCTGGTCCGTCGATGGCCAGCGATTCCACGGCGTGGTGCTGGCCTGCAGCCCGGTCGAGGCAGCGCGCCTGGTGGCACCGCACCAGGCGGCCTGGGCACAGCGGGCCGGCCAGCTGCGCTATGAGGCCATCGTCACCGCCTACCTGCGCGATGCCGACCTGCGCCTGCCGCAGGCGATGGTCGCGCTGCGGGCCCGGGGCCAGGCGCCGGCCCAGTTCGTGTTCGACCTGGCCGCGCTCGGCCGCCAGCCGGGCTGTTTCGCCTGGGTCGTCAGCGGCGCGGGCGAGCACCTGGCGCAGGGCCTGGCCGGCTGCGGTCAGCGGGTGCTGGCGCAGGCGCGCCAGGTCTTTCCGGGCGCCTTCCGGGGCGAGGCGGACCAGGTCATCCGGCATCTCGCGGCCGAGCGGCGCGCCACCTTGGCCTGCTTGCCGGACCTGGATCGCCCCGGCACGGGCATCGCGCCGGGCCTGGTGGCAGCCGGTGACTACATCGCCGGCCCCTACCCGTCCACCCTGGAAGGCGCGGTGCGCTCGGGCCAGGCCGCCGTGCAGGCCCTGCTGGCCTGCGCCTGATCGACACTGGGGGCGGCCCCAGGCGCCAACGCAATCCGCATCTGCTACCACGATGATGTGTGCGATTTCGCCATGCAAAATGTGGCATGCTTCGTGTCATCATGACCCTGCCCAAGAAAGACGTCGGTACGCCTGCCATCCAGGTGCTGGCACGCATGTTTTCCTTGCTGGACGCGCTGGCCGCTCACCAGGACCCGGTCTCACTGAAGGAACTGAGCGAACGCACTGGCCTGCACCCGTCCACCGCCCACCGCATCCTGAATGATCTGGCCATCGGCCGGCTGGTGGACCGGCCCGAGGCCGGAAGCTACCGGCTCGGCATGCGCCTGCTGGAACTGGGCAACCTGGTCAAGGCCCGGCTGGATGTGCGTGACGCGGCGATCGCGCCTATGCGCGAACTGCACAAACTCACCCACCAGGCGGTCAACCTGTCGGTACGCCAGGGTGACGAGATCGTCTACATCGAACGCAGCTACAGCGAGCGTTCAGGCATGCAGGTGGTGCGCGCAGTGGGCGGCCGGGCGCCGCTGCACCTGACGTCGGTGGGCAAGTTGTTCCTGGCCCATGACGACCCGGCCCGGGTGCGCGCCTATGCCGCGCGCACAGGGCTGTCGGGCCACACCCGCAACAGCATCACCGACATCATGGCGCTCGAGCGCGAACTGGCACTGGTGCGCCAGCAATCGATGGCCCGGGACAACGAGGAACTGGAGCTGGGCGTGCGCTGCATCGCCGCCTGCATCTTTGACGACCAGAACCGGCTGGTGGCCGGCCTGTCGATCTCGGCGCCGGCAGACCGGCTGGAAGAAAGCTGGACCGAACGGGTCAAGTCAACCGCTGCGTTGATCTCCGGCGCGCTGGGCTACCACGGCGCCTGAGCCAGGCCCGGCTTGGCTCAGACCGGCCGCTGCGACAGCCGCCCAGTCGCGCCGTTGTCGGCCAACCAGCGGCGGATGCGCTCGGCGTCGCCCAGCCTCGAGTACTTGCCGGTGGAATCCAACAGCACCATGATCAGCTTGCGCCCGGCCAGTTGGGCCTGCATCACCAGGCAACGGCCGGCCTCGGCGATATAGCCGGTCTTTTGCAAGCCGATGTCCCATTGCGGATTGAGCACCAGCCGGTTGGTGGTGTGGAACTGCATCATGCGGTGGCCTACCGCCACCTGGGCCTCGGGCGAGGTCGACAACTCGCGCAGCAGCGGCACCTTGTGGGCGGCCCGCACCAGCACGGCCAGGTCCTGGGCGCTGGACTGGTTCTGGCTCGACAGGCCGGTGGGTTCGACATAGTGCGTGTCACGCATGCCCAGGGCCACGGCCTTGCGGTTCATGGCCGCCACAAAGGCCGGCAGTCCGCCCGGAAAATGCCGGCCCAGCGCATTGGCGGCCCGGTTCTCGGACGACATCAAGGCCAGGTGCATCATCGCGCCGCGGGTCAACTGGGTGCCGGGCGACAGGCGCGAACGGCTGCCCTTTTCGGTGTCGATGTCGTCTTGCGACACGCTCAGCATCTCATCCAGCGGCAGGCCCGCCTCGCTGACCACCAGGCCGGTCATCAGCTTGGTGATCGACGCGATCGGCAGCACCGCGCCGGGATTCTTGGAGAACAGGATCTCGTTGGTGTCCTGGTCGATGACCAGGGCCACGCTGGACTTCAGCGCCAGCGCGTCAACCCCCGAATGCAGGCCCTGCAACTGGCCGAAGCTGGCCCGCGCCGGCGCCTCGACCAAGGCCGCCACCCGGCGTTGGCCGCGCAGCTTGAGCGACCGCTTGCCCGCACCCGCCAGGGCCTTGCCCACGGGCGCCACGGCATGCGATGCCGCCTTCTTGCGCACCGCCGCAGCGGCCGGCGCAGACAGGGCCACAGCCAGCAAAGCAAACAGGCCCAGCAACAGCGGTGACAGTGAGCGGTTCTTCATGGGGGCGCAAGACTTTCAACGGAAGCCTCAAGTGTAGGCGACAGGAAAAACACATGCAAGATCAAAAACTTGCGTGCACTTGTTCAAGTGCCTTTCGGGTTGCACCCGGCACCGCGCGCTTCAACCCTGCGCCGCCACCCGGTCCAGGTTGGCATGCAGCTTGTTCAGCGCCGCCAGGTAGGCCTTGGCCGAAGCCACGACGATATCGGGATCGGCCCCCACGCCGTTGACCACCCGGCCGCCCAGTTGCAGCCTGACGGTCACCTCGCCCTGCGATTCTGTGCTGCCGCTGGTGATGGCATTGACCGAATACAGCACCAATTCGGCGCCACTTTGCACCTGGGATTCGATCGCCTTCAGGCTGGCGTCCACCGGCCCATTGCCGTCGCTCTCGGTGCTGTGCTCCAGCCCGCCGGCGGCGAACACCACCGCCGCCTGCGGCCGCTCGCCAGTTTCGGAATGCTGCTTCAGCGACACCAGGCGGTAATGCTCCTGCCCGCGGCTGACGCTCTCGTCGCCGGCCAGCGCGATGATGTCCTCGTCGAAGATCTCGCTCTTGCGATCGGCCAGGTCCTTGAAACGGGCGAAGGCGGCGTTGATCTCGCCCTCGCTGTCCATGTCGATGCCCAGCTCCTGCAGGCGCTGCTTGAAGGCGTTGCGGCCCGAGAGCTTGCCCAGCACGATTTTGTTGGCGGCCCAACCGACGTCTTCCGCCCGCATGATCTCGTAGGTGTCGCGGGCCTTCAGCACCCCGTCCTGGTGAATGCCGGAGGCATGGGCGAAGGCGTTGGCGCCCACGACGGCCTTGTTGGGCTGTACCACGAAGCCGGTGGTCTGGGACACCAAGCGGGAG
>JANNZD010000029.1:0-5909 GCA_031410435.1 Betaproteobacteria bacterium | reverse complement strand
CGCCGGCAGCTGGCGGCCCTGGGCAGCGCCCGGCATTGAGACACCGGGGCGGACCGGCGCCGGCTTAGCCCGACGCGATCAGGCGCCGCGCCATGCGCAGCGCCGCCACCAGGCTGCTGGGGTCGGCCCGGCCGCTGCCGGCGATGTCGAAGGCCGTGCCGTGGTCCGGGCTGGTGCGCACGAAGGGCAGGCCCAAGGTCACATTGACACCGTGCGCCACGCCCAGGTACTTGACCGGGATCAGGCCGTGGTCATGGGTCATGGCCACCACCAGGTCAAACTCGCCCGGGTGATCGGGCGCCTGCCGGGCCCGCATGAAGACGGTATCCGGCGCAAAGGGGCCACGCGCATCGATGCCCTCGGCGCGGGCCGCCGCCACCGCCGGCGCGATGAAGCGGATCTCCTCGTCGCCGAACAGCCCGCCCTCGCCGGCATGCGGGTTGAGCCCGGCCACTGCGATGCGGGGCGCCTTCTGGCCCCAGGCCAGCGCACTGCGGTGGCTGATGCGCAGGGTCTGCAGCACGCTGTCGAAATCCAGCAGGTCCAGGGCCCGGCGCAGGGCCACATGGATGGTCACCAGCACCACCCGCAATTCCTCGTTGGCCAGCATCATGCGCACCGGCACACCGCCGGCGGCGGCCTGCAGCATCTCGGTGTGGCCGGGGTAGGCCACGCCCGCAGCCGAGAGCGCCTCTTTGTGGATCGGGGCGGTCACCAGCCCGGCCACCTGGCCCTGCAGGGCCAGGCCTGCAGCGGCCTCGATGCACAGCGCGGCCGCACGCCCGGCCAGCGCCTGCACCTGGCCCATGGGCAGGCTGGCCAGGCCAGGGGCCAGCGCGGCCAGGCCAGGCGGCTGCCAGACCGCAATGCAGTCCGGCGGCGCCAGTGCCGCATCGCCGGGCGAGTCCAGCTCGGCCACCGGCAGCATCAGGCCGCATTGCGCCACCGCGCGCCGCATCACGCCGACATCGCCCACCACCAGTGCCGGGCCGGTGGCACCCAGCGCCACCGCGCGCGCAATCGTCTCGGGGCCGATGCCGCAGGCATCGCCCTGGGTGATGGCCAGCAGGCGCCTATCGGTTTTCGGGCTGTGCTTCATGCCGGGTTGTCGATCTCGATGAATTGATGCTGCAGGCCAAACTGCTGTGCCAGGTGGGCACCCAGCGCGGGTGCGCCGTAGCGCTCGGTGGCATGGTGGCCGCAGGCCAGGAAGGCCACGCCGGTCTCGCGCGCCAGGTGCAACTGGGGTTCGGACACCTCGCCGGTGATGAAGGCGTCCGCGCCAGCGGCGATCGCCGCCTCGAAGTAGCCTTGCGCGCCGCCGGTGCACCAGGCCACCCGGCGCAAGGGCCGGCCGTCGCCGGGCAGCAGCAAGGGCGGGCGCGCCAGGGCCTGGGCCACGCAGTGCACCAGGCTGTCTGCGTCGGCCACCCCGGCCGGTGCCGGGCCGATGAAACCCAGGTCTTGCTCACCGAAGCGGGCGTCGGCCCGCAGGCCCAGACGCAGACCCAACTGGGCATTGTTGCCGCAGGCCGGATGGGCATCGAGCGGCAGGTGGTAGGCCAGCAGGTTGATGTCATGGGCCAGCAGCAGGGCCAGGCGCTGGCGCAGCCAGCCGGTGATGCGGCCGTCCTGGCCGCGCCAGAACAGGCCGTGGTGCACCAGGATCAGGTCGGCCTGCGCCACCACCGCGGCCTCGATCAAGGCCAGGCTGGCGGTCACGCCCGAGACCACCCGACGCACCTCGGCCCGGCCCTCGACCTGCAGCCCGTTCGGCCCATAATCCTTGAACCTGTCCACCGCCAGCCACGCCGCCAGGTGCGACTCGATCTTCCCGCGCTGGGCCATCCTGCCCGCCTTTCTGTTGCTTGACGCCCTCGATGCGAAGACTCTGGCTGATTTTCTCCCAGGCGGCCACGCTGGCCCTGGCCCTGTTGTTCGTGGTGGCCACGCTCAAGCCCGGCTGGTTGTCCGGGCAAGACCTGGCGCTGGGCAGCGTCGCCCCTGCAGCGGTCTCGGTACGCCTGGCGGCACCCGGGCATGCCCCCTTGAACGGCGCGGCCACGCCCTTGCCCACCGGCGGTCTGGCCGACGCCGCCAGCAGTGCCTCGCCCTCGGTAGTGAGCGTGATCACCAGCAAGGGCCGCAGCCGCCACCCCCAGGCCGACGATCCGGCGCTGAGCCCCTTCTTTCATGACCGCGAGCAATCGCAGCAGGGCGTGGGCTCGGGGGTGATCGTCTCGCCCGAGGGCATCCTGCTGACCAACAACCATGTGGTCGAACAGGCCGGTGACATCGATGTGCGCCTGTCCGACGGCCGCGAACTGCGTGCCGAGGTGGTCGGCACCGACCCCGAGACCGACCTGGCCGTGTTGCGCATCAAGGCCGACCGGCTGCCCGCGATCACGCTGGGCCGATCGCAGGATTTGCGCGTGGGCGATGTGCTGCTGGCCATCGGCAACCCCTTCAATGTGGGCCAGACCGTGACCGCCGGCATCGTCAGCGCGCTCGGCCGCACCGGCCTGGGGCTGTCCACCTTCGAAAGCTTCATACAGACCGACGCGGCGATCAACCCGGGCAATTCGGGCGGTGCGCTGGTGGACGCAATGGGCCACCTGGTGGGCATCAACACCGCAATCTACTCGCGCAGCGGCGGCAGCAACGGCATCGGCTTTGCCATCCCCACCGAGGTGGCGCAGCGGGTGATGGAAGGCCTGCTCAGGGACGGCGTGGTGCGGCGCGGCTGGATCGGCGTGGAGCCGCGCGAGCTGACCGCCGAATTCGTCGAGAACTTCAAGCTGCCGATCCAGCGCGGCGTGCTGATCACCGGCGTGCTGCAGGACGGCCCGGCCAGCAAGGGCGGGCTCAAGCCCGGCGATGTGGTGACCAGCGTGGCCGGCCAGCCGGTGGGGTCGGTGGCGCAGTTGCTCAACACGGTGGCCGCACTGCCGCCCGGGCAGGCGGCCAAGGTGGCGGTGCAGCGCGGCAGCCAGGCCATCGAGTTGAGCCTGGAGGTGGTGCAGCGCAAGCCGCAGCCGGCCCGGCGCAACCGCTGAAGCCGCCCCCGGCGCTGACGCCCCGCGCTCAGGCCTGCGGGGCGTCAGCGTCGGGGGCCCGGGTGTGCTTGAGAAACAGGCCCGCCGCCCAGATGCCCACCTCGTAGAGCAGGCACATCGGGATCGCCAGCGACAGCTGCGACACCACATCCGGCGGCGTGATGATGGCCGCGACGATGAAGGCCACCACGATGAAATAACCGCGCCATTCCTTGAGCTTGGCCACGGTCACCAGGCCCATCCGGGCCAGCACCACCACCGCCACCGGTACCTCGAAGGTGGCGCCGAAGGCGATGAACATGGTGAGCACAAAGCTCAGGTAGGCCTCGATGTCAGGCGCCGCGGTGATGCTCTTGGGCGCAAAGCCCTGGATGAAGGCGAAGACCTGGCCAAACACGAAGAAGTAGCAAAACGCCACCCCGGCAATGAACAGCACCGTGCTCGACACCACCAGCGGCAGCACCAGCTTCTTCTCGTGGCTGTACAGCCCCGGCGCGACAAAGGCCCAGACCTGGTAGAGCACGATCGGCAAGGCCACCAGAAAGGCCGCCATCAAGGTGATCTTGAGCGGCACGATGAAGGGCGAGATCACGTTGGTGGCGATCAGCGTGGTGCCCTTGGGCAGGTGCGCAACCAGCGGCGCGGCCAGCATGTCATAGAGCCCTGCAGGGCCGGGCCACAGGCACAGCGCGGCGAACACCACGCCCACCGCGATCAGGCCGCGCACCAGGCGGTCGCGCAACTCGATCAGGTGCGAGACAAACGGTTGCTCGGTGCCCTCGAGCTCGTCCTTGGGCTCAGCCATGGTCGCTCACAGCCGGGTCGGGTCGGGCGGGCGGTGACGCGCCACCCGGGCCGCACCGGATTGCACCTGGCCGCGCACGCCGGCGCGCTGCTTGTACCAGCGCGGTACCGACGTGCGCTTGAGGCGCCAGCGCTTGGTGGGGCGCTTGTACTCCGGCAGTGCGGGTATGGGCGTGTGATCGAGCGCGCCGTCGGCGCTTGACGTCGTAGAACCACCAAACCCATGGCTCAAGTCTTTGAACTGGTCGTGGAAGACATGTTGGGCCTCGTTGACCTCGCGGTTGACGGTTTGCTCCACGTCGCGCGCGGCGGTCTCGAATTGCGTCTTCATCTTCTGCAGTTCTTCGAGCTCGATCGAGCGGTTCACCTCGGCTTTCACGTCGGCCACGTAACGCCTGGCCTTGCCCATCAGCGCACCCACCGTGCGGGCCACGCGCGGCAGCTTCTCGGGGCCGATGACGATCAGCGCCACGGCGCCGATGAGCGCGATCTTGTCGAAACCGAAGTCGATCATGGAGGGGTTGGCTCAAGCCCGTCGGCGCACGCGCATGCCCAGGCTTGCGCGCAGGGGCCGGGGGCCAGGCTCAGGCCTTGGTCTTGGCCTCGACGTCAACGGTGTTGGCGTCGCCGGCCTTGTGGGCGGTTACTTGCTGCGGCGGCACGGGGACGACATCGGCCGAGCCGGTACCGTCCTTGACACCATCTTTGAAGCCCTTGACTGCGGAGCCCAGGTCGGCGCCGACGTTCTTGAGCTTCTTGGTGCCGAAAATCAGCACCACCACGACCAGCACGATGAGCCAGTGCCAGATGCTGAAGGATCCCATGGAGAACTCCTGTTGAGCCGAAAGACGAAACGATTGATTCTAGGTGAGGGCCGCCGGCGCACTTGCAAGGCCGGCGTGATGCCCTTCACCCCTTGAGCCAAGGCCGCGGGCCGCCCATCACATGCAGGTGCAGGTGCATCACCTCCTGGCGACCATCCTGCCCGGTGTTGATGACATGGCGGTAACCGTTGGTGACACCCAATTCGCGCATCAATCGGGGTGTTACCGCCATCATGCGGCCCAGCAAAGCGGCGTGCTCGTCGGTGACATCGACCATGCCGACGATGTGCAGCTTGGGGATGACCAGGATGTGCACCGGCGCCCAGGGATGGATGTCATGAAAGGCCAGCAGGTGCTCGTCTTCATGCACTTTGCGGGCCGGGATTTGGCCGGCAACGATCTTGCAGAAGATGCAGTTCGGGTCATGCGACATGGACGTGGCGGTGTAAATAGGGGTGGAAGAATCAAACCGGCATGGGCCGCCGGTCGTTCAAGGCCAGCCATCCGCGCAGCACGCGGTAGAGAAACCACAGCGAAACAATGGCCCAGGCGATCCAGCCCGGCACCAACAGCAGCAGCCAAAGCGGCGCCGTCACGGCATAGGCGATGCCGGCAAACACCACGCTGCGGATGCGCCAGCGAAAGTGGCTGGCCTGCCACGAGCCAGCGGCATCGTCGCGCTTGAGCAGATCGAGCACGAACGCGGCGATCAGCAGCAGCACGCTGGCCTGGGCGCCCGGCAGCACGGCGCCCACGGCCACCACGGCATGCAGGGCATAGCTGATGTGGCCGACCTTGAGCAAGGCGGTTTCGGTTTGTGCGGGCAACACCACGGCGCTCACCTCGCCGGCATGGTCATGGGGATCGTTCATCAAGCACCTTCCTTGTCGCGTTGCACGGCTTTGCGCAACGCAAATTCTTCCAGACCCGACAGGCCTTCCCGGCGGGCCAGTTCAGCCAGCACATCGGCCGGCTGCAGCCCGAAATGCGCCAGTGCGATCATCGAGTGAAACCACAAGTCGGCCACTTCGCAGACGATCTTCTGGCGGTCGCCATCCTTGGCGGCCATCACCGTCTCGGTGGCTTCTTCGCCCACTTTTTTCAAGATGGCGTCGGTGCCCTTGCTGAACAGGCGCGCGACATAACTCTTGTCGGGTCTGGAAGAATTTGCGTTGCGCAAAGCCGTGCAACGCGACAAGGAAGGTGCTTGATGAACGATCCCCAT
>JANNZD010000028.1:0-42846 GCA_031410435.1 Betaproteobacteria bacterium | reverse complement strand
GAGCCCTACGGCAATCCATGTATCTAGGCATCTGGTGCTGCTTGAGCCCTCTCGACCTCGTCAAATCAATGACTTACACAACCCAGACACGCCAGAACCGAGGCTATGTGCCCTGGAACTGTCAAAGTCAGGTCTGAGGCCAGGCCGGCGCGCTGGGCTGTGGGCTTGCACTGCATGCCACGGCCCTCAAGCGGCGGCGATCCGGTGCGGCATCGCCTGCGGCAGCGCTGCCTGCGCGGGACGCGGCGCCCCGCCCAGCGGCCGTGGGCCAGGGCCGGGCACGCTGCGCATCAGCTCATCGCCACCCGGCAGCAGCGCATGGCCACGGTCAGCTGCCCGGCGCTGGTGCTCAGGGCGCCCAGCATGCGCGCGGCGGCCCGGGTGGGCGCGTCTGCATCGGCAGTCGGCGGGGTCTCCATGGCGCGGGCAAGCGGGGGTTGAGTTGGCGGCTGCATTGCATCGCCCGGCGCGGCGGCCCCGCGCCGGCAGGCAGGCCGGCTTGGCGTAGGACGACCGGCTCAGTGCAAGGCCGGTTTCACCACCGGCCAACCAGGGTCCCGACCGACCAGACGCGGGCATAGAGCTAGTTGTTGCGCAGGCGTCCGCCGGCGCTCGGCCTCGGGATGCAGTTGGCTGGCCCGGCCGGCCCAGCATGGGCAGGCCGAAGCTGGGGCCGGGCGGGCCGCCGCCGAGCCCGGAAACGGCAGCCTTTCAGGGCACTGCACGCGGCATCGCTGCGGCCACGCGCACACCAGAATCGACACCAGCTTGGCACAACGATCTTTGTTTGGAGCGCTGCAGTGACCCACGACATGAAACAACTCCGTGATCACATCGTGTTCCTGGAGGTGGTGGACGCCCGGCATGTGCGCATGGACGCAGCCGGCTACCTGCTGGCGGCGCGCGCTGCCCGGCTGATCGTCCGGCGCGAGTTGGGGGTCCTGACGATGCAGGCCTTCGTCAGCGACCTGCTGCCCACGCTGCAGACCACCGCCGAGAACATCCATTTCGACAGCCATGGCCGATTTGCCGACCTCGACGGCAGCGGCCAGGCCCAGCGCGCCCAGGCGATTGCCGACCGCCTGATGCGCCGCCTGCTTCACCGATAAGCCCAAGTGGCCCCTGGCCAACATGCCATCGGCCGGTCCCTGCCTGTCCTGCCCACCCGAGCTCTGCATACCTGCGATGACCCCTACCCGCAATTTCCTCAAGCGTGCCCGGGCCCATTTGCGGCTGCTGCTGGCGCTGGCACTGGCGGCGGCGCTGCTGATCGGCTTGGCCGCGCTCTACACCCAGGCGCTGCGCGAGGCCGAGGCGCGCAAGAGCCCGGAGGCGCTGCGCTTCGAGAAGTCAGCCGGCTTGTGGCTGGACCATGAGCACACGGTGTCGCAGTTCCGGGCAGCCTTGGACGCCGGCAGCCTGGCGTCGGTGGGCCTGGCGACCAGCCCGCCCGGGCTGGTGCTCTACACCCTGAAGAACGGCGACAAGGCCAGCGCCATGGTGCCCGGCTGCAGCGCCCTGGGCTGCGCCGGCACGGCGTTGGACAAATTGGGCGACAAGAGCGCGGCGGCTGGATTTGCGCTGGTCAGCATCAGCGTCGACCCGCGCGGCGCCAGCCGCCGCTTGCTCGACGCAGTGGACGCCACGCTGGCGCCGCTGCTGCTGCTGGGCACGCTGCTGGCAGCGCTGGCTTTGGCGCCGCGGCTGCAAGCCGGGCTGGGCGGTGCGGCATCGCGGCTGACGGTGCGGCCCGACACGCAGTTCGCCGACGTGATCGGCAGCCACGAGGCCAAGGCCGCGCTGCAGCGGGTGAAGGCCTTCATGCACGACCCGACCCAGTACGCCCGGCTCGGCGCGGCCGCCCCGCGCGGGGTGCTGCTGGTGGGCCCGCCCGGCACCGGCAAGACCCTGCTGGCCAAGGCCCTGGCCGGCGAGACCGGGGCCAATTTCATCGCGGTGGACGGCTCCTACTTCACCGCCATGTTCTACGGCGCGGGCGTCAGCAAGGTCAGGGAGCTGTTCAAGCTGGCACGCAGGCATGCGCCCTGCGTGCTGTTCATCGACGAGGTCGACGGCATCGGCCGGCGCAGCCATGGCGGTAGCGGCGGCGGCGCCGAGTCCGAGCTCAACCGCATCATCAACCGGGTGCTGGTGGAGATGGACGGCTTCGAGGCCCTGGACAACGTGGTCGTGGTGGGCGCCACCAACCATGAGGACAACGTCGACGAGGCGATGCGCCGGCCCGGCCGCTTCGACATGCTGGTGCGCCTGGGCCTGCCCACGCTGCCTGACCGGCAAAGGCTGTTCGATCTGTACATCGACCGGCTGACCCATGACGGACGGGCCGACAGCGCGCTGCTGGCCCGCATGACCGCTGGCATGTCACCGGCGGAGATCGCCAACACCGTGAACAAGGCCGCCGCCAGCGCGGCTGAAGCCGGCGCGGTGCAGGTCAGCGCCGAGCACCTGCTGCGCGCCATCGAGACCCACCAACTCGGCGGCGAGGTCTCGACGGTCAAGTCATTGCTCAGCGACGCGACGCGCGAGCGCCTGGCCTACCATGAGGCCGGCCATGCGCTGGTCGGCCACTGGTTGCAGGTGGGCCGGGTCGAGCGGGTGACGATCGAGCCGCGCGGCCAGGCGCTAGGCGTCACCTACATCACCCGCGACACCGAGGACCCGCTTTACCAGCAGAGTGAGCTCAGCAGCCGCCTGGCAATGATGCTGGGCGGGCGCGAGGCCGAGTTGCTGGTGCAGGGCAGCGTGTCGAGCGGCGCGTCCGACGACCTGAAACGCGCGTCGGAGCTGGCGATCAACATGGTGGGCTCGCTGGGCTTCTCCAAGACCTTCGGCCTGCTGAGCGTGGCCGGCGTGCCCAAGGAGCTGCTGGGCCCCGACATCCAGGCCGCAGTGCTGGACGAAGCCCGCGCGCTGTTGGAGCAGGCCCAGGCCCGCTGCCGCCAGCTGCTGGTGGCGCAGCGCCCCCGGCTGGCGGCGATGGCGCAGGCACTGTTGCAGCACGAGGTGCTCAGCGGCGAGGCCTTGCAGGCCCTGCTGGGCAGCGGCACTGCGGCACAGGCGCTGCCTGGCAGCGCAGCCCTGCCCACACTGGCCCGGCCGCTGGCCCCGGCTTGACCCGCCAGAAGCGCCAGCCCTCAGCTTGCGCCCGGCCGCTGCCCGCCGGCGGCCTGGCCGGGCCGGCAGGCCGGCTTGGCGCAGGGCGACGCGCTCAGTGCAAGGCCGGCTCCACCACCGGCCAGCCATAGTCCCGCCCGACCACCACGCGGGCATAGAAGTAGTTGTTGCGCAGGCGTTCGCTCAGGCGGTCCAGCGGCACCTGCCCGTTCACATCGCAGGGGAAGGTGAGGCTGTGGCCGGCCTGGAACAGCGAGGGGAAGCGCAACTGGAATTGCGCGCTGGTGTGGCTGGGCTGGGCCGTGCGCAGGCTGCGAGACGGGGTGCTGAACATCGTGATCTCCTGGTTTGTGCACAGCGCAAACCCTGATCACGGTCTGCAAGCCTAATGTGGCAGCGCGGCGGCAAATGCACAGTCAGACACCAAGGCGGCGTGCCGTAGGACCCAGACGTCGCCTGCCCGGTGATGTGCGCTGACAGACGCAAGCCGCAGGCGTGGACCCAGGCATGCGCATGCTGGGGGCTTGCCGCTTGGCTGTCATCACCACGGTTTTCCTGCCGACAGGCGGCGGCGGCGTCTTCCTACGCCGCAGGCTTGCGACCACAAGGATCATTTCGTTGCGCATCGGCTCGATGCGATGCGATGCGAGCGTCGCAAGCACCAACCTTTCAACCTGACCGCTGAGGAAAGCAAGATGACCCAACTGAACGAAAAAACGCTGAAGCCCGTCCAGCCGGACGATGACGCCCATGAAGTGGGCACGGGAATTGGCGCCGGCAGTGGCGCCCTGGCCGGCGCGGTGGCGGGCTCGGCCCTGGGCGGCCCGGTGGGCGCGCTGGCCGGCATGGTGATTGGCGCCGTGGGCGGTGCATTGGCCGGCCGTGAGGTGGCCGAACAGGTCAACCCCACGCCGGATGGCACCGACAAGCAGCATGCGCTGGCCACCGGCGTGGGTGCGACCGGCGGCGTGGTGGCTGGCGCCATGGTGGGTACGGCCGTGGGTGGGCCGCTGGGCGCGGCGGTCGGTGCCGCGGTAGGTGCGGCGGCGGGCAGCATTGCCGGCGAGGGTGCCGGCGAGGTGGTGAACCCCCGCCTTGACGACGACCTGCAGAACCACGGCATGGCCACCGGCGTGGGCATAGGCGCCGGTGCCGCTGCGGGCGCGGCCATCGGCCTGGCGGCTGGGCCGGTGGGCATGGCAGCGGGGGCGGCCATCGGGGCCGCAGCCGGCGGGCTGGCCGGCAAGGGCGCCGCAGAAGTGGTCAACCCACAAGCCGGTGACGCGCTGGGTGAGCACCACCTGGGGTCCGGTGTGGGCGCCGGCGGCGGCGCGCTGGCTGGCGCCGCGCTGGGTGCCGCCGGCGGGCCCTTGGGCATGGCGGCCGGGGCCGCCGTGGGTGCAGCGCTGGGCGGCAAGGCCGGTGAAAGCCTGGCCCGCGCCGTCAACCCGGCCGCCGAAGACGCCTACTGGATGTCGACCTACCAAGGCGAGCCCTACTTCGTGCCCGGGCGCAGTTTTGTCGACTACCAACCGGCCTATGCGCTGGGTTATGGCGGCCGGTGGCACGCCAATGACACCGGCTGGGACGACGACTTTGCGCGCGAATGGGACCGGGTCAAGGGGGCCTCACGCCTGAACTGGCAGGAAGCCAGGCAGGCCAGCCGGGCGGCCTGGCAACGGGTAGAGCGCTCGGTCGAGCGCAGCTACTGATCCCCACATCCTCAAGGAGCAAATCATGAACTTTCTTCTCTGGTTGATCGTCGGTGGCTTGATCGGTTGGATGGCCAGCCTGGTGATGAAGACCGACCGGCAGCAGGGCATCGTGCTGAACATCGTGGTCGGCATCGTCGGCGCGATGCTGGGGGGCTGGTTCATCTCGCCCCTGGTGGGCGTGCCCACCATCAACCAGGATGCCTTCAGCGTGGCGTCCATGGGCGTGTCGCTGCTGGGCGCGATCATCCTGCTGGCGATCGTCAACCTGTTCCGGCGCGGCACCGCGCGCTGATCGGCAGGCCGGTCTCGAACCGGTCTGCCAAGGTCTGGCCGCAGCGGCGAAAGCCGCTGCGGCCTTTTGCTGCCCACCCGCCAGGCTGCGTTGGTGCGCCGGGTTGCCATCAGCGCGCGTTTTCAGGCACCCGTTTGATACAGTCGTGGGATTTTTCCGACGCGCGATGTGGCCCTGATGGATGATTCTGAGGTTCGGGTGCTGGTGGTCGACGACGTCCTGGACGCAGCCGAGGCCTTGGCATTCACCCTGCAAGCCGATGGCTACACGGTGCAGATGGCGCATGACGGTGTCAGCGCGCTGGCGCTCATCGACAGCTTCCTGCCGCATTGCGTGCTGCTCGACATCGACATGCCGGCCATGGACGGACAAGAACTGGCCTCGCGGCTGCGCCTGCGTTTTGGCGACGCCGTGGTGCTGATCGCGGTGACCGGCTGGGGCCGCGCCGATGATCGCTTTACCAAGGCTTTCGAGCTCTTCGATCACTACTTGCGCAAGCCTTTCGACACTTCGGTGCTACACAAGGTCTTGCCGCCGCTGCGCTGAAAGCGGCCTTCCTTGCCTGCGGGCCGGGCCGCCGCGCGGCATGCCAACCAGCCAAGGGTTTCACCATGCTGCTTTCGCCGCTACTTCGCCCCGGGGTGGTCGCCGTCGCCGCCGGCGCTCTCGGCCTGTTCGGCCTGGGCACCTGGTTCACCAGCCGGCGCGGGGTGCCCGGCAGCCTCTTGCCGCATGGCTACTGCTTTACCTGGGACCCGGGCCTGCTCTGGACCCATGTGGTCAGCGACAGCCTGATCGGCGTGGCCTATGTGTCGATCCCGATCACGCTGCTGCACCTGGTGCGCAAACGCCAGGACCTGCCTTTCAACTGGATCGTGTTGCTGTTCGCCGTCTTCATCATCAGCTGCGGTGCCACGCACTGGATCGAGGTCTGGACGGTCTGGCATCCCGACTACTGGCTGGGCGGCATGGTCAAGGCGGTCACCGCGGCGGCGTCCCTGCTGACCGCCGCTGCCCTGGTGCAGCTGGTGCCGCGCATCCTGGCCATCCCGACCCTGGCCGATCTGACGGCGGCCAAGGACGCGCTCGAGCTGGAAGTCACCCAGCGGCGCGCGGCGGAGGACGAGCTGCGCATCGAGCGCACGGCCCTGGAGCAGCGCGTGGCCCTGCGCACCCGGGATCTGGAGCTGGCCATCGAGCAGGCCCGGGCCGCGCGTGCGGTGGCCGAGGAGGCCAGCCTGCAGAAAGACCGCTTTCTGGCCAAGGTGTCGCACGAGCTGCGCACGCCGCTGCAGTCCACCCTGAGCTGGTCGCAGGTCTTGCGGCGGGCCGACCTGGACCCGGTGCAGGCAGCCCGCGCGGCCGACCGCATCGGGCACAACGTGCGCCTGCAGGCCCGCCTGATCGATGACTTGCTGGACATCTCGCGCATCCTCAATGGCAACCTGCATCTCGACGTCCAGGCGGTGGACCTGTTGGAAGTCGTCGACCGCGCGGTCGAGGTGGTGCGCAGTGCGGCGCATGCCAAGGGGGTCGTTCTCGAGCGTGTCAGCCACCTCGACCATGCGCTGACCCTGCAGACCGACCCGGCCCGGCTGGAGCAGGTGGTCTGGAACCTGCTGAGCAATGCGGTGCAGGCCAGCGCCGCCGGCGGGCAGGTGCTGCTGAGCGTCGAGCTGTCGGGCGCCGAACTGCAATTGACAGTGCGCGATGCGGGCGCGGGCATCTCGGCCGACGATCTGCCGCATATCTTCGAGCCCTTCCGGCAGGGCGGCGGGCACCGCGGTGGCCATCGCGGGCTGGGGCTGGGCTTGGCCATCGTGCGCCAGATCGTCACCCTGTTCGGCGGCCGGGTCTCGGCGGCCAGCGCCGGGCTGGGCCAGGGGGCCGAGTTTGTGGTGCGCCAGCCGCTGCAGGCGGGCGGGGGGGCGCAGGCGGCGGGGCCTGGCGTGGGCGGGCTCAGCCCGCAGGAGGCCGGGCCGCTGCAGGGGCTGCGGGTGTTGTATGTCGAAGACGAACCCGACATCGCCGAAAGCTGCCACTGGATGCTGACCGCGCTGGGCATGCAGGTGGAGGTCTTCGTGCGCTTCGCCGATGCCCGCCACAGGCTGGCGCAGGGCGGCTTCGATCTGCTGCTGACCGACCTGAACCTGGACGCCGGCCACAGCGGCCTCGAGCTGCTGCGTGCGCTGCGCCAGATGCCCCACGGTCTTGATCTGCCGGCGCTGATACTTTCAGCCTTCGGCAGCCAGGCCGACCGCAGCGCTTCGCAAGCCGCCGGCTTTGACGACCATCTGGTCAAGCCGCTCGATGTCCAGCAGGTCTCGCGGGCGATCCTGGCAGCCTTGCGGGCGCGCAGTGCCTGACCTGTCCTCGGGGTGCCTGGCGGCACAAGCCGGCCGTCATTCGGCGCGAGCCTGGCGCAGCGGGTCTGCGTATGATTCCCGCAGCGCGTTTCAGTCCGCCTGGCAGGGCAGGGCGGCGCAGCCAATCCGATACCGAACCGTTTCCCAGCAGGGCAGGAGAACCCACCATGTCGGCTGAGGCCAGGAACCATGTCAGGGTGTACGGCCGGGGGTCACGCCCGATGGTGTTTGCCCATGGCTTTGGCTGCGACCAGCAGATGTGGCGTTGGGTGACCCCGGCCTTCGAGGACGACTACCGCCTGGTGCTGTTCGACCATGTCGGCGCCGGTCAATCGGACCTGTCGGCCTATGACCCGCGCAAATACGGCACCCTGGCCGGCTACGCCACCGACCTGCTGGAGATCTGCCAAGCGCTGGACCTGCACGATGTCATCTTCGTCGGCCACTCGGTCAGCGCCATGATCGGCGTGCTGGCCGCGCTGCGTGAGCCACAACGCTTCGGCCAACTGGTGCTGGTCGGCCCGTCGCCGCGCTATATCGACGACGGTGACTACCGCGGTGGCTTCAGCCGGGCCGACATCGATCAGTTGCTGGATTTTCTGGACAGCAATCACCTGGGCTGGTCGGCGGCGATGGCGCCGGTCTTTATGGGCCAGCAGCCCGACCCGGGCCTGGCACAAGACCTGAGCAACAGTTTCTGCCGCACCGACCCGGCCATCGCGCGGGACTTTGCCCGCGTGACCTTTCTGTCCGACAACCGGGCCGATCTGCCGCGGGTGCAAACCCCCTCCTTGATCCTGCAGTGCCGGGAGGACGTGATCGCCCCGCTGGTGGTGGGCGACTATGTGCACGCCCACCTGCCGGGCAGCCAGTTGGTGGTGCTGGATGCAATCGGCCACTGCCCGCACATGAGCGCGCCGGCCACCACCGTGGCAGCCATCCGGGCCTACCTCACACAACAGGCTGCGCTGCCCACGCCATGACCATGCCGGGCCCCGCCCCCAGTGCCGACCCCGCGGCGCACGGCGGGGGGCCGGGCCGTGCCGCGGTAGGGCCTGGCGCCGACGAGACTATCGAGGACCTCTACGAACATGCGCCCTGCGGCTACCTGACCACCTTGCCCGACGGCATGATCAGCCGGGTCAACCAGACCTTTCTGGGCCTCACCGGCCATGGCCGCGAGGCCCTGCTGAGCCGATGCCGGGTGCAGGACCTGATGACCGTGCCCGGGCGGGTGTACTTCGAGACCCATGTGTGGCCGCTGCTGCGCCTGCAGGGCGCGGTCAAGGAGATCGCCTGCGACCTGCAGCGCCCGGGCCGCGGGCCCTTGCCGGTGCAGATGAGCTGCGCCGAGGTGCGCGACGCAGCCGGCCAAGTGCATTCGATGCGCTTTACCTTCTTTGACGCCAGCGACCGCCGCCGCTTCGAGAACGAGTTGCAGCGCGCCCGCCAAAATGCCGAGCATTTCAAGGTGATCGTGGACGCGTCGGCGGACGCCATCCTCAGCGTCGGCCCGGAGGGCCAGGTGCAGAGCTGGAACCCGGCGGCCGAACGCCTGTTCGGCCAGTCTGCAAGCCAGGCCCTGGGCCGCCCGGTGTCCGAGCTGATCATGCCGGACGACCCGGCGGCATCCTTTGCCGCCGTGCTGCCAAGCTTGCGCGCGGGCCAATCGGTCCACCGCGAGACCGAATGCAGCCGGCCTGACGGCCAGCGGCTGACGGTGTCGATCACGCTGTCACCGCATCTGCTGTCGCCGCAGGCGTTGATCAGCGTGTCGGTCATCGTGCGCGACATGACCGAGCAGGCCCTGGCCCAGGCGCGCCTGCGCGACAGCGAGGAGCAGTTCCGCACCATCTTCGAGCTGACGCCGGCCGGCGTGGTGCTGATCGAGCCTGCCACCGGCACCATCCTGGCCTGCAACGAGGAGGCCGCCCGGGGCTGCGGCTATACCCGCGAAGAGTTCATCGGGCGCCCGGTGCGCGATGTCGTGGCGCCGGCCTACCGCCTGCAGTCCACCGCGCGGCGCGACCGCGTCCTGGCCACTGGCGGCGATGCCTTCGAGACCCAGCACATCACCCGCTCGGGCGAACTGCGCGATGTTGAGGTGAAGGTGCAGGTGGTCACCATCCGGGGCGAGCGGCGGCTGCTGTCGGTCTGGGAGGATGTCACGTTGCGGGTCCGGTCCCAGGCCGCGCTGCGCGCCAGCCAGGAGCGGCTGGCCTTCGGCGTCCGTCTGGCCGGCCTAGCGCTGGCCGATGTCAACTACCAGACCGGCCAGGTGGCCCTGTCGGTCGAGGCGGCGCGCCTGTTTGGTTTTGGTGAGCGAGCGCAGTCGGTCTCGCGCGAGCATATGCACCAAGCCTTCCACCCCGACGACCGGGCCGAGATCCTGCGGCGCATCGAAGACAGCCTGGCGCCAGACAGTTCGGGCTGGTTCGCGATGGAATTGCGAGTGCTCGGGCCGACCGGACAACAGCGCTGGTTGCGGGTGCGCAAGCAGGTCTTGTTCGAGCAGGCACCAGACGGCCAGCGCCGGCCGGTGGCGGCCCTGATCGCGGCGCTGGACATCAGCGCCGAGAAGGCGGCTGAAGAAGCCGTGCGCAACAGCGAGGTGCGGTTTCGCAGCATCTTCGAGAACGCGGCGGTCGGCATCGCCCATGTCGGCGTTGACGGCCGTTTCCTGCGGGTCAACCCCAGGTTCTGCCGCATCACCGGCTACGAGGAGGCCGAACTGTCCGGCTTGACCTTCGCCGACATCACCCATGTCGAGGACCAGGCGATCGACCGGGTCCAGTTGGCCCGGCTGCTGGCGAACGAGGTCGACACCTTTGGCCGGGAGAAGCGCTACCGCCGCAAGAGCGGTGCGGTGGTCTGGGCCAACCTGACCGTGTCGGTATTGCGCGACCGGGCTGGCCAGCCGCTGCACCTGATCGCCGTGGTCGAAGACATCTCCGCCAAGCGCGCCGCGCTGGACGCGCTGGAGCAGCAGCGCCAGTTCGTCGAGCGCCTGACCGAGGTGTTGCCCAGCATCCTGTATGTCTTCGACATCGTTGCGCGGCGCCATGTCTGGGTCAATCGCCAGGCGGGTGCGGCGCTGGGCTATCTGGACGACCAGGCCGGCCAGTGGGGCTCGGATTTCAGGTTCGACAACCTGCATCCCGACGACCGGGCCCGGGTCGAAAGCGATGCCGCCGCGCTGGCCTACCTGGCCGACGGCCAGACGCAGGAGACCGAGTACCGCTTGCGCCACCGGTCCGGCCAGTGGCGCTGGTTCCACAGCCGCGAGACTGTCTTCAAGCGCGACACGGCCGGTCGGGTGCTGGAGGTCATCGGCGTGGCCGCCGACATCGATGTCAGCAAGCGCGCCACGCAGGCGCTGCGCGATGCCGACCAGAAGAAGGACGACTTCATCGCCACGCTGGCGCACGAACTGCGCAACCCGCTGGCGCCTATCCGCAATGCGGTGCGGGTGTTGCAGCAAAAGGGTCCGCAGGACCCTGAACTGATCTGGTGCCGCAGCATCATCGAGCGCCAGGTGGCGCAGATGGCGCACCTGCTGGAAGACCTGCTGGACGTCTCGCGCATCGCCCGTGGCCGGCTTACGCTGCGCCGAGAGCGCCTGAGCGTGGCCACCTTCATCGAACAGGCGGTGGAGATCGCCAGGCCGGTGATCGACGCCCGCGGGCATGTGTTGAGCATTGCGCTGCCGCCGCAGCCGGTGGCGGTGGACGGCGATCTGACACGACTGGGCCAGATCTTCTCCAATCTGCTGATCAATGCCGCCAAGTACACCGACCATGGCGGCCGCATCGCCCTGACCGCAGTGACGGACGGCGACCAGCTGCTGGTCACGGTGGTTGACAACGGCCACGGCATCGCGGCCGACCGCCTGGGCCATATCTTCGAGATGTTCAACCAGGTCGAGCCGGCGCTGGCCCGCAGCCAGGACGGTTTGGGCATCGGCCTGTCACTGGTGCGGGCGCTGGTGACCTTGCATGGCGGGGAGGTGTCTGCGCGCAGCGCCGGGCGCCAGCAGGGCAGCCAGTTCAGTGTCCGTCTGCCCGTGGCCGCGGCGCTGTCAGAGTCCACGCCGCTAGCAGATGGCATCGAACCGTCGGCCCAGGCGGCCGTTACCGGAAAGTCTGCGGGCCTGCGGGTGCTGGTGGCCGATGACTCGCGCGACATCGCCGAATCGCTGGAGATGCTGCTCACGATGGACGGCTTCGAGGTGGTGGTGGCCTACGACGGCGAGCAGGCCTTTGCACTGGCCCAGGCGCAGCGGCCCGACGTTGCGCTGCTCGATCTGGGCATGCCCAAGCTCAACGGCTACCAGGTCGCCGAGCGCATCCGCAATCAGCCCTGGGGGGGCCAGATGACCCTGATCGCCCAGACCGGCTGGGGCCACGCGGCGGACCGCCAGCGCACCCGCGAGGCGGGTTTCGACCACCACATCGTCAAGCCGGTCGACCCCACATCGCTCACGGCCTTGCTGTGCGAGGTGGCCGGCAAGGCGCGGCCGGCACCCTGAGGTTGGGCTGGGCTGGCGCTGGCGGCCCGCCCGCAGGCGGCCGGCTTGGAGGTGCTGGTAGGCCGTGTTGGACTTGAACCAACGACCAAAGGATTATGAGTCCTCTGCTCTGACCAACTGAGCTAACGGCCCGCTGCGGATGCGGCAGAGTGGCGATTGTAGAAGCCAGCGGCGCCGGACCCGCCCGGCGCCGTGCCAGCGGGGCGCGACCGGTTCATGCCGGGCACCGGTGGCCGTGCCGGCCTGGGCAACTAGCGCGGCGCCGACAGCGCATTGCCCACCAGCCGGGCGGTGATGTCCACCAGCTGGATCATCCGGTTATAGGCCATCCGGGTGGGGCCGATCACGCCCAGGGTGCCGACGATCCGGCCGTCCACCTCGTAGGGCGCCGAGACGATGGACAACTCTTCGTAGGGCACCACGCCCGACTCGCCGCCGATGTAGATGCGCACGCCCTCGGCCCGGCTGGATGTGTCGAGCAGGCGCATCAGCTCGGTCTTCTGCTCGAACAGGTCGAACATCTTGCGCAGGCTGCCCAGGTCGTTGCCGAAGTCCTGCACCCCCAGCAGGTTGCGTTCGCCCGAGACCACCAGTTGCTCGGCGTTGTCGGCCAGGGCGTCGGTGCCGGCCTGCACCGCGGCCTGCATCAGCCCCGAGATTTCCACCCGCAGGTTGTCGATCTCATGGCGCAGGCGCATTTGCACCTCGTCGATGGCCAGCCCGGCATAGTGGCTGTTGAGATAATTGGTGGCCTCGATCAACTCGGCCGGGGCGTAGTCGCGGGCGGTGAAGATCACCCGGTTCTGCACATCGCCCTCGGGCGAGACCAGGATCACCAGCACCCGCCGCTCGCCCAGGCGCAAGAACTCGATGTGGTGGAACACGCTGGCCCGCTTGGGCGCGGTGACCACGCCGACGAAGTGCGACAGGTTGGACAGCAGGCTGGCCGCCTGGGCGATCACGCGCTGCGGCTGGTCCGGGTGCAACTGCGCCCGCACGCCGGCCATTTCGGGCGACGCCGGGTCCAGGTCCAGCGGCCGGGCGGTGAGCATGGTGTCGACAAACAGCCGGTAGCCGCGCGCGGTGGGCACCCGCCCTGCGCTGGTGTGCGGGCTGGCGATCAGGCCCATTTCTTCCAGATCGGCCATCACATTGCGGATGGTGGCCGGCGACAACTCCAGCCCCGAGGCCCGCGACAGCGTGCGCGACCCCACCGGCTGGCCGTCGGCGATATAGCGCTCGACCAGGGTCTTCAGCAGGGAGCGTGCGCGGTCGTCCATGGCTTGGCGGCGGGTGGGATTTTCATTGTACGGAGCAGGCTGATTCGGCCCCCCGGCGCGGGCCTCGTCAAGGGGGGTGCTGTGGTGTAATTCCGGGCATGCCCCGTCGATTCCAACATGCAGCGCTGGTCGGCAAGTACCAGGCCGACGGCATACGCCCGCTGCTGGAGGAAATCGGCCACTTTCTGGTGCGCCAGGGCCTGGAGGTGTCGTTCGAGCAGCAGACCGCGCTCAGCACCGGCGTCAGCGATTTCGATGCGCTCACCCTCGATCAGATCGGCCAGCGCTGCGACCTGGCGGTGGTGGTGGGCGGCGACGGCACCATGCTGGGTATCGCGCGCAAGCTGGCGCGCTTCAATCTGCCGGTGGTGGGCATCAACCAGGGCCGCCTGGGCTTCATCACCGACGTGCCCATCGGCCAGTTCCGCGAGGCCTTGGCGCCGCTGATCGCCGGTGACTACGAGGAAGATTCCCGCGCCATGATCGAAGGCGAGGTCTGGCGCGATGGCGAATGCATCTTTGAAGGCCTGTCGATGAACGATGTGGTGGTCAGCCGTGGTGCCACCGCCAGCATGGTCGAGCTGCGGGTGGACATCGGCGACGAGTTCGTGGCCAATATGCGGGCCGACGGCCTGATCGTGGCCTCGCCCACCGGGTCCACCGCCTATTCCCTGTCGGCCGGCGGGCCCATCCTGCACCCCAGCATTGGCGGCTGGGTGCTGGTGCCGATCGCCTCGCATACGCTGAGCAACCGGCCCATCGTGCTGCCCGATACCGCGCCGGTGCGCATCACGGTGGTGGCCGGCCGGGATGCGTCGGCCAATTTCGACATGCAGGGGCTGGCCAGCCTGCTGCATGGCGACCAGGTCCGGGTGCAGCGCTCGGCCCACAAGGTGCGATTTCTGCACCCGCGCGGTTGGAGTTATTACGCCACCCTGCGGCGCAAGCTGCGCTGGTACGAGGGCGTGGTGTGAGCGCCGCCCGCAGCGCCCGTGGCGCCTTGGCCTGGGCGGGCTGAGATGCTGCGGCGCCTGGCCCTGCGCGATTTCGTGATCGTGCCCACGTTGGACCTGGAGTTCCATGCCGGCTTTTCAGTGCTGACCGGCGAGACCGGCGCCGGCAAGTCCATCCTGGTGGACGCCTTGCAGCTGGCGTTGGGCAGCCGCGGCGATGCCGGGGTGGTGCTCGAGGGCGCGGCGCGGGCCGAGGTGAGCGCCGAGTTCGACACCCCAGCGGCCCTGCGGCCCTGGCTCGACGAAGCCGGCTTCGCGGCTGACGAGGCCCCGCTGTTGCTGCGCCGCGCGGTCGATGCCCAGGGCCGCAGCCGTGCCTGGATCAACGGCAGCCCGGCCACCGTGGCGCAATTGCGCGAGGCCGCCGACCACCTGCTCGACATCCACGGCCAGCATGCCTGGCAGAGCCTGACCCGCCCCGCCGCCACCCGTGAATTGCTGGACACCCAGGCCGGGCTCGACAGCCGTCCGCTGGTGGCCTTGTTCGGCGCGCGCAAGGCCGCTGCCGATGCGCTGGCGCGCTGCCGCGAACATGCCGACGAGGTGCTGCGCGAGCGCGAGCGCCTGGCCTGGCAGATCACCGAACTGGACAAACTCGGCCCGTCCGAGGGTGAGTGGGCCGCGCTGATCGCCGAGCACCAGCGCCTGGCCCATGCCCAGGCCCTGATCGATGCCGCGCGCCAGGCCCTGGAGGCCGTGGCCGACGCCGAGCCTCACAACGCCGAGGGTCTGACCGGTCGCGCGCTGGACGCGCTGCACGGCGTGGCCGACCATGATCCGGCCAGGATGGGGCCGATCCAGGAGGCCTTGAATGGCGCGCTGGCCCAGTTGCAGGACGCCGCCCGCGCCCTGCAGTCCTACCTGGGCCGCGCCGATCTCGACCCCGACCGCCTGGCCGAGCTGGACCAGCGCATGTCGGCCTGGATCGGCCTGGCGCGGCGCTACCGGCGCCCGGCCGAGCACTTGCCCGCCTTGCTGCTGCAATGGCGTGCCGAGCTGGCCGCGCTGGACGCTGCCACCGACAGCCAGGCGCTGGAAGCCGCGCTGGCCCAGGCCGATGCGCAATTCCTGGTCGAGGCGCGGCGGGTCAGCGCGCTGCGTGCCGCCGCCGCTGGCCCGCTGGCGGCGGCCGTGACCCAGCTGATGCAGGGTCTGGGCCTGGGCGGCGGCAGTTTCGAGATCAGCCTTCCGCCGCTGGCGCAAGCCCAGTCGCAGGGCCTGGAGGCGGTCGAATTCCTGGTGGCCGGCCATGCCGGTAGCACGCCCCGGCCGCTGGCGCGGGTGGCCTCGGGCGGCGAGCTTTCGCGCCTGGCACTGGCGATTGCCATCACCACCGTGCACCAGGGCGGGGCCGGTGGTGCCGGCACCCTGATTTTTGACGAGATCGACGCCGGCATCGGGGGTGCGGTGGGCGACACCGTGGGCGCGCTGATGAAGCAGCTGGGTGGCCAGCGCCAGGTGCTGGCGGTCACCCACCTGGCCCAGGTGGCGGCCTGCGCCGACCACCATTACCTGGTCAGCAAGACCCTGCAGGCCGATGGCCACACCACCAGCACCGTGCTGCCGGTGCAGGGGGAGGCCCGCGTGGCCGAGGTGGCCCGGATGCTGGGCGGTGAGCGCCTGGCCGGCACCAGCCTGGCCCATGCGCAGGCGATGCTGGCCCAATCCCTGCTTCAGGCCGCTGCACCCGCTGCCCCTGAAACCCGCGGCCCCATCAGCCGGCGCCGCAGCAAGGCATGACCCTCCCACCCGACCCCGCAGGCGAGCCGCGCCATACCGCCGTGCGAGAACTGGTGTTGATCACCGGCATTTCAGGCTCAGGCAAATCGGTCGCCTTGCATGCGCTGGAGGACACCGGCTTCTTCTGTGTCGACAACCTGCCGCCCGAGCTGCTGCGCGAGTACATGCGCCTGGCCCAACCGCGCTACACCCAGCGCGTGGCGATCGCGGTGGACGTGCGTGCCGCCAGTTCCTTGCCCGGGCTGGTGCCGCTGATCGACGAATTGCGCGCCGACGGGGTCTCGATCCGCCCCTTGTTCCTGGACGCCAGCACCGACACCCTGGTGCGGCGCTACTCCGAGACCCGCCGCCCCCACCCGCTGAGCCAACCCGAGACCGGCAGCGGCCAGCATGCGTTGATCGAGGCCATCGAGCTCGAGCGCCTGATGTTGGCCGAGTTGCGCGAGGTCTCCACCGTCATCGACACCAGCACCCTGCGCCCGGCCGGCCTGCGCAGCCATGTGCGCGATCTGGTGGCCACCACCACCGGCCGCCTGACCCTGGTCTTCGAGAGCTTTGCCTTCAAGTACGGTGTGCCGCTGGATGCCGACTATGTGTTCGACGTGCGGGTGCTGCCCAATCCCTATTACGTCCGCGAGTTGCGGGCCTTGTCGGGCCGCGATGCGCTGGTGGCCGATTTTCTGGACGAACAGCCCGAGGCCGCCGAGATGCTGGGCCAGATCGAGACTTTTGTGCGGCGCTGGCTGCCTGCCCTGGCCTTGGACCAGCGCGGCTATGTCACCGTGGCCATCGGCTGCACCGGCGGGCAGCACCGCTCGGTCTATATGGTCGAGCAGCTGGGCCGGCGTTTTGCCGACCACGGTGCCATCGTGGTGCGGCACCGTGAACTGGACGCCTTCGATTGAGCGCCGCAGCGTCACCGCCGCCGGATCCGGGGGCTGGCGCGGCCTGGCCCAGCCTGCCCCTGTTCCCGCTGCAGACCGTGCTGTTCCCCGGCGGCTTGTTGCACCTGAAGGTCTTTGAAGCCCGTTACCTGGACCTGATCAGCCATTGCCTGCGCAACGCTGCGCCGTTTGCCGTGGCCAGCATCCGTCAGGGCGGCGAGGTGCGAAGCGATGTCTCGCCCACCACCTTCGAGACCACGGCGGTGCTGGCCCATCTGCAGGAGGTGGATGCTGAGCAACCCGGCATCCTGCAGGTGCGCTGCCTGGGTGGGCAGCGGGTGCTGTTGGGCAGGCCCCATCAGCGCGACGACGGCCTTTGGCTGGCCGACGCGCAGGCCGGTGAGGCTGATGTCGAGACCCCGGTAGCGCCCAGCCTGGCCCAGGCCGCCAAGGCCCTGGGCCTGGCCATCGATTCGCTGGCGGCGCAGAACCAGCATCCCTTCGCCAAGCCCTACCGCTTGCACGATGCCGGTTGGGTGGCCAATCGCTGGTGCGAGATCCTGCCCATCTCGATGGCGGCCAAATACCGCTTGATGGTGCTGGACGAGCCGGCGCTGCGCCTGAAGCTGGTGGATGAATTCCTGCGCAGCAAGGGCGTGATCTGAGGCCTTTGCCAGGCCGCGCCTGAGGCTTCAATCGGCCGGCACGCCAGCCTCCAGCAGCCGGCGCACCGGTGCTGGCAGGCCCAGGCCCAGGGCGGCCTGGCGGCCGACCCAGCGCCCGGTCGGCAGGCTGGCTTCCAGGCTTTGCCCTTGCGCCGCACTCAAGGTGGCGGGCAGAGGCCAATGGCAGGGCGACAGGGTCCAGTCGAAATGGGTCAGCGCATGCTCGATGGCGGGCAAGGGCCGGCCCCTGCCGGGCCAGTCGGCTTGCCCGGCATGGGCCCAGAGTGCGTCCAGGTCCTCGAACTCAGGCAAGGTCCACAGGCCGGCCCAGACACCGGTTTGCGGGCGTTGCACCAGCCAGACCCGGTCCTGGTGGTCCAGCCACAACAGCGCATGGGCGCGCCGGCTGCGCTTGAGCTTGCGGGTCTTGACCGGGTAGGCCTGGGGCCGGCCCTCGGCACGCGCCACGCACAGGCCTGCCAGGGGGCAGGCATCGCAGGCCGGCTTGCTACGGCTGCACACCGATGCGCCCAGGTCCATCAGGCCCTGGGTGTAGGCCTCGATGCCGTGCGCCGGCAACAAGGCTTCGGCGCGGGCCCACAGGGCCTTCTCCTGGCGCGCTTCGGCCAGGTCGCCGTCAAAGCCCAGGGCCCGGGTCAGCACCCGTTTGACGTTGCCGTCCAGGATCGCGCAACGTTCGCCGAAGCAGAAGGCCGCGATGGCGGCTGCGGTGGACCGGCCAATGCCCGGCAACAGCGCCAGGGCGGCGCTGCTGCGCGGGAAGCGGCCACCGTGTTGCTGCACCACCACTTGGGCGCAGCGGTGCAGATGGCGTGCCCGGCTGTAGTAGCCCAGGCCGCTCCACAGCGCCAGCACCTCGTCCTGGTGTGCCGCTGCCAGCGCGGCCAGGTCGGGAAACCGGTCCAGGAAGCGCGCGTAGTAGGCCATCACCGTGGCCACCTGGGTCTGCTGCAGCATGATTTCTGAAAGCCAGACCCGGTAGGGGTCGCGGCTGCCCACCCAGGGCAGGGCATGCCGGCCATGCCGGGCCTGCCAGGCGATCAGCAGTGGGGCAAGGCCGGGGGCTGCAGCGCTGGCGCCGGCCTTCATGCCACCACGCGGGCGGTGGCGGCCAGGGGCGGGGGCGGCACCAATTGCAGGTGGCCGGGGCGGCCGCTCGGGTCGATTGCCGGCGGGCAGGCGGCCAGGCGGCAGAGCGAATCGACCTGGCCGGCAATGCGCCCGGTCAGCAGTTTCAAGTCTTCATGCTGGGCCTGCAGGGACTGGATGTTTTCATCCAGGCCGCTCTCGGCAGCACGGATGCGTTCATGGGCATCGCGCCTTTGCAAAACCGCGCGGCGCCGTTCGCGCAACTGGTCGTCGAGCTGGTTGCTGGCGGATTTGGCCCACAGTTCGATCTCGTTGGCCACGCCGTCGAATACCGCGCGCAAGCGCGCCAGCAGCATCTGCGCAAAGCGGTCCATGAAGCCGGGCTGGGCCAGGCGCCAGACCTGGGTCACGCCCACATAGCGGCTGTAGCCTTCGTCCACACGCTTGAGCTCCTGCACGAACTTGTCCAGGCGGGGCCGGGGTGAGACCGCCAGTGCAAAGCCGAATTCGGCATTCAGGGTCTTCTGGCCGGACAGCAGCAGCTGTTGCAGCTCGTCGGCGCGCTGGCCGGCTTGTTCGATCAAGGCCTGCAGGTCCTGGCTGAGCTGGGCAAAGGCGCGCGCCGCGCCCAGCTTGAAGAAGCTGGCATCGCTTTGTTCCTGCATGCGCAGCACGGCCTGGCGTACGGCCTGGCTGCTCAGCCCGTCCATCACGGTCTGCAACTCGCGCACCAGCACCGAGCGCAGCGCGGCCAGGCGCGGCGCGCAGCCTTCGAACTCGGCCCCTTCGGCGGCCAGGCGATTGCTCATCAGCTTGAGCCGGGCGGCGCTCTTGCCGCGCAGGCCCTGCATCTCGGCCAGCTGTTCGGTCACCTGGCGCTGCCGGTCGGCCAGGCGGCGCAGGGCCGCGTTTTGCAGCATCAGCGCGCCGTCTTCGACCATCCGCCCCACCACCCGGTTGCGCTGGGGCAGCAGCTGGGCCACCAGGGCCTGTTCCAGGGCCGGCAGGCGGCTGGCGGCCAGGCCGGCCTCGTCGCCCAGCACCCGCGCGGTCAGGCCCAGCCGCGCCGACAGCGGAAAGACCCGGGCCGCTTCCACCCCCAGGGTTTCGGCCACCTGGGTGCATTGCTGCTGTACCTGGGCCTCGATCTGCGCGCTTGTCAGCAGGGGATCGGCCAGCGTGTCGATCTTGTTGAGCACCACGAAGCGCTCGCAGCCCCGGTCGCCGAGGTGGTCGCGCCACACCGCCAGGTCGGAGCGTGTCACCCCGGTGTCGGCGGCCAGCACGAACACCGCCGCATGGGCCGAAGGCAGCAGCGCCAGGGTCAGCTCGGGTTCGGTGCCGATGGCGTTCAGCCCGGGGGTGTCGAGCACCACCAGGCCGCGCTTGAGCAGCGGGTGGGGATAGTTGATCAGCGCATGGCGCCAGGCCGGCACTTCAACCAGACCGTTGGCATCACGCGGCGGGTTGTCGGCGGGATGTTCGTCGTTCCACAGGCCAAGCGCGCGCGCCTGCCCCACCGGCACGCGCAGGGTCTGCATCACGCATTGCAGGGTCTCGGCCATGGCTGCCGGGTCGCCAGGGGTCAGCGGCCGGTGCTGCCAGAGCGCGGGCTGGTCACGCAGTGCGGCCAGGGTCTGGCCGCTGCTGCGGGTGGCGATGGGCAGCAGGCACAGTTGGGCCGCCTGGCCCGGGTCCCAGGCCAGTTCAACCGGGCACATGGTGGTGCGCCCCGGCGTGGCCGGCAGCACGCGGCGCCCGGTATCGGCGAAGAACAGCGCATTGATCAGCTCGGATTTGCCGCGCGAGAACTCGGCGACGAAGGCCAGCACCAGCCGGTCCGAGCCCAGCCTTTGACGCACCGATGCGGCCAGCGCCTGCGCCTGGGCGTCGAGCAGCTTGCTGTCGTCGAGCAGGCGGCAGATCTGCTCTATGCCCCGGTCGAGCGCACGGCGCCAGGCGGCGAGCGTGTCGAGGCCGAAGAGCAGGGGGGATGTCATGGCGGTTAAGCGGCAATCAGAACCTGGAATCCTAGCGGCCACGCTGGTCAGCGCGCGGCGGGCGAAACAAGTCCTGACATTTTCATGTCACAAGGCGTGACAAATTAACGCCGCTGGCAGCCCGCGCAAAAGTAGGTGGCGCGCTGGCCTTGCACCACGCGGCGCACCGTGCCGCCGCAGCGTGCGCAATCCTGGCCCTCGCGGCCATAGACCAGGGCCTCGTTCTGGAAGGCGCCACTCATGCCATGCGCATCCCGAAAATCGCGCAGCGTCGACCCGCCCAGCTCGATGGCCCGGGCCAGGGTCTGGCGCAGCGCCGCCAGCAGCAATGCAGCACGCGGCTTGCTGAGCTTGTCGCTGCGCAGCCGTGGGTCGATGCCGGCACGGTGCAGGGCCTCGCTGGCATAAATGTTGCCGGCGCCCACGACGATGTCGCCGGCCAGCAAGGCCGTCTTCAGGGCCACCTTGCGGGCCTGCAGGGCCGCGTGCAGGCGCAGCGGGGTCAGCGCCGGGTCGAAGGGCTCCAGGCCCAGGCGCGCCAGCAGCCGGGCTGCCGGGTCCTGCGCCAGCGCGGTGGACCACAACACGGCGCCAAAGCGGCGCGGGTCGGTCAGGCGCAGTAAGCCACGGCTGGTGGCCAGGTCGAAGTGGTCATGCGGCCCGGCGGCCAATGCGCCGGGTTCCAGCCGCAGCGAACCCGACATGCCCAGGTGCATCAGCAGACCGCCGTCAGGGTGGTCTTGGCCCGGGCCGGGCCGCAAGGGCATCCACAGGTATTTGCCGCGCCGCTGCAGGCTGCCCACCTGCCGCCCTACGAGTTGGCCAGGCTCGCAGCCCAGCGGCCAGCGCAAGGGCTTGCCCAGGCCCAGGCCCAGCACGCGAGCCCCCTCCAGGCGGTCGGCCAGGCTGGCGCGTGTGACTTCGACTTCGGGCAATTCGGGCATCAAGGGGAATTATGGGCGACACCTAGAATCCATCGGCATGCCCAGGCGGTCAGGGCGCATCGCTTGCCCGGCCCGGGCGGCAGCCCGGTTCCGGGCTTGCACTTCTTCAGGAGTTTCCATGTCCGGCCCCGCAGCCCGCTATGCAGTCCGCCCCCTTGGCGCCCGTTCGCCCGGCTGGCGCCTGGGCCTGTTTTCGCTGGCCTGGGGCTGGTCCCTAGCCTGGGCCCAGCCTGCCGCATCGGCGCCACCCAGCGCCGCGGCGCCGCTGGCGATCGAGAACTCTTCGATGGACGCCCTGTTGTTCTACCAACTGCTGTTCGGCGAGCTGGAGCTGGGCGCTGGCCGTGCCGGCAACGCCTTCGGCGTGATTCTGGACGCTGCCCGCAACAAGCGAGACGAGGCCTTGTTCCAGCGCGCGGTCGAGATCGCGCTGCAGGCCCGGGCCGGCGAGCAGGCTCTGGATGCCGTACGGGCCTGGCGCCAGGCCACGCCCCTGTCCCTGGCGGCCCAGCGCTACGAGGCCCAGATCCTGCTGGCGCTCAACCGCGTCGAGGACGCCAGCGCGCCGATGGCCGGCTGGCTGGCGGCCGTGCCGGTGATGGAGCGGCCGGGCCTGCTGGCCAGCCTGCCGCGCATGCTGCAGAGCCAGGCCGACCGTCAACGCGCGCTGGTGCTGGTCGAGAAGCTGGTGCTGCCCTACCTGGACAGCCCCGGCACCGCCGTGGCCAGCCGGGTCAGCCTGGGGCGGATGCACCTGTCCGCCGGCAATCTGCCGCAGGCCCTGGGCCTGGCCAAGGCGGCCCAGCAGGCCGATGCCGCCGCGCCCGGCCCGGTGCTGCTGGCGCTGGAGCTGTTGCCGGCCACGGCGGCGGCCGAGGCGGTGGTCACCGACTACCTGGCCCGGCCCGATGCCGAGCCTGCGCTGCGTCTGGCCTATGTGCGGGTGCTGGCCCAGTCGCAGCGCTACGCGGACGCCACCCGCCAGCTTGAGCGCCTGACCCAGGACCGCCCGACCCTGCCCGAGCCCTGGCTGACTTTGGGCGCCTTGCGGCTCGATCTGAAGCAGCCCGCGGCGGCCGAGGTGGCGCTGCTGAAATTTGTCGAATTGGCCTCGGCGCCCGCCGCCGAAGCCAACCCGCCCGCGCCGGCCGCTGAACGGCCCGGCGACGAGGAAGACGAAGCGCCGGGCGGCGAGACCGCCTCGGCCCGTGACCTGACCCAGGCCTGGCTGCTGCTGGCCCAGGTGGCCGAGCAACGCGGCGACAGCAAGGCGGCCGAGCGCTATCTGGCCAAGGTGGACAGCCCGCAGCGGGCGCTCGAGGTGCAGACCCGCCGCGCGTCATTGCTGGCACGCCAGGGCAAGGTCAAGGAAGCGCGCGCCTTGATCCAGGCGGTGCCCGAGCGCACCGGCGACGATGCCCGCGCCAAGCTGCTGGCCGAGGCCCAGATGCTGCGCGACCTCAAACGCTGGAAGGACGCCGGCGAGGTGCTGGCCGACGCCAACCGGCGCTTTGCCGACGATGTCGAGCTGGTCTACGAGCAGGCCATGGTCGAAGAGAAGCTCGAGCGCTGGGATGCGATGGAGCGGCTGCTGCGGCGCGTGATCGCGCTCAAGCCCGAGCATTCGCATGCCCACAATGCGCTGGGCTATTCGCTGGCTGACCGCGGCCTGCGGCTGGCCGAGGCCCGCGAACTGGTGCTGCGCGCCTTGCAGTTCTCGCCCGGCGACCCTTTCATCACCGACAGCCTGGGCTGGGTCGAATTCCGGCTCGGTAACCGTGACGAGGCATTGCGCCTGCTGCGCCAGGCCCATGCCGCACGCCCCGACACCGAGATCGGCGCCCACCTGGGCGAGGTGCTGTGGGCCATTGGCCGGCGCGATGAGGCCCGCACGGTCTGGCAGGACGCACGCGGCCGCGACGCCGCCAATGAGGTACTGCGCGAGACCCTGGCACGCCTGAAGGTCGACCTTTGATCGGCTGGCCCGGGTTTGCACGGGGCGGCCTGGCCCTGGCCCTGGCCCTGCTGGCGGGCTGCGCTGCGTTGGCGCCGCCGGTGCCCGCCGCCGGCCCGGTGCTGGCGGGGCGCATGGCCTTGCGGGTCGAAGGCCAGCCCGAACGCTCGCTCAGCGCCGGCTTCGAGTTGCAGGGCAACCCGCAACAGGGCGAGTTGCGCCTGAGCGGCCCGCTGGGCACCACCGCCGCTCAGGCGCGCTGGTCGGGCGGGCAGGCCGTGCTGGCCAGCGCAGGCAACTTGACGGTCTACCCCGATCTGGACGCACTCGCCGCAGCGGCGCTGGGCGAGCCCTTGCCGATGGCCGCGCTGTTCGATTGGCTGCAGGGCCGGCCCTGGCCGGGCGCGCCCAGCAGCGCGCGGGATGACGCCCAGCCCGGTTTCGACCAGTTGGGCTGGCGCATCAGCCTGCGCCAGTGGAGCGAGGGCCTGCTGGAGGCGCAGCGCCTGGCCCCCCCGGTGGTGACGGTGCGCATCCGGTTGGACCCGGCCTCATGAGGCGGCGGCCCGACGGCCGGCTGCTGGCCCCGGCGGCGGCGCGGTGGCAGGGGCCGGCCGCGTGAGCTTGCTGTCCCTCCATGACGTGCCGGCCCCGGCCAAGCTGAACCTGTTTCTCCATGTGGTGGGCCGGCGCGCCGACGGCTACCACCTGCTGCAGTCGGTATTCGTGCTGATCGACTGGTGCGACACCCTGCACTTCGAGCGCCGCAGCGACGGCCAGCTGCGGCGCCACGACCTGGGCCCGCCCCTGCCGGCCGATGACCTGTGCCTGCGCGCCGCCCGGGCCCTGCAAGCCGCCAGCGGCAGCGCCTGGGGGGTAGACCTGTCCATCCTCAAGCGGGTGCCCTGGGGCGCCGGCTTGGGCGGCGGCAGCTCGGACGCGGCCAGCACCCTGCTGGCGCTGAACCGGCTCTGGGGCCTGCACTGGCCGCGGGCGCGTTTGCTTGCCATCGCCCTGCAGCTCGGCGCCGACCTGCCTTTCTTCGTGGGCGGCCGCAATGCCTTCGTCGAGGGCATTGGCGAGCGCCTCACGCCCTTGCCGGCAAGGGCGCTGCCGGCCCGGCGCTATGCGGTGGTCAAGCCGGCTGCGTCGATCGCCACGGCGGCGGTATTCGGCAGCCCCTTGTTGGTGAGAAATACAGAAGCTGTTATAGTCATGAGCTTTCTTGCAGACGCCGGGCTCGGCGGCAAACTTGCATCGGGGTATGGCCGAAATGATCTGCAGCCCCCGGCGCAGGCCAGCTGCCCTGAGGTGCTTGCGGTGTCGGGGTGGCTTGAAAGCCGTTTCGGCAACAGCCGGATGTCAGGGTCGGGCAGCGCAGTGTTTGCAAGCGTGAGTGAAGATTTCGTGGGTTTTTCGGGCACAGGCGACCAGCCTGCGGCGACAGCAAGGGCGGACCCGCTGGCAACAGCGCTGCCACCCGGATGGGCCGGTCGGATGTGCCGCAGTCTGGACCACCACCCCTTGCTGGGCTGGGCCGACTGATAGCAGTACAGCTTGTAGGGTGGGGCGTCAGTTCCATCCTGTGTAGGGGAGTCGCCAAGTTGGTCAAGGCATCGGATTTTGATTCCGACATGCGAGGGTTCGAGTCCTTCCTCCCCTGCCAAACCACATCAGCGCCACCGCCAACCCGGCCCAGGCCGGCGTCCCGGCGGTCCGTTTTGCAAGCCCATCAAGCCTGACGGAGAACAAGCCGTGCTGTTCAACACTGTGCTGTTCACCGGCAATGCCAACCCGGCGCTGGCCCAGGAGATGGCCAAGAGCCTGGGTGTCGAGCTGGGCAAGGCCTCGGTCGGGCGTTTTTCGGACGGCGAAGTCACGGTCGAGGTGCAGCAGAACGTGCGCGCCCGCGATGTGTTCGTGGTGCAAAGCACCTGCGCGCCGACCAACGAGAACCTGATGGAACTGCTCATCATGGTGGATGCGCTCAAGCGTGCCAGCGCACGCCGCATCACCGCCGTGATCCCCTATTACGGCTATGCCCGGCAAGACCGCCGCCCGCGCTCGATGCGGGTGCCGATCTCGGCCAAGGTGGTGGCCAACCTGCTCGAGACCGTCGGGGTCGAGCGGGTGCTGACCATGGACCTGCACGCCGACCAGATCCAGGGCTTCTTCGACATCCCGGTGGACAACATCTACGCCAGCCCGGTGTTGCTGTCCGACCTCAAGAGCAAGGCCTATCCCGACCTGGTGGTGGTCAGCCCCGACGTCGGCGGCGTGGTGCGGGCCCGGGCGCTGGCCAAGCAGTTGGGCAGTGAACTGGCCATCATCGACAAGCGCCGGCCCAAGGCCAATGTGTCCGAGGTGATGCATGTGATCGGCGAGATCGAAGGGCGCAACTGCGTGATCATGGACGACATGATCGACACTGCGGGCACCCTGGTCAAAGCCGCCGAAGTGCTCAAGGAGCGCGGCGCCAAGCGGGTCTTCGCCTACTGCACCCACCCCATCCTGTCGGGCCCGGCGGTCGACCGCATCGCCGGCAGCCAGCTCGACGAGGTGGTGATCACCAACACCATCCCGCTGTCCGACGCCGCCCGCGCCTGCAAGAAGATTCGCCAGTTGTCGGTGGCCTTCCTGTTTGCTGAGACCATCCGGCGCATCTCGGACGGCGAGTCGGTCACCTCACTCTTCGCCGAACAAAACAGCAATTTCTGAGCCAGCGGGGCGACGAGCCCGTTGGCTGATCGGCGGCCGCAAGGCCGCTTTCACCCTGGTCGCCTGGTCGCGGGCGCCACACATGGAGCAACCATGAACTTCACCGCTTACGAGCGCAATCTGCAGGGGACCGGAGCGAGCCGCCGCCTGCGCATCTCTGGCAAGGTACCGGGCATCGTGTTCGGCGCCGGCGAGCCGAAGATGATCGAGCTGGACCACAACGCGCTCTACTTCGCCCTCAAGAAAGAGGCTTTCCACTCGTCCATCCTCGAGATGGACCTGGGCGGCGCCCAGCAGAAGGTGTTGCTGCGCGACTTCCAGATGCACCCCTGGAAGCAGCAGGTGCTGCACGTGGACTTCCAGCGCGTGGACGACACCACGCGTATCCGCAAGAAGGTGCCGCTGCACTTTTCGGGTGAAGAGAACTCGGTCGCGGTCAAGACCGACAAATGCCTGGTGGCGCATGTGTCCACCGAACTCGAGATCGAGTGCCTGGCCACCGCGCTGCCCGAGTTCATCGCGGTCGAGCTGTCGGGTCTGGTCAAGGGCCAGTCGCTGCACGCGTCCGACATCGGGCTGCCCGAGGGCATCAAGGTGGTCAAGCATGGCAAGAACAATCCGGTGATCGTGGCCGCCACCGCGCCCAAGATCGAGGAAGAAGCGGCGCCGGTCGAGGCCGCTGCTGCCGCCCCGGCCAAGAAGGCCGCTGCCAAGAAGGCCCCGGCCAAGACGGCTGCGCCCAAGAAGTAAGCCGGGCAGGCCGCGGGGCCTCGGCCCCTGGCTCGGTCAAAGCCCTGCCCTGGCAGGGCTTTTTCACGTCTGTGGACGGTCCTGGTCCCGGGCGGGCGCCGGGTTACGCTTGGCCCATGAATGCCTTTGACCCGGCCGCGCTGGAATGTCTGGCCGCACTGGCCGATGCCGGCAGTTTCGAGCGGGCGGCGCAACAACTGAGCATCACCCAGTCTGCGGTGTCGCAGCGCCTGCGGGCACTGGAGACCGGCCTGGGCCGCCCGCTGGTGGTGCGGTCGCGGCCGCTGCGCTTCACCGAGCCGGGCAAGGTGCTGCTGCGCTACGCCCGCCAGATGCAGGCCATGCGCGCCGACATCGCGCGCGAATTGGGCGCCAGCCACCTGCAGGACGAGCGCCTGCCCATCGCCGTCAATGCCGACAGCCTGGCCACCTGGGTGCTGCCCGCGCTCGACCCGGTGGTGCGCGCCGGCCAGCGCGAGGGCTATGGGCTGGAACTGGTGGTCGACGACCAGGATTTCACCCACCACTGGCTGCGCGAGGGTGCAGTGCTGGGCTGTGTCAGCACGGTCAGCGAAGCGCTGCGCGGCTGCCTGGTGCAGCCGCTGGGCTGCATGCGCTATGTGGCGGTGGCCAGCCCGGCCTTTGTGGCCCGGCACCTGCCCCAGGGCCTGAACCGGGCCAACTTTGCCCAGTTGCCCTGGCTGTTGTTCAACCGCAAGGACGATATGCCGGCCACCTGGGTGGAGCGGGCCTTCGGCATTGCCGATCCGCGCTTGATCGAGCGCCATGTGCCTTCGTCAGAGGCCCTTGCGCGGGCGGCGATGATGGCCTGGGGCATCGGCGTGCTGCCCGAGCAGATCGCCGAGCCCGGCCTGGCCAGCGGCGCATTACTGGCGGTGCATGCCCAGGTGCATGTGGACGTGATGCTGCACTGGCACCAGTGGAAGCTGCTGGCAGTGGACTCGGCGCCGGAGGCCCTGCCCGCCGTTGCGACGGCCGCTGTGGCGCCGCTGCGCGCTGGTGCCTTGGACCGCATCGGCCGGGCCCTGGCCGAGGGAGCACGCGGCGCCTTGCGGGGCACCGGATAATTCAAGCATGATTCGTCTCATCGTCGGCCTGGGCAACCCCGGCCCGGAATACCAGGCCACCCGGCACAACGCGGGTTTCTGGTGGGTGGATGCCGCGGCACGCCAACTGGGCATGGCGCTGCAGTACGACCGCCATTACCAGGGCTTGCTGGCCCGGCTGAACCGCCCGCTGCCGGCAGCCGGGCCGTTGTGGCTGCTGCAGCCCATGACCTTCATGAACCTGTCAGGCAGATCGGTGGGGCCGCTGGCCCATTTCTACAAGATCGCACCAGCCGAGATCCTGGTGGTGCATGACGAACTGGACCTGCCGCCCGGCCAGGCCAAGCTCAAGCAGGGCGGCGGCGCAGCCGGCCACAACGGTCTGAAAGACATCCTGGCGCAATTGGGAGCGCCCGATTTCTGGCGCCTGCGCATCGGCATCGGCCACCCGGGCGACCGCAGCGAGGTGTCCAACTGGGTCTTGCAGAAGCCCCGGCTGGAAGACCGCCTGGCCATGGATAAATGCATAGATGACAGCCTGGCGGCCCTGCCCCTGCTGCTGGACGGCGCGATGGACAAGGCCCTGATGAAGATCCATGCCAAACCACCGCGGCCCAAGCCCGAGCCCCGGCCCGGGCCGGCCGACCCAGCCCAGGCGGGGCTACCGCCGGCCCAAGCGGAGTGAGACGATGGAAATCGGCAGATCAGTGCAGTGGCGGTCGCGGCTGTCGGGCTTGGGCTTGACGCTGGCGGCGGCGCTGTTGTCGGCACCGCCTGTGGGTGCTGAAGAAGCTGCGGCGGTCTACCGCTGTGGCAACACCTACCAGGCCAAGCCCTGCCCCGGCGCCGTGCCGGTGGACGCGGCTGACCCGCGCAGCCCCGCCCAGCAGCGGCAGGCCCAGGCGACGGTCCAGCGCGACCAGGCCGAAGCCCGGCGCATGGCGACCGAGCGACGGGCAGCCGAACGCGAGGCCCAGCGCCACGGCGGCGCTGCCAATCTTGGCCCGCGCGCGGCCGCCGCGCCGGCCAAGCCGGCATCCGCCGCGGCCAAGGCGAAACCCAGGAAGCCCAAACCCAAGCCGGGCAAGGCCGCCGGGGCAGGCAAGGGCGTCAGGCCGCCTTGAGGCTGATCAGCTGCCGGTATTTGGCCCAGAGCAGATCGCGGGTTTCGATCTGCGCCGGGTCTACCGGTATGCAGGCCACTGGACAGACCTGGACGCATTGCGGCTCATCGAAATGGCCGACGCATTCGGTGCACTTGGACGGGTTGATCTCGTAGATTTCCTGGCCCATGGAGATCGCCTGGTTGGGGCACTCGGGCTCGCAGACATCGCAGTTGATGCATTCGTCGGTGATCATCAAGGCCATGGCATCAGCCCTCGCTGGGCAGGTGCTTGACCCGCTCCTGCAGCCGTGCCAGCACCGACGGAGCGACGAACTTGGAGACATCGCCGCCCAGCGTGGCGATCTCGCGCACGAAGGTGCCGCTGACGAACTGGTACTGGTCGGACGGGGTCAGGAACAGGGTCTCCACCTCGGGCATCAGGTGGCGGTTCATGCCGGCCATCTGGTACTCGTAGTCGAAGTCGCTGACCGCGCGCAGGCCGCGCACCACCACATCGCCCCGGTTCTGCAGCACGAAGTCCGACAGCAGGCCGCGAAAGGCGATCACCTCCACATTCGGGTAGGGCAGGGCGATCTCCTTGGCGATGTCCAGGCGCTCGGCAATCGTGAACATCGTGCGCTTGTGGTGGCCGGCCGCCACCGCCAGGATCAATTTGTCGAACAGGCGCGACGCCCGGCCCATCAGATCCTCGTGGCCCTTGGTCATCGGGTCGAAGGTGCCTGGGTAGATGGCCGTCATGAACTTGGCATGCGTCAAGATCGTCTCCTGCGGTCGCGGAAGTGGTGTGGGGCCGGTGGATCAGGTGCTGCGCCGCAGCAAATGATAGTGCACCAAGCCGGCGCGGGCCTGGCGCCATACGGCAAAGCCCGCAGGCAGCTCGGCCTCGGTCAGGGCCTGGGCGCATTCGGCATAGAGCAGGCCGCCCTCGCTGACCAGCCCTGCCGCCACCAGCAGGGCGTCGGGCAACAGGCCGGCGTCGAAAGGCGGATCGAGCAGGACCAGTTCGAAGCGCCGGGGCGCGCAGCCCCGCATCCAGGCCAGCGCGTCGCCGGTCTCCACCCGCAGGGCGTCGGCCTTCAGGCGTTGCTGGCTGGCCAGCAGGCCGCGCGCCAGCAGCGGGTCGCGCTCGATCAGCACCACCTCGGCAGCGCCGCGTGACGCGGCTTCAAAGCCCAGCGCGCCGCTGCCCGCGAAGGCGTCCAGGCAGCGCCAGCCCGCCAGGTCCTGCCCCAGCCAGTTGAACAGGGTCTCACGCACCCGGTCGGGCGTGGGCCGCAGCCCGGGCCGGTCAGGCACCGGCAGCTTGCTGCGCTTCCATTGGCCGCCGATCAGGCGCACCTCGCGCGCCGGGCCGCCGCGGGCTGCCGGCTTGATGCCCTTGGCGGCCGGCGCCGGTGCTTGCGCAGATGGGCGCGGCTTCACAGCCGCACCGGGATGCCGTGGCGGGCCAGCACCGCCTTGGCCTGGCCGACGGTGAACTCGCCGTAGTGGAAGATGCTGGCGGCCAGCACCGCGTCGGCGCCGCCGATCTGGATGCCCTCGGCCAGGTGCGCCAGCGCGCCCACGCCACCCGAGGCGATCACTGGCACCGGCACCGCGTCGCTCACCGCGCGGGTCAATTCGAGGTCGAAGCCGATCTTGGTGCCGTCGCGGTCCATGCTGGTCAGCAGGATCTCGCCGGCGCCGAACTCGGCCATCTGGCGCGCCCAGGCCACCGCGTCCAGCCCCATGTTCTTGCGCCCGCCATGGCTGTAGACATCCCAGCCCGGGCCGCGGGCGGCCAGGTCGTCGCCCTGCCGGCGCTTGGCATCGATGGCCACCACGATGCATTGGGCGCCATATTTGGCCGAGGCCTGCTGGATCACCGGCGGGTTGGCGATGGCCGCCGAGTTGAAGCTGACCTTGTCGGCCCCGGCATTGAGCAGGCGCCGCACATCGGCCACCGTGCGCACGCCGCCACCCACGGTGAGCGGGATGAAGACCTGCGAGGCCACCGCCTCGATGATGTGCAGGATCAGGTCGCGGCCGTCGCTGGTGGCGGTGATGTCGAGGAAGGTCAGCTCGTCCGCACCCTGCTCGTTGTAGCGGGCAGCGATCTCCACCGGGTCACCGGCGTCGCGCAACTCGACGAAGTTGACGCCCTTGACGACGCGGCCGCCGGTGACGTCGAGGCAGGGGATGATGCGTTTGGCGAGCATGGCGTCGGCTATCTCGATGAAGGACATGGGATTATCCCTGCCCCTAGATCAGGGGCTCCAGTGCGGAAACTTTGACGGGTTTGGCGCGTACGCTGAGTCTGGAGGAATGTCCTTCGGCTTGCCCACCTCAGGAGTTGAGCACCATGCGTCTACCGTTTCTGTTGTCGACCACCGCGATTGCGTTGGCGATTTCTTTGCCAGCGAGCGCAACGAGCTTCTCGTTTTCAACAACGCTGTCGAACCTGGGGGAACCCATTCCAACCTCAACGGGGACTGGCAGCGCCACGGTGGTCTTCGATGATGTGACGAAGATGGTCTCGGTGGATGAGACATTTGCCAACCTGGTGAACAACGCCAGCGCTGCGCACATCCACTGCTGTACCGCCATTGCCGGTACGGGTAGCGTCGGCGTCGCGTTGGGTTTTTCAGATTTCCCGAGCGCCAAGTCGGCGCACTATGTCAAGTCATTCACCCTGGCGACGCTTGCGTTCAACAATTTGCTGCTCGGTGCACAGCAGGGCAAGGCCTACCTGAATATCCACAGTCCTGGTACCTATTCGGGTGGGGAGATTCGCGGCTTCCTGGCACCGGTGCCAGAGCCCGCAGCCTACGGCATGATGCTGGCCGGTCTGGGCCTGCTGGCCTGGGTCGCCAAGCGGCGCCAGCGGCCTTGAAGGTCAGGGGCGCCTGAGGGTGCCCTTGTTGTGGGCCACAGTCTTTGCTGGTTCAGGCCGCCAGCTCGTCCGCCCGCCGCTGGGCGGTGGTGAAATCCAGCGCGCCGGTGTAGATAGCCCGGCCGCAGATCACGCCGCTGATGCCCTCGAACTCGACCGCGCACAGGCGCTCGATGTCGGCGATGTCGGACAGGCCGCCCGAGGCGATCACCGGGATGGTGAGCGCCTGGGCCAGCTTCACTGTGGCATCGATGTTGATGCCGGTGAGCATGCCGTCGCGGCCGATGTCGGTGTAGATCACGCCCTCGATGCCGTAATCCTGGAACTTGCGCGCCAGGTCGATCACCTCATGGCCGGTGAGCTTGCTCCAGCCGTCGGTAGCCACTTTGCCGTCCTTGGCGTCCAGGCCGACCACGATGTGGCCGCCGAACGCGGTGCAGGCGTCTTTCAGAAAGCCCGGGCTCTTGACCGCCGCAGTGCCGATGATGATGGTGCTGATGCCGTCATCCAGGTAGCGCTCGATGGTGTCGAGATCGCGGATGCCACCCCCCAGCTGCACCGGGATCTCGGTGCCCACCTCGCGCAGGATGGCCTTGATCGCCGGCTCGTTGACCGGCTTGCCGGCAAAGGCGCCGTTCAGGTCCACCAGGTGCAGGCGGCGCGCGCCCGCATCGACCCAGCGCCGGGCCATTGCCGCCGGGTTCAGGCCGAAAGTGGTGGAGACATTCATGTCGCCCTGTTCTAGGCGGACGCATTGGCCGTCCTTGAGGTCGATGGCGGGGATCAGCAGCATGGCTGTGGCAGCGTGAGTGGAGGGACGTGGGGCGCGCGCGAATGCGGCGGATGGGGCGGGGAAGGGATCAGACGGGTGTCAGGGCTGCCAGGCGAGAAAGTTGCGGTACAGCTGCAAGCCTTGGTTGGCGCTCTTCTCGGGGTGGAACTGGGTAGCAAAAATGTTATCCCGCGCCACCGCGCAGGTAAAGCGCTCGCCGTAGTCGGTCAGCGCCGCAGTGTGGCGCGCCTCAGACGGCGCGGCATGGTAGCTGTGCACGAAATAGAAGTAGCTGGCCTCGGGCACGCCGGCCCAGATCGGGTGCAGCGCACCGCCGTGGGCCTGGGGATGCACCTGGTTCCAGCCCATCTGTGGCACCTTGTAGCGGCTGCCGTCGGGCTGCAGCCGGCCGTCCAGCCGGAAGCGCTTGACCACGCCGGGGATCAAGCCCAGACCGGGCGTGTCCTGCTCCTCGCTGTGGTCCAGCAGCATCTGCATGCCCACGCAGATGCCCATCAGCGGCTTGTTGGCGGCGGCATGCAGCACCGCGTCTTTCAGGCCCGAGTCCTGCAGCTCGCGCATGCAGTCGCGCATCGCGCCCTGGCCGGGCAGTACCACCCGCTCGGCGGCCAGCACGTCCTCGGGCCGTTGGGTGACGATCACCTGGTAGCCCGAATCGGCCGCCACATGCATCACCGCCTGCGAGACCGAGCGCAGATTGCCCATGCCGTAGTCGACCACGGCCACTGTCTTGGCCATGGTCTACAGCGTGCCTTTGGTGGACGGGATCACGCCGGCCGAGCGCGGGTCGGGGGTCAAGGCCATGCGCAATGCCCGGCCGAAGGCCTTGAACACGGTTTCGGCCTGGTGGTGGGCGTTGTCGCCCTTCAAGTTGTCGATGTGCAGGGTGCACAGCGCATGGTTGACGAAGCCCTGGAAGAACTCAAAGGTGAGCTGGGTGTCGAAAGCACCGACCATGCCTGATTTGAAGGGGATGTGCTGGTGCAGGCCGGGCCGGCCCGAGAAATCGACCACCACCCGCGACAGCGCCTCGTCCAGCGGCACATAGCTGTGGCCGTAGCGGGTGATGCCGCGCTTGTCGCCCACCGCCTGGGCCACCGCCATGCCCAGCGTGATGCCCACATCTTCCACCGTGTGGTGGCCGTCGATGTGCAGATCGCCCTGGCATTGGATGTCCAGGTCGATCAGGCCGTGGCGGGCCACCTGGTCGAGCATGTGGTCGAAGAAGCCGATGCCGGTGGCAAAACGGCCCTGGCCGCTGCCGTCCAGGTTGAGTTGCACCCGGATCTGGGTTTCCTTGGTGGTGCGTGCGACGTCGGCGGTGCGGTCCATGGGGGCGGCTCTCGGCAGCAGAGGGGGTCAAAGGCTGGCGCGCAAGGCGGCCAGCGTAAGGGTATTTTCGTCGGGCGTGCCCACGGTGATGCGCAGGCAGTGGGCCAGCAGCGGGTGCAGGGCCGACACATTCTTGACCAGCACGCCGCGCTGGCGCATGCCGGCAAAGGTGGCGGCGGCGTCGGGCACCCGGACCAGCACCATATTGGCCTGGCTGGGGAAGGGGCGCACGCCGGGCAGGCCTTGCAGGGCGCAGACCAGGCGCTCGCGCTCGCTGCGGATCAGCGCGGCCTGGCGCGCGTACTCGTCGGCATGTTCCAGCGCGAACAGGGCGGCCTCGGCATTGAGCACGCTGATGTTGAAGGGCGGGCGCAGCTTGTCGACCTGCCCGACCAGGGCCTGGCGCCCCATCAGGTACCCGATGCGCACACCGGCCAGGCCGAATTTGCTCATCGTGCGCATCACCAGCAGATGCTCGTGGCGGCCCAGGCGGCCCATCGAATCGCGCTCGGCAAAGGGCTGGTAGGCCTCGTCCATCACCACCAGGCCCTGGTGGCGGCCCACCGCCTCGATCAGGCGCTCGATCACCGCGTCGTCCCACAGATTGGCGGTGGGGTTGTTGGGGTAGGCCAGGTAGAGCAGGGAAGGCCGGTGTTCGTCGATGGCGGCCAGCATCGCGGCCTGGTCCAGCTCGAAATCGGCGGTCAGCGGCACGCCGACGAATTGGACCCCCTGCAGCGCGGCCGACAGCCCATACATCACGAAACTGGGCAGGGGCGACATGAACACCGCGCCGGGCACCGCACAGGCCAGGCTGAGCAGGCTGATCAACTCGTCCGAGCCATTGCCCAGCATCAGTGCATTGCCTTCGGGCAGGCCGGCATGGCGCGCCAGTGCGGCGGCCAGGTCGTCGGTGCGCTCGGCGGGGTAGCGGTTGATGGCCACGCGGCCCAGGCGCTGGCCCAGCGCTTGCTGAAGGGCCTCGGGCAGGCGGTGCGGGTTCTCCATCGTGTCGACCTTGACCAGGCCGGCGCTGGGCTGCACCGCATAGGCGTGCAGGCCCTGGATGTCATTGCGGATCACGCGTTGCAGGGTGGCTTGCAGCGGGGTCATGGGGCGGCCTCGTCGAGCACGGCCGGCCCGATCAGAAAGGGGTTGAGGATGCGCACGCCATCGATGGGCAGCTGGTGCGGCAGGTCGGGCGACAGCAGCCATGCGCAGCCCTGCTGCTGGGCACTGGCCACCACCAGGGCATCGGCATAGGCCAGGCCGAAGCGGCTCTCGATGGCCCAGGCCGATTCCAGCGTGGCCGGGTCGATCAGCCAGGGTTGCCAGCGCTGGTAGCGGCGCACCTCGGCGCGGGCATCGCCGGCCGGCATCGGTGGCTGCAGGCGGCGGGTGGCCTGGTCGTAGAAATCGATCAGCACCTGGCTGCTGAGCCGGCCGCAGCGGCGGGTCCAGAGCACACTGAGCCAATCCACCGCCCGCTGCTGGCGCGCGGGGTCGGCGGCGTCTTCGCTGTGCAGCAGCACCGCGGTGTCGACGAAGACCAGGCGCATCAGTTGGCCGCGCCGCCGTTGCGGCGTGGGTAGGGTGCGCCGTCGGACACATAGGCGCGCTGGCGGTTGCGCCACTCCTGCATCGCGCGTTCATAGGCGTCGTCATGGCGCATCTTCTCGGCCAGCATCTGCCCGACCAGGCGCGACACGCTGGTGTTGCGGCGCGCGGCTTCCTTCCGGGCCCATTCGGCAACGGTGTCTTCCATGGTGACGGTGACGTTCTTCATCGCGCTGTTAGCCAGATCTGGCTGAAGTCTACAACACGAAGTCCGTGATACACGAACTTCGTGTTCCGAAGCGGTGTTTGTGGGCATGCGCATGCGTTGGCACTTGCGCGAAGGCCTTGGCGTAGGCTCGGTGTTTTGTCGCTTTCGAGCTTATTCATGTTGCGTTGCAGCATCCCCGGCCCTTGGTCAGGCCGAAACTGGCGGGCGGCAAGCGCTGCCCTGGGTCTGGCGCTGTTGAGCGGCTGCAGCGCGCCGCCGGGCGCCGCGCTGCCCACGGTGGCGGCGGTGGATCTGGCGCGCTACAGCGGGGTCTGGTTCGAGGTGGCGATGCTGCCCAACCGCTTCCAGGCCCAGTGCGTGGCCGACACCCAGGCGCGCTACCGCAGCGTGGCCGGCGCTATCGAGGTGCTCAATCGCTGCCGCGAGGCCGACGGCAAAGTGTCCGAAGCCCAGGGCATCGCCAAAGTGGTGGAGGGCAGCGGCAATGCCAAATTGCGGGTCAGCTTCTTCCGGCCTTTTTACGGCGACTACTGGATCCTGGCCCTGCCGGACGACTACCGCTGGGTCTTGGTGGGCGAGCCCAAACGCCAGTACGGCTGGGTGCTGTCGCGCACCCCCATGCTCAGCCCGGCCGATCTGGCAGCGGCACTGGCGCGGGCAGAAGCCCTGGGCTATGACCGCGCGGCTTTCAAGCTCACGCCGCAGACCCGCACCCTGCCCTGAACCCCGGCCAGTCTGACCAGCTCAGCTGCGCGAACCGGGCTGCGGGGCGGGCAGCGGGGCATAGCCTGACGGGCTGCCGACTGGCGCCCTGGCCACCCGCACCTTGTTGCCGGTGGTGACGATGATCACTGCGTCGCCCGGCGCAAAAGTCTCGCCGCCCTTGCCCTGGACGATGGCGCGGCGCTCACCGTTGCGCAACTGGACCATGATCTCGAGCGATTCTTCGCGGGTGCCAGTGCGTTCGATCGCATTGCCCAGCACCGCGCCGGCCACCGCACCCAGCACGCCGATGGCGCCGGATTCGCGCCGCCCGCCCACCGACGAGCCGGCGATGCCACCGACCACGCCGCCAGCCACGGCACCGGCACCGCTCTGGTTGCCTTCGACGGTGACATTGCGCACCGTGAGCACCGTGCCGTCGACCACGGTGGACATGCGCTGGGCATCGCTGCGGCTGATGATGTCGGGGCTGCTGGTGGCGCAGCCGGCAAGGGCGGCCAACAGGCTGGCGGTGCTGGCAAGAGCGAGGAGGGTGCGGCGCATGGTTGTCCTTTTGGGGTCGAAAGTTCACAACGGTGCAACGGGCCTGACCGTTGACTTGCCCCTTAGAAGCAGGGCGGCCCCTGCGGGTTCCGATGCGGCGCGTGAAGTTGGGTAAATCCGGCTTCGGCGGCCAGTGCTTCAGCGCAGCTTGAGCACGTCCACCGCGCTCACTGGCGGCGCGGCATGGCCCCAGGACGCGCGCAGCCAGGTGGCCAGCGCCGCCAGGTCCTCATGGGGCAGGTCGAAGGCTGGCATGCCATAGGGCCTGGGGTTGCCCGCGGTGCCGGGCGGGAAGCCGCCCCGGGTGATGGCCTGCAGCAGGTTGCGCGGCGGGTCCATGGTGACGCTGCGGTTGCCGGCCAAGGCCGGGTAGATGCCTGGCACGCCCTCGCCCTGGCTGCCATGGCAGTCAGCGCAGAGGCGGGTGTAGAGCTTTGCGCCTGCGGAAATCGCGCCCTCGGGTGCCGGTTCTGGCCGGCTTGCCGTGGCGGCGGGCGGTGCAGGGGCCGGCACCAGGCTTTGCAGGTAGTTCACCATGGCTTGCAGGTCACGCGCTTGCAGATGCTGGGTGCTGCCCGCCACCACTTCGGCCATCGGCCCCATCACTGCGGCCTGGCGCGACACGCCGGTCTGCAGCAATTGCACCAGTTCGTCCACCGCGCGGCCGGCCACGCCCGGGTGGGCCGGGTCCGTGAGCGAGGGCGCGATCCAGCCCTGCACCGGCAGATAGCCGGTGCCGACGGCCAGCCCGGCCGCCTGGGCCACCGACACGCCGGCGCCGGCTGCATTGCGCGGGCCATGGCAGGCGCTGCAATGGCCCAGGCCCTCGACCAGGTAGGCGCCGCGGTCCAGATCACCGGGCCGGCCCGCCGGCAGGCCCGGCGAGGGCCGGAAATAGACCACCCGCCACAGTGCCAGTGCGGCCTGGGTGCCGAAGGGCCAACGCAGCCGGTGTGGCGTGGGCGGCGCGTCCACGGCGGGCAGGCTGCGCAGGTAGGCCCAGAGGGCGTCACTGTCGGGCCGGGTGATGTGGGTGAAGTGGGGGTAGGGAAAGGCCGGCACCAGCAAGCGCCCGCCGCGCGACCGTCCCTCATGCAAGGCGCGCCAGACGTCATCGGCTTGCCAGGCGCCCAGCCCGGTCGATAGCGAAGGCGTGAGATTGCCGCCAAACACCGTGCCAAACGGGGTCTCGATGGCCCGGCCACCGGCATAGGGCATGCCGCCGCGGCTGGTGTGGCAGGCCGCGCAGTTGCCTGCGCGGGCCAGGTAAGCGCCTTGGGCGATCAGTGCGGGCGTGGCCTCGACCGGGCTGGGGCCTGGCCGGTCGGCGCCCCCCAGACCCAGGAGTTCCCGGCCGATGAGCGCCGCCAGCACCATCAAGCCAAACAGCGCAGACCAGGCCAACAGGCGCCCGGCGCTGGCCCACGGGCGTCTGCGCGGCGTGGCTGGGCTCATGGCACGGTGTCGACGCCGGCACAACGCAGGCCGACCTTGGCCACCGGGCCGGCCGCTGCTGCGCCGGCGCCGGGCACCGGCTGAGCCGCCAGCCAGGTGGCGACCGCACTCACGTCCGCAGGGGCCAGGCGGCGCGCGATGTCGGCCATGCAGTCGGGCGCCAAGGTTCGGCGGTTGCCGGTCTGCCAGGCGCCCAGTTGGCCGATCAGGTAGTCGCGCGGCAGGCCGAGCAGGCCGGGCACCGCCGGCAGCGTGCCGGTCAGTGCAGCGCCGTGGCAGGCGGCGCAGGCGGGCAGTTGGCGGGCAGGATCGCCGCCTTGAGCCAGCCGCCGCCCGAGTGCCAGCACGCCGGCGTCGGCTTCGGCGCTGGCCACCGGCGGCGCCTTGTTCGGCAGGTCGATGGCCGCAAAGTGGGCCGCCATCTCGCGCAGGTAGGCGTCCGATTGCAAGGCCAGCAGATCGGCCATGGTGCTGTTGTTGCGCCGCCCGTCGCGGAAATTCAGCAGTTGCTGGTACAGGTAGGCGGCGGGCTTGCCGGCGATGCGCGGCAAGAACCCTTCGCGGCTGGCGCGGCCTTCGGCCCCGTGGCAGGCCGCGCAGGGCTGCAGGCGCTGCGCCAATGTGTCGGGTATCGGCGTCGCGCCAGCCGCAGCGCCGGCCTGTACCAGGCCGATCAGTGCGCCGATGAAAGCAGGGCCCGCGCAGCCCAGGGCGTGACGCATCAGCGCGGCTCAGCCATGCAGACGACTGGAGCGCGGCACGTTGGCCAGCAGGAACTCCATCTGGTCGGCCAGGATGCGCCGGCCGCGCAGGATCATGTCCTCGTGCAGGCTGGGCGTGTAGGGCAGGTAGAGCAGGCTCATGCGCGATTCGTCGGGCAGGCGGTTGCCCTTGTGGCCATTGCAGGCACGGCAGGCGGTGATGCAGTTCGTCCAGGTGTCGCGGCCACCGCGTGAGGTGGGCACGATATGTTCGCGGGTGAGCAGATCGAAGGGCAGGCGGCTGCCGCAGTAGGCGCAGATGTGCCGGTCGCGCACAAACAGCTTGGCATTGCTCAGGGCCGGCGTGCTGCGCCAGGCCCGGGTGGGTACGGTGCCGCGCACTGCGATGATGGGATGAACCTCGATGCGCGATTGCAGGCCGGTGCTGCGCTGAATGCCGCCGCGCAACACATGGCAGGCGCGCCCCAGGGTCCAGGCCACGTTGTCGCTGGCGTAGAGCAAGGCGGCCTCGCGCGGCGAAATCCACGCCTGCGGGCGTCCGGACATATCGAGCTGCAGTACATCCACAGGCACAGATCTCCCAGCTTGACCATCGAGCACGCTGCCGGCCTGGCCCTGCAGGCGCGCCACGCAGCTGCGGTCAACAGCGGCTTCTAGGGTACTGCATTCCGGGATCGGGCTTCAAACTGCAGCCCCCTGCGTGATCTAGTCGACATCGTCTAGAAAAAAGCCGGGCCGAATCGTGCCTGTCGCCCCAGGCTTCTGCAAAAATAGCACGACCGTTCGTTTCAGCCCAGATACGCCTTGAGCCCCTCGCCCCTGCCCTTGCCGCCACGCCGTTCCGCCGGGCGTCCGTCGGCCCGGGCCCTTCACAAGGGCCAGCAGACCCGTGCGGCCATTCTGGACGCGGCCTTGGGCCTGTCGTCCCACATGGGCCTGGAGGGTCTGTCGATCGGCGCGCTGGCCGAAGTGATGCAGATGAGCAAGTCGGGCGTCTTCGCCCACTTCGGCTCGCGCGAAGAGCTGCAGATCGCGGTGATCCGCGAGTACCACGCGCGCTTCGAAGAAGAAGTCTTCTTTCCGGCCGTCAGCCAGACGCGCGGCCTGCCGCGCCTGCGCGCGCTGTTCGAGCGCTGGGTGCGCCGGGTGTCGGTCGAGGTTGATTCGGGCTGCATCTACATCAGTGGTGCGGTCGAATTCGACGACCGGCCCGGGCCGGTGCGTGATGCACTGGCTTCGATGGTGCGCGCCTGGCAATCGGCGCTGGAGCGCGCGATCAGCCTGTCGATCGAGGCCGGCCATCTGCACCCGGATACCGACGCCCTGCAGATGCTGTTCGAGGTGCATGGCCTGATCCTGGCCTTGCACCACGATGCCCGCTTTCTGCGGCTGCCCGGCGCCATCGACCGGGCCCGCCGGGGTTTTGACCGGATCGTGGCGGCGCAAATCTTGTCGGACCCCGATCTGTCCGCAAGGGCTGGCAAGGCTTGAGCGCGACCCTGCGGGCGCCGCAAGCGCCGCGGTGTTGTCCGGCGCCTGGGCTGCCTGCGGGCCTGAACCGATTTCTGTGTTTGTCCATCCCTGATCCAGGAGCGATCCATGCCCCAGTACCATCCGCCGATCCGTGACATGCAATTCCTGCTGCACGAGGTGCTAGACGCCGTGCCGCTGCTCAAGACCCTACCCGGCCATGGCGACACCGATGCCGACACCCTCAATGCGGTGCTGGAAGAAGGCGGCAAGTTCGCTGCCGAGGTGACCGCGCCGCTTAACCTGTCGGGCGATGCCGAGGGCTGCACGCTGGACCAGGCCAGCCATGCCGTGACCGCGCCCAAGGGCTTCAAGCAGGCCTATGCCCAGTACGTGGCGGGCGGCTGGGCGGCATTGAGCTGCGACCCGGCCTACGGCGGCCAGGGCCTGCCGCTGGTGCTCAACCAATGCTTTTACGAAATGTTGAACTCGGCCAATCAGGCCTGGGCCATGTACCCCGGCCTGTCGCATGGTGCTTACGAGGCCTTGCACAAGCATGGCTCGGACGCGCAGAAGGCGCTCTACCTGCCCAAGCTCACCAGCGGCCAGTGGACCGGCACCATGTGCCTGACCGAGTCGCACTGCGGTACCGATCTGGGCCTGCTGCGCAGCAAGGCCGAACCGCAGGCCGATGGAACTTACCGCATTACCGGCCAGAAGATCTTCATCAGCGCCGGCGAGCATGACCTGGCCGAAAACATCATCCATTTGGTGCTGGCGCGCCTGCATGAACCTGGCAACCCGGCGCCGGCCGGCAGCAAGGGCATCTCGCTGTTCGTGGTGCCCAAGTTCCTGCCCGATGCCGACGGCAAGGTGGGCGAGCGCAACGCCATCTACTGCGGCGGCCTGGAGCACAAGATGGGCATCCACGGCAATGCCACCTGCCAGATGGTGCTGGACGGTGCCATCGGCACCTTGGTGGGCCAGCCCCACAAGGGCCTGGCGGCGATGTTCGTGATGATGAACGCGGCCCGCCTGGGCGTGGGCAACCAGAGCCTGGGCTTGACCGAGGTGGCCTACCAGAACGCCGTGGCCTATGCCAAGGACCGCATCCAGATGCGTTCCTTGTCGGGCCCGAAGGCGCCCGAGAAGGCCGCCGACCCGATCATCGTGCACCCCGACGTGCGCAAGATGCTGCTGACCGCCCGCGCCTATGCCGAAGGCGGCCGGGCGATGTTGATGTACACCTCGCTGCAGCTCGATGTGCTGGTGGCCAGCGACGATGCGGACGAGCAGCGCGAGGCCGACGACATCGTCTCGCTGCTGACACCCATCATCAAGGCCTTCATCACCGACAACGGCTGGATCGCCACCTCGCACTGCCAGCAGGTGTTCGGCGGCCATGGCTATATCCACGAGTGGGGCATGGAGCAGTTCGTGCGCGACGCGCGCATCAACATGATCTACGAGGGCACCAACACCATCCAGAGCCTGGACCTGCTGGGCCGCAAAGTGCTGGGTGACAACGGCGCCAGGCTCAAGAAGTTTGGCAAGCTGATTGCCGAGTTTGTAGAGGACGAAGGCACCGATGAAGCCATGCAGGAGTTCATCAACCCGCTGGCCGACCTGGGCGACAAAGTGACCAAACTCACCACCGAGATCGGCATGAAAGCCTTTGGCAATGCCGACGAAGTGGGCGCTGCGGCGGTGGACTACCTGCGTGTCGTGGGCCATTTGTGTTTTGCCTACTTCTGGGCCCGCATGGCCAAAGTGGCGCTCAGCAAACAAGCCTCCGGTGACCCGTTCTACGCGCAGATAGTCCACCGCCGCAGCGCCCACTTCGTCGGCATTGCCAAAGGCTTT
>JANNZD010000027.1:0-4031 GCA_031410435.1 Betaproteobacteria bacterium | reverse complement strand
AGGATCTGCAGCGCCTGGGTCACGCCGGCCTCGCCCATCGCGCCCAGGCCATAGGCCATGGCCCGGCCGATGTAGGTGCCGCGCGCGCCCAGGGCCCAGGCCTTGAGCACGTCCTGGCCGCTGCGGATGCCGCCGTCCATGTGCACCTCCAGCTTGCTGCCCACCTCGGCGACGATGGCCGGCAGGGCCGCGATGCTGGACGGCGCGCCATCCAGTTGGCGCCCGCCGTGGTTGCTGACCACGATCACATCGGCGCCCACATCCGCCGCCAGCCGGGCGTCTTCGACATCCATGATGCCCTTGAGGATGAACTTGCCGCCCCATTGCTTCTTGACCCATTCCACGTCGGCCCAGGACAGGCGCGGGTCGAACTGCTCGTTGGTCCAGGCGGCCAGTGAATTCATGTCGCTGACCTCCTTCACATGCCCCACCAGGTTGCCGAAGCTGTGGCGCCGGGTGCCCGCCATGCCCAGGCACCAGCGCGGCTTCATCATCAGGTTGACGATGTTGGCCAGGGTGGGCCGGGGCGGCGCGGTCAGGCCGTTTTTCAGGTCCTTGTGACGCTGGCCGATCACCTGCAGGTCGAGCGTCAGCACCAGCGCGCTGCAGCGCGCAGCGCGGGCCCGTTCGATCATGCGCACCATCGCCTCGCGGTCGCGCATCATGTAGAGCTGGAACCAGAAGGGCGCTTGCGTGTGGGCGGCGATGTCCTCGATCGAGCAGATGCTCATGGTGCTCAGGGTGAAGGGGATGCCGAACTTCTCGGCCGCCTTGGCGGCGTGGATCTCGCCGTCGGCATGCTGCATGCCGGTCAGGCCCACCGGCGCGATGGCCACCGGCATCTTCACCGCCTGACCGGCCATGGTGGTGGCCAGGCTGCGGTTCTCCATGTTCACCGCCACGCGCTGGCGCAGCTTGATCTTCTGGAAGTCGCTCTCGTTGGCGCGGTAGGTGCTTTCGGTCCAGCTGCCGCTGTCGGCATAGTCGTAAAACATGCGCGGCACGCGCTTCTGGGCCAGCTGGCGCAGGTCTTCGATGGTGGTGATCACGGTCATGGGGCTTGTCTCCTGGTGCCAGGATGCTAGCGGCGCGTGCCGGGCGCGGCCCGGAAACTTGCTCAGGCCAGACCGGAAAGCCAGGATGCCGACCGCAGGGCGGCTTGGTCGCAGACCCCGCGCAGCCAATCGGCGAACAGCGCTGCGGCGCCGCCAGGCGCATGCGGCATCAGCAGGTAGGGGTAAGCGGCCGGTGCGGTGATGGCAAACAGTGGCCGCAGCGTGCCGCTGGCCAGCCAGTGCCAGGCCAGGCTGGGCCGCGCCAGCGCCACGCCCTGGCAAGAGACCGCGGCCTCCAGCGTCAGGCCCAGGTCCACCAGCCTGGGGCCGGTGGCCGGTTCGGGCCAGGGCAGGCCGGCCGCGCGCAACCAGGGTGTCCAGGGCTCCAGCGGGGTGCGCAGCAGGGGCAGGCGGGCCAGGTCGGCCGGTTGGGGCGACGCCGGCAGGCGCGCGATCAGCGCCGGCGCGGCCACCGGCAGCACCCGGTCGTCGAGCAGCAGGCTGCCGCCCGCCGTGCCGGCTGCAGCGGCGCGCACCTCGATGTCACTGTCGTGCGGGCTCGATTCCAGGTAGGGGATGGACAGCAGCAGCTCCAGCTCGATCTCGGGGTGGGCGCGGGTGAAGCTCTCAAGGCTGGGCACCAGGATCTGCCGGGCAAAGGTGGGCGGGGTGGTCACGCGCAGCCGCTGCAGGCGCTGGGCCGGGCGCTGGTGCAGCGGCATCGCCGCCAACAGGCCGAGCGCGGCGCGCACCTGGCCGAGGTATTCCTTGCCGGCGGCGGTGAGCGCCAGGGCCTTGCCGCTGCGTTGCAGCAGCGTGGTGGCCAGCAGGTCTTCGAGCGTGCTGACCCGCTTGCTGACAGCGCTGGCGCTGATGGCCAGTTCCTCGGCCGCGCGTTCGAAGCTGCCCAGGCGTTCGGCCGCCTCGAAGGCCCGCAGGCCGTCGATCGACGGGAATCGCAGATCGGCCGGGGCGGGCATATTGCCCCTGGGGCAGGCTGCGCTGCCGCGCTAGGCGCAGGCCGGGCTGCCGCAGCCGCTGTGGCCGGCTGTATCGGTGGGCGGGGCCAGGCTGCAGGCGCCGGTGGCCGCATCGAAGCCCACCACCTGCAGGTGCTGGGCCAGCGCGGCGTCCATGAACTGCGCATGCTGCGGAAACCAGCTGGCCAACTCGCCCACCGCCACGCGCAGCGGTTCGAAATCGGGCTCGTCCGGGTCGGCGGCGCGCAGCGCGCATTCCTGCATCACGCCCAGCACCGCCTGGTGCTGCGCGGCATGGCAGTTCTCCGGCGCAAAACCGGTGGCCTGCATCCAGCGCTCTTCTTGCGCGAAATGCTCGACGGTGTGCTCCACCAGGGCCTGGAAGCGCAGCAGCAAGGGCGCGTCCGGGCCGGCCAGCGCGGCGTCGGTGGCGGCCAGCAGGTCGACAAATTCGAGGTGGGTGGCGTCCATCTGCGTGTGCTGCAGGGCCAGGGATTCGTTCCAGGTCAGGGCGGTCATGGGCAGGGGGCAGCGGCCGGGGCCGTTGAGAAGGGGGAAAGGGACGGGCGGATTGGCGCGCCGAGGCGCCGCAGATCAGTTGGCGTAGCTGCTGCTCGGCGGCGGGGGCGGGCGGCGGCGCGGGCTGAGGTTGAGCTTGAGCTCGGGCGCCTGGTTGCCGCTGGCCTGCAGGCGGGTGGTGGGCTGGTCGGTGATCTGGTCGGGATGCCAGAGCTTGAGTTCGAGCTGGCCGTCGGGCACGTTGGCCAAGGTGACCTGGCCGCGCTCGTCGCTGACCCCGGCCCAGGGCGTGTTGCTGATCAGCACATGGCCGCGCATCGAGCCATGCAGATGGCAGCCCAGCGCGATGATGCCGGCGGTATCGAGCTTGACCTCGGCCGCAGCCGCCACGCCGTTGGACTTGATCGCCGCGATGCGGTACTCGAACTGCTGGGCCGGCGCCACATTGCCCAGCGGGCCGCCAGGCTGGGAGCGCACATGGTGGTCGAAGCGGTCGCGGTTGACGAAGCGCACCGTGGTGCCCACCGGCACCACGGTGACAAAGGGAACGAAGCGGATGTTCTGCTGGACGATCTCGACGGCGGTCGGCTGCGGCTGGGGCGACCAGGCCGCCGCCGGCACAGCCTGCACCACTACATCGGGCGCGGGCTTGCCGTCCAGGCCCAGCACGGTGACCTGCAGCTGCGCCGCCAGGGTGGGGCCAGCGAGTAGCGCCAGCAGCAGGGGACGCAGGGCGCGGTGGGCTTGAGGTTTCATGGTGTGCAGATCATAGGGGGGGCGTCCGGGCCGGGGCAAGCGCAGGCCCGACCCAAAGCGCGACAGGCCTCTAGGCCGGCCGCGCCGCTATCGGGCCGCCTGCGGCCCTTTGCAGCGCGCCCACCCGCACCCCCAGCAGGCGGATGCGCCGGCTCAGGTCCACCCGTTTCAGGCACAGCCCGGCCGCCAGGCGCACGGTGGCGGGGTCGTGGGTGGGCAGCGCGATCGTCATGTCGCGGGTGACGGTCTTGAAATCCTCGAAGCGCAGCTTGATGCCGATGGTGCGGCAGACATAGCCCTTGCGCTGCAGGTCGGCCGCCACCTGGTGGGCCAGCTCGGTGAACACCGCGCCCAGCTCGACCTTGTCGCGCTTGGCATGCAGATCGCGCTCGAAGGTGGTCTCGCGGCTCATCGACACCGGTTCGCTGTGGGTCACCACCGGCCGCTCGTCCACCCCGTGCGACGCGTCATGCAGCCAGGCGCCATAGCTGCGGCCGAACTGCTGCACCAGCCAGGCGCGCTCCTTCTCGGCCAGTTGGCCGATGGTTTCGATGCCCAGCGTGGCCAGCTTGGCGCCGGCCTTGGGGCCGATGCCGTTGATGCGACGCGCCGGCAGCGTCCAGATCCGCCCGGGCAGGTCGGCCAGGGTCAGCAGGCTCAGGCCGTCGGGTTTGTCCAGGTCGCTGGCGATCTTGCTGAGCAGCTTGTTGGGCGTGACACC
>JANNZD010000026.1:0-5368 GCA_031410435.1 Betaproteobacteria bacterium | reverse complement strand
GGCACTGCGTCGTCAGCCCCTTCATCTGCTAACGCAAACCGCATGCTGCAAATGGCTCACCGCGCCCGCCTGACCCCCGCGAACCAATGCCCGGCCGGCCGGCAGGTGCAGGCGTGACCCGCCCCAGCCGGGCCAGGTAGGGAGTTCTTGTCGCGGGTTGTAGGGTGATGCAACTTGACCCGTCCGCTATCCTTGCCGCCCATGTGGATTCCGTGGTTCCGGCGCCGCCCCAGGCCGCGCCTGCAGGTGTTGATGGTTTGCGCCGGCAATCTGTGCCGTTCGCCCATGGCCGAGGCGGTGCTGCGCAGCAAGCTGGCCAGCGCCGGCCTGGACACGGCGGTGGCAGTGGATTCGGCGGGCACCCATGGCTTCCGGCGCGGCACCCCGCCCGACCCGCGCGCGGTGGCGCGGGCTGCCCTGCGGGGCTATCGGCTGGACGGCATCCGGTCGCGCCCGCTGGCCGCCCCCGATTTCGCCCGCTTCGACCTGTTGCTGGCAATGGATCATGCCAACCTGGCGGCGTTGACCGAACGCTGCCCTGCCCACCAGCGCCAACGCCTGGCCCTGTTGTTGCCCTTCGACCCGGCCCGCCCGACCGATGAGGTGCCCGATCCCTACTTCGGCAATGTGCAGGGCTTCGACGCCGTGCTCGACCTGATCGAGCCGGCTTGCGACCTTCTGGTGGCCCGCCTGCGCCAGCGCCTGGGCGACCCAGCCTGAGCCGCCCTGCGCCGCGCGCCGCGGCCCAATGCCGAGCAAAACAGTAGGCTTCTGCTATACTTGACTGCATCAGTCGGGTACAGCCGGCCGACGGGTTCCAAGCCCGCGCCGGCCGCTTCACCAACAGGAGAATCCCAGATGCGTTTGACCACCAAGGGCCGTTTTGCCGTCACCGCGATGATCGATCTGGCGCTGCGCTCGAACAACGGGCCGGTGGCCCTGGCGGCCATCAGCCAGCGCCAGCAGATCTCGCTGTCCTACCTGGAGCAGCTGTTCGGCAAGCTGCGCCGGCATGAGCTGGTCGAGAGCACCCGCGGGCCGGGCGGCGGCTATTCGCTGGGCCGCAAAAGCGACGAGATCACCGTGGCCGACATCATCGTGGCGGTGGACGAGCCGATCGACGCCACCGGCTGCGCCGGCAAGGAAAACTGCATGGGCGACGATGCCGGGCGCTGCATGACGCATGACCTGTGGGCCAGCCTGAACCACAAGATGATCGAGTTCCTCGACTCGATCTCGCTGAAGAAGCTGGTGGAAGACCAGCTGGCCAAGGGCGTCTCGATCGAGGAGGTGCCGATCAAGCGCGCCATTTCGTCGGTGCCGGTGGTCAAACCGATCAAGATCACCGCGCCCAATTCGGTGTTTGCCCTGGGCAGCGCCCTGTCGAAGTGAGCGCGGCGCCCGCAGCGGCGCTTTCCTTTCCTGTTCATTCCACCCTTACCACCATGACCCCGCACTTCCCGATCTACCTCGACTACGGCGCCACCACGCCGGTGGACCCGCGCGTCGTCGACGCCATGATCCCCTGGCTGCGCGAGCATTTCGGCAACCCGGCGTCACGCAGCCACGCCTGGGGCTGGGAGGCCGAGGCCATTGTCGAGAAGTCGCGTGAGCAGGTCGCCGCGCTGATCAACGCCGACCCGCGCGAGATCGTCTGGACCAGCGGCGCCACCGAGGCCATCAACCTGGCGCTCAAGGGCGCGGCGCATTTCTACAAGAGCCGCGGCAAGCACATCATCACGGTCAAGACCGAGCACAAGGCCACACTCGACACGGTTCGCGAGCTGGAGCGCCAGGGTTTCGAGGCCACCTACCTGGACGTGCAGGCCAACGGGCTGATCGACCTGGACCGGTTCAAGGATGCGTTGCGGCCCGACACCATCCTGGCCTCGGTGATGTTGGTCAACAACGAGATTGGCGTGATCCAGGACATGACCGCGCTGGGCACGCTGTGCCGCGAGCGCGGCATCGTCTTCCATGTCGACGCGGCCCAGGCCACCGGCAAAGTGGCGATCGATCTGGCAAAGCTGCCGATCGACCTGATGAGCATGTCGGCGCACAAGACCTACGGGCCCAAGGGCCAGGGCGCGCTCTATGTGCGTCGCAAGCCGCGCATCCGGCTGGAGGCGCAGATGCACGGTGGCGGGCATGAGCGCGGCATGCGCTCGGGCACCCTGCCGACGCACCAGATCGTCGGCATGGGCGAGGCCTTCCGTATCGCGCAGGAGGAGATGGGCAGCGAGCAGGAGCGCATCCGCATGCTGCACCACAAGCTGCTGAACGGGCTGAACGACGTCGAGCAGGTCTTCATCAATGGTGACCTGGTCCAGCGTGTGCCGCACAACCTGAACATGTCCTTCAACTATGTCGAGGGCGAGTCGCTGATCATGGGCGTCAAGGGCCTGGCGGTGTCGTCGGGTTCGGCCTGCACTTCGGCCAGCCTCGAGCCCAGCTATGTGCTGCGTGCGCTGGGGCGCAGCGACGAGCTGGCCCACAGCAGCCTGCGCATGACCATCGGCCGATTCACCACCGAGGCCGAGATCGACTACGCCGTCAGCACCCTGAAGGACCGGGTGGCCAGACTGCGCGAGCTGTCGCCGCTTTGGGACATGTACCGCGACGGCATCGACATCAGCAGCATTCAATGGTCCGCCCACTGATCCAGGAGCAAGCACATGGCATACAGCGACAAGGTCATCGACCACTACGAGAACCCCCGCAACGTGGGCGCCTTCGACAAGGGCGATGAGGATGTGGGCACCGGCATGGTGGGTGCACCGGCCTGCGGCGACGTGATGAAGCTGCAGATCAAGGTCAATCCGGCCACCGGGCTGATCGAGGACGCGCGCTTCAAGACCTATGGCTGCGGTTCGGCCATCGCCAGCAGCTCGCTGGTCACCGAGTGGGTCAAAGGCAAGACCCTGGACCAGGCGCTGGAGATCAAGAACACCAACATCGCCGAAGAGCTGGCGCTGCCGCCGGTCAAGATCCACTGTTCGATCCTGGCCGAAGACGCGATCAAGGCCGCCGTGGACGACTACAAGGCCAAGCATGGCCAGGGCAGCGGCGCGGCTGCAGTGGCGCACTGACCCCCGATGTCCATCACCCTGTCAGAAGCGGCGGCACGGCATGTGTCGCGCTACATCAGCAAGCGCGGCAAGGGCGTGGGCGTGCGGCTGGGCGTGCGCACCACCGGCTGCTCGGGCCTGGCCTACAAGCTGGAATACGCCGATGACGTGGCCCCTGAAGACCATGTCTTCGAGGCCCATGGCATCAAGGTGTTGATTGACCCCAAGAGCCTGCCCTACCTCGACGGCACCGAGCTGGACTTTGTGCGCGAGGGCCTGAACGAGGGCTTCAAGTTCCACAACCCGCGCGAGAAAGACCGCTGCGGCTGCGGGGAATCGTTTCGAGTTTGATGCTTTGACCGGGTAGCGCCCGGCCCCAAGCAAGGCGCGGCGTCACCACCCGCGCTTTTGTTTTGTCTGACCTTCAACGATGAACCTTAGCGACGACGATTTCACGCTGTTCGGCCTGCCGCAGCGCCATGCGCTGGACCGCGCGGCGCTGGACGCGCAGTGGCTGGCGCTGCAGGCCCAGGTGCACCCCGACCGCTTCGCCGGCGAGGCCGCATCGTCGCAGCGTTTGGCGATGCAATGGTCGGTGCGGGTGAACCAGGCCTACCAGCGCCTGAAAGACCCGCTCAAGCGCGGCGCCTACCTGTGCGAGCTGCGTGGCGCGGCCATCGATGCCGAGAACAACACCGCCATGCCCGGCGCCTTCTTGATGCAGCAGATGGCCTGGCGCGAGGCGCTGGACGAGGCTGCGGCTGACCCGGCCGCCGTGCAGGCCCTGGATGATGCGGTGGCCGCTGACGAGCGGCAGCTGCTGGTGGCCCTGGGCCAGACCCTGGACGGCCCGGGCGATGTGCGGGTGCAGGCACAGGCGGCCGCCCAGCAGGTGCGGGCGCTGATGTTCGTGGCCCGTTTCCGGGCCGACATCGCCCGCCGCCTCGAAGCCCTGGACGCCTGAGCCGACCGCGCCCGCGCAAGCATTCCCCTTCCGACCGACAACGACCCCCCTCCGCCATGGCGCTGCTGCAACTCTCCGAACCTGGCCAGACGCCCGACCCGCATGGTCGCCGCATCGCCGTGGGCATCGACCTGGGCACCACCCATTCGCTGGTGGCGGCGGTGCGCCACGGCGTGGCCGAATGCCTGCCCGACGGCCAGGGCCGCAGCATCCTGCCGTCGGTGGTGCGCTACACCGAGGGGGGCGGACGCCAGATCGGGTTCGAGGCCCGTGACGCCCAGGCCGAAGACCCCGAGAACACCTTGGCCAGCGTCAAGCGCTTCATGGGCCGTCGCCTGGCCGATATTCGCGGCCATGACAAGCTGCCCTACCGATTCGTAGACCAACCGGGCATGCTGGCCTTGGCCACCCGGGCCGGCGTCAAGACACCGGTGGAGGTGTCGGCCGAGATCCTGGCTACCCTGCGCTACCGCGCCGAAGACACCTTCAATGACGATCTGTTTGGTGCGGTGATCACGGTGCCGGCCTATTTCGACGATGCCCAGCGCCAGGCCACCAAGGACGCCGCCCAACTGGCCGGCCTGAACGTGCTGCGCCTGATCAGTGAGCCCACCGCCGCCGCCGTGGCCTACGGCCTGGACAATGCTAGCGAGGGCCTGTATGCGGTCTATGACCTGGGCGGCGGCACCTTCGACATCAGCCTGCTGCGCCTGTCGCGCGGGGTGTTCGAGGTGGTGGCCACCGGCGGCGATGCGGCCCTGGGCGGCGATGATTTCGACCAGGCCCTGGCCGACTGGGCCCTGGCCCAGACCGGACTGGAAGCGCCGCAAGCCCAGGACAAGCGCGCGCTGCTGGTGGCCGCGCGCGCCGCCAAAGAGGCCTTGACCGGCAGCGAGCACACCCTGCTGCGCTGCAGCCTGGCCGGTCAGGCCGTGGCGCTGCCGGTGAGCCGGGCCCAGTTCGAGACCCTGGCGCGGCCGCTGATCGACCGCACCCTGGCCCTGGTGCGCAAGGTCTTGCGCGACGGCAAGGTCAAGCGCGACGAGGTGCAGGGCGTGGTCATGGTGGGCGGCTCGACCCGCATGCCCCTGGTGCCGGCGGCGGTGGGCGAGCTGTTCGGCCGCGCGCCGCTGACCAACCTCAACCCCGACGAGGTGGTGGCGGTGGGCGCGGCGCTGCAGGCCAATGCGCTGGCCGGCAATGCGCGCGACGGCGAATTGCTGCTGCTGGACGTGATCCCGCTGTCGCTGGGGCTGGAGACCATGGGCGGCCTGGTCGAGCGGGTGATCGAGCGCAACAGCACCATCCCGGTGGCCAAGGCCCAGGACTTCACCAC
>JANNZD010000025.1:0-4571 GCA_031410435.1 Betaproteobacteria bacterium | reverse complement strand
GGCTCCCCGCAGCCCGAATCCTCCACCCCTGGCCGAGTACGCGATTTGCCGTCAAACACCCAAGGTAGGAGCCGTATGCCTGAATTGGGCACGTACGGATCTGTGCGGGGGGTGCTCAGCAATGGGCATCCCTACCGCGATCAGAACACGCCAGACCGGCCTGCCGCTCCGGCAACAAGTTGGCACTGGCGCGGATTTCACACCGCAGTGCGCGGACCTGGCCGGGCCGAGGGCGCCGGGTGGCCGGGTGCCGCAGGTAAAGGAGGAGGACGGGCAAGGCCCGTCCGGGGGACACGGAGGCAGCCGGCCACCCGGTGGCCTTGGCCTCGCGCGGGCGTCAAAGTGCCTGCATCAGGCCTGCCCAGAGCAGCCCGTCGCCAGGTCCGCACCGAGCCCAAAACCGCCGTTCCCCGCCTGCGCCACAGCACGCATTGACGAGGTCATCAGCAGGCACAAGGCATCGCTCTCAGCGGCCCATCACCTCGCCAAACGCGATCCATTGCTTGCCGTCGAAGCCGCGCAGCCGCAGGGATTCGATCGGTGCGTGATCGGTGGGGCTGGTGTTGATCTTGACGCCGGGCATCAACAGACCGAGTTCAAGGTCCTTCAAGGAAGCGGCCTGGCGCTTCACGTTCTCGCGGCTGAGGTTGTCGCCGCACTGCATCAGCACCTGCATCACGGTTTGCGCCACTGCGTGGCCAGTCACGTTGATCGAGCCCAGCAGGTTGCCCGACGGGTTGTACTTCTTCATGAAGGCGCCCCACTCCTTGACCGCCGGGTCATCGGCCAACTGCGGGTCGGTGGTGTCTTTCAGGTAAATCGTCGAGATCAGGCCCTTGGCGTTGTCCAGCCCGGCCGGCACCAGCACCGCACCGATCGACGCGGCGATGTTGTTCAGGCAGTGCACCGGCTGCCAGCCAATCTCGCTGAGGCGGCGGATGACCTGGGCGGCGAACTTGGGTGTGGTCTGGTCAAAGAACACATCGGCGTTGGCCGCCTGCATCTGCAGCAGTTGCGAATCCAGCGTCGGTGCGGTCACCTCGTAGTTCAGCGCGGCCACGATCTGCTTGACCTGGTCGCCCAACCCGTCCTTGCGGTAGTAAGCGGCTTCGACCCTGCCAAGCGCGCCTTAGGCCGACAGCGGCCCGTTGTAGGCCATGGTCTGGCCGATCTCGATCTCGGTGTCGGATGCGCCGGGGCCGTAGGACTTCTGGGCCAACGCTGGCCAGGCGGTGCCGATACCCAGCAGTGACAGGCCGATGAAGCCGCGCCGGGATTGCAGGGTGATGGGCATGACGATCTCCTTGTGCAGGCCCAGGACGACCGCCGTGCCGGCACCCAGGCCCAGCTTGACAGGTTGGCGCGCTGATGCAAGGCCGAACCAAGCGAACCGGGGCCGATACTGGCGCACCCTTGCAGCGAGGTGCCGCCCGATGTCCGATACCGCAAACACCGCCCCGGTCCAGATTGATAGCCAGGGCATCGCCACCTTGACGATCCACGGCGCCAAGGCGCTCAACATCATCGGCACGCCGGCCATCGTCGCCGCCACCGAAGCTTTGAAGCGCCTGCGCGAGGCGCCCGGCCTGCGCGTGCTGGTGCTGCGCGGCCCGGGCGAGACCAACTTTGTCGGCGGCGCCGACATCCACGAAATGGCGCGCCTGACGCCCGACAGCGCCGAGGCCTTCATCACCCGTTTGAAGGACTTGTGCGAGGCGGTGCGCAGCCTGCCGGTGCCGGTGATCGCGCGCCTGGCCGGCTGGTGCCTGGGTGGCGGGCTGGAGCTGGCGGCGGCCTGCGATCTGCGCATCGCCAGCCATGACGCCCGCTTCGGCATGCCCGAGGTCAAGGTGGGCATCCCGTCGGTGATCCATGCGGCGCTGCTGCCGCGCCTGCTGGGCCGCTCGGTGGCGACCTGGATGCTGCTGACCGGCGAGCCGGTAGATGCCGCCACCGCGCTGGGCTTCGGCCTACTGCACCGGGTCTGCGCGCCGGCTGCGCTGGACGCCGCCGTGGCGCAGGCCGCGCAGCAACTGGCCGGCTTGGGCCCGCTGGTGCTGCGCCAGCAGAAGGCGCTGTTGCGCAGCTGGGAAGACCAGCCCGTGGACGCCTCGATTGCCGCCAGCGTGGCGGCATTCCGCCAGGCCTTCTGCACCGGCGAGCCGCAGCGCTATATGCAGGGCTTCATCGGCCGCGAGCGGGGATAGTTGCGGGGTCTACTCGATGGTGAGCCGGCCGAACCAGCGCGCGCCGACCGGGATGTCGTCGCGCAGCGCCGGCCGGTAGGGCGGCACGCGGGGTTGGTCGGGCGGGGCGCTGATGCGGTTCAGGTCCACCGCCTGCGGGCGGCCCTCGAAGCCGCGTTCGGTGGGCGTCAACTTGAAGTAGATGCCGTTCCACAGCTTGGCGCCGAACTCAGCGGGCGTCTTGAACATGAACAGCAGCGAATGCTCCAACCAGGCCAGGTCGGTGTCGCTGACGGTGCCTGGCTGCGGGTAGGGGTAGGGCACGTGGCAGAACACTTCGGCGCTGCTTTCCACGCACTTGAACTCCTTCATCGACAGGAAGAAATCCTTGAAGGGCTCATGGCGCAGCGCCAGCACGAAGGCGCTGCGGCCATCGGCCTGCGGCGTGAAGGCGACATCGCCCAGGTGGATGCGCGTGCCATCTCGGCCATGCAGCAGCACCTGGCGGCTGCCGGCCAGGTCGGTGGCGCTGGCCGGCAGCGCCAGGGCGCCGGCCAGCCACAGGCAGGCCAGCGCACGGGCAGCAAATCGGATCGGATGGGTCATGGTCGGCTCCTGGCCCCTATGGTTTCACAAGCCGCTGGCGGCGCTCACCCGGGTTTGTGCCGCGCCGCGCGCGGCGACAAGGCATTCGGGAAGTACAGCGCGGTCAGGCTCTTGCTGTGCACCGGCGAGAAGCCGGCGGCCTTGCGTGCGCCGGCCTGGCCGGCAAGCGGCGCGTGACGGCGCCAGTCGCGCACCCAGAAGATGTCATCGGCCACTTCCATCAGGCCCAGGGTCTCGCGGTCGCCTACCAGCACGCCCTGCACGCGCAGGCCGAGCGTGGCACGGGCCTGGTCGAGCCGGGCCAGGGTGGCCGGGGTGCAGCCGAATTCGCCGTCGCTGACGATCAGCAGGTCGGCACTGGCCCAGCGCGCCTGGTGCACCCGGTCGATGGCGCGTTCGATCGGGCCCTGCACATCGGTGCCGCCGTCAAAGCCCTGGCCCATCAGGTCCAGCAGCACGGCCAGCCCGCTCGGCCCGGCCTGCTGGCGTGGCGGGGCCAGGTCACGCTCGACGATCTCGTCCGGCCCGCCAAAGGCCATCAGCAGGCAGCCGCGCCGCTCGGCCAAGGCGCTGCGCATGGCCTGCAGCACTACCGCCTTGGCGACGGTCTCGGGTGCGCCACGCATCGAGCCCGAGGTGTCGAGGCAGACGATGATCGGGCCGCGTTCCAGCGCCTCGGGCTGGGGCGGCAGCGGGGCCTGGTGCGGCGGCTGGCTGGCATCCGGGCGCCAGTCGATCAGCAGCGCCTGGCTGTCGTAGGTGAGCAGGCGGGCCTCGGCGCGGCGGGCGCGCCAGAGCTTGTGCAGCACCGGGTGCAGCAGCATCGCGGCCTCGCTGCCCAGCATGCCCTCGATGCGGTCGCTGTGGCGGATGCCGCGCAGCTCGCCCGGTGCGTCGGGCAGCCGGGTCTCGATGGCTTTGCGGCCCAGGCGGCGGGGCTGTGCGGCCGCGCTGCTGCGCGGCGGCAGGGCCTGGGCGCTGGCCGCTCTTTCGGCCCGCCCCAAGCGGCGTACCAGCGCGGCCAGCTCGGGCATGCGGCCCAGGGCGTCGCTGATGCGCTGGGCCTCGGCCCATTCGCGCCGGCTGAGCTGGCCGCGCAGTTCGTCCCAGCGCAGCGCGCCCAGGTCGCCCAAGCCCTGCAGCAGCGCCAGCGCGGCGTCCCAGTCGCCCTTCAGGGTGGTCCAGGCGGCCGTGAACTCCTGCGTCACCTGGGCGATGGCCTGGCCGCGGCTCAGCGCGGGCTGCAGGTCGATCAGGCGGTCCAGGTGCCACAGCAGGGTGCGCAGCAGTTGCTCGGCCAGCGCATCGGCGCCTCGGCACAGGGCCGCCAGGCCCAGCGTGGCGGCGGCCTGGCGCAGCGCTGCGCTGGCCTGGGCATCGCCAAAGTCGGCCTGCGCGGCGGGCAGCTGGCCCTGGGCCAGTGCCAGGCGCCATTGCTGCAGATCGGCCAGGCGCTGGCCGGTGTGGTCGCTGGCGGCCGCGCCGGCCGCGGGCACCGGCCCGGTGTGGCTGATCAGGCCGGGCAGCCAGAGCGTGCGGGGCAGCGCCGCCAGGCGGTCATAGGGCTGGTCCAGTGCGGGCATGGTGCCGGGCCGGCGCTTCAATCGAGGGTAGCCGGCGCCAGCGCGGGGGCCGGGTCGGTCAGGCCGGGGTCGACCCGGTGGCTGGCAAAGCCGGCCTGGCAGGCCTGCAAGCGGGCCTGCAGGCCGGCCAGGGTGGCCAGGGTCTGGCGGTGGGCGCCCAACCAGGCCTGGGCCAGCGACGGCGGCAGCCACAGCC
>JANNZD010000024.1:0-2278 GCA_031410435.1 Betaproteobacteria bacterium | reverse complement strand
TGGTGCAGCGTGAGGGCGGTGGGCTGGGGGGTGCTGGTGGTGGCCATGGGCATCAGTCGGTAACGGAGCCGCAGTTTAGCGGCGGGGTCAGCGCGGGCCGGGCGGCCCTTCAAGGCGCTGGCGGCGGGGTGGCCGGGGGTGAGGCGGGCGTGAAGTTGACGCCCTCGAACAGACTGGCCACCGGCCAGGGCTGGCCCAGCCGATCGATGGGGATCATGTCGCCAGCCTGCAGCGGCTGCAGCACCCACAGGCCCTGCTCATTCTTGAAGAACAGCTCGGCATAGGGCCGGGTCTGTTCGATCAGCAGGTAGTGGGTGAGCGTGTTGACGGTGCGGTAAAGCTCGAACTTGCGGCCGCGGTCGTAGGCGGCGGTGCTGTCGCTAAGCACCTCGGCGATCAGCCAGGGGTGGTTCATGGCGGGGCTATCGCTGGATTGGATGTCGCGCGGGTCGCAGGTGACCATCAGGTCAGGGTAGAGAAAGTTGCCATTGGGGCTGACTTGCAGCTTGAGGTCGATCCCAAACACCTTGCAAGGCGTGCCCTTCAATACCTGCCGCAAGAACCCCACGGCATTGAAGTTGATGTCGTTGTGCGCAGCCCGCACGCCCGTCATGGCATACACCTCGCCATCCACGTATTCATGCCGCTCAGGCTGCAACTCTTCCCAGGCCAAGTAGGCCTCGGCATCGGCAAATCGAGGTGCATTCAACACAGCGCTCATCACCAACCCCTTGTCCGCAGTGCAGCCACCAGAATACCCCGACCGCCGCTACACCAGCACCCGCTCGATGCCCCCGGCATTGGCCCGGCCGACGTAATCCTGCAGCCAGGTCTCGCCCAGGATCTTGCGGGCCATCTCCACCACGATGTAGTCGGCCTCCAGCAGGCCGGTCTGCATGTCGTCCTGGAAGCGGGTCAGGCCTTGCAGGCAGCTGGGGCAGGACGTCAGGATCTTGACGTTGGCACCGGCCGCAACGCTGCCGGTGGCGCGCAACGCGGCTTCGTCAGCGCGCAGCTCTTCTTCCTTGCGGAAACGCACCTGGGTGGCGATGTCGGGCCGGGTCACGCCCAGCGTGCCGCTCTCGCCGCAGCAGCGCTCGCTCTTCTGCACATTGGCGCCCATCAGGGCCTTGACGGTCTTCATCGGCTCCTGCAGCTTCATCGGGCTGTGGCAGGGGTCGTGGTAGAGGTAGCCCGCCGCATTGCCATCGGCCGCAGTGGGCAGCGTGATGCCCTTCTCCAGCAGGTATTCGTGGATGTCGATGATGCGGCAGCCGGGGAAGATGTCCTCGAACTGGTAGCCCTGCAGCTGGTCGTAGCAGGTGCCGCAGCTGACCACCACGGTCTTGATGTCCAGGTAGTTCAGGGTGTTGGCCACGCGGTGGAACAGCACCCGGTTGTCGGTGATGATCTGCTCGGCCTTGTCAAACTGCCCGCTGCCGCGCTGCGGGTAGCCGCAGCACAGGTAGCCGGGCGGCAACACCGTCTGCACCCCGGCATGCCACAGCATGGCCTGGGTGGCCAGGCCCACCTGGCTGAACAGGCGCTCACTGCCGCAACCCGGAAAATAGAACACCGCCTCGGTCTCGGCGGTGGTGGCCACCGGGTTGCGGATGATGGGCACGTAATCCTTGTCCTCGATGTCCAGCAGGGCCCGCGCGGTCTTCTTGGGCAGGCCGCCGGGCAATTTCTTGTTGATGAAGTGGATCACCTGCTCGCGCACCGGCGCGGTGCCCACGCTGGCCGGCGGTGCGCCGGTCTGCTTGCGGGCGGCCAGCTTGAGCACCTGGTTGGCCATGCGCTGCAGCTTGAAGCCCACCCCCACCATCGCGCCGCGCACCAGCTTGATGGTGTTGGGGCTGGTGGCATTGAGCATCAGCATCGCCGCCGCATTGCCCGGGCGGAAGCTCTTCTGCCCCATCTTGCGCAGCAGGTTGCGCATGTTCATCGACACGTCGCCAAAATCGATCTTCACCGGGCAGGGGGTCAGGCACTTGTGGCAGACCGTGCAGTGGTCGGCCACGTCCTCGAACTCTTCCCAATGCTTGAGGCTGACGCCGCGGCGGGTCTGCTCCTCGTACAAGAAGGCCTCGATCAGCAGCGAGGTGGCCAGGATCTTGTTGCGCGGGCTGTACAACAGGTTGGCGCGCGGCACATGGGTGGCGCACACCGGCTTGCACTTGCCGCAGCGCAGGCAGTCCTTGATGCTGTCGGCAATCGCGCCGATGTCGCTCTGCTGCATGATCAGCGACTCATGCCCCATCAGGCCGAAGCTGGG
>JANNZD010000023.1:0-1708 GCA_031410435.1 Betaproteobacteria bacterium | reverse complement strand
AGTGACTGCGAAGCGCCGATACCTTTTGGGTTCAGATCCTTCAATCGGCAATGGATCATTCCCGACGCTCGGGTCATCACGCAGCCCAACGCAAACCTATGGCAGTCGCGCTCGGCAAACCAGGTTTATTTGACAGCGCTCTCGCGATCCACCCCCGGCGTCGGGCCTGGCATCAGCTTGACCGGCTTGCTGCCTGATTTGGATCACTTCAAGGGTTCATTCGGCGGTCGGGTCTATCCGCTGTGGTCGGATGCGCAAGCGTCGCAGACAAATCTCTCATCGGCGTTGCTGGCTCATCTGGCGTCCGTCCACGCAGCCGAGGTCAGGCCAGAAGACCTGTTTGCCTACATCGCCGCCGTCGCCGCGCATCCGGCCTACACCGAGCGATTTCGCATTGACCTGGCCACCCCCGGCCTGCGCATCCCGCTGACCGCCGATGCCACGACCTTTGCCGAAGCCGTCGCCCTGGGCCGCCGCGTGGTGTGGCTGCACACCTTTGGTGAGCGTTTTGCCGACCCGGCGGCCGGCCGCCCGGCGGGTGCACCGCGCCTGCCGGTGGGCCGCCGACCCCAGGTGCCCAAGGGCGGCGCAATCCCGCTCGACGCTGCGGGCATGCCGGATTCGATGCACCACGACGCCAGCTTGCAGCGCCTGCACATCGGCAGCGGCTTCATCGAGCCGGTGCCCAGCACCGTGTGGCACTACGCCGTGTCGGGCAAGCAGGTGCTGCTGCAGTGGTTCAGCTACCGCAAGAAGAACCGCGAGCGCCCCATCATCGGTGACCGCCGCCCGCCCTCGCCGCTGGGCGATATCCAGCCCGACACCTGGCTGGCCGAGTACACGACCGAGTTGCTCAACGTCGTGAACGTGCTGGGCGGGCTGCTTGACCTGGAGCCGGCGCAGGCGGCCCTGCTCGACCGCATCTGCAACGGGCCCCTGATCGACGATGCCGCGTTGCGCCAGGCGGGTGTGTTCGCGGTGGCAGCAGCGCCCAAACGCAAGGCCGCCGCCGGCCCGCAGGGCCCCGACTTGCTGACCGATGTGCCGTCGCTGGGCGGATAGGCCCCACTGCTTTGCTGCCTTGCGGCATGATTCGCCCATGAACCGAGCCGCCGTCCTCGCCCTGCTGACCGAGCACAAGCCCGTGCTCGTGCAGCCCTTCGGCGTGCTGCGCCTGGCCCTGTTCAGCAGCATGGCGCGCGACGCCGCACGGCCGGACAGCGATGTGGATGTGCTGGTCGCCTTTGAAGGGCCGGCCACCGCCAAGCGCTACTTTGGCGTGCAGTTCTATCTTGAAGACCTACTGGGCCATCCGGTCGATCTGGTAACCGACAAGGCGCTTCGGGAGCGCCTGCGCCCCTACGTCGAACGTGATGCCATTGCCGTCTGATGCCATGAGCCCTGACCGTGATCACCGGCTGTATGTCGAGGACATGCTGGAGTTCTGCAACACCGCGCTCGGTTACACGCGCGGCTTCGATCAGCTGGGTTTTCAGGCTGACCGCATGCGCTACGACGCGACGCTGCGCAACATCGATTTGATCGGCGAGGCATCGACGCATGTGCCGCCCGAGGTGCGAGCGCTGGCGCCAGGTTTGCCATGGCGCGACATCATCGGCACCCGCAATCGGCTGGCGCAAGCCTATCTGGGCATTGATGCAGACGCGGTGTGGGACATCGTGGCCAACGAACTGCCCCAGTTGCGCGA
>JANNZD010000022.1:0-4096 GCA_031410435.1 Betaproteobacteria bacterium | reverse complement strand
CACGGCAGTGGCCGCCATGCGCAACGGCGCATCCGACTACCTGCTCAAGAACAACCTGGCCCGTCTGGCGCCCGCGGTGGAGCACGCCATTGCCGCGAACCGGGATCGCCTGGCCCGGCTGCAGGCCGACAGCGAGCTGGCCGCCAGCCGCCAGCGCCTGTCTGAGCTGGCCCAGCATCTGCAGACCAGTGTCGAGCGCGAGCGGGCGGCGATTGCCCGCGAGATCCATGACGACGTGGGCGGCAGCCTGACCGCGATCAAGTTCGACCTGGCCTGGATCGGCCGCCATGTGGCCGTGCCCGAGGTGCTGCAGCGGCTGCAGAGCGCGTTGGAGACGGTGGACCATGCCATCGAGGCCAGCCAACGCATCATGCACAACCTGCGCCCGGCGATCCTGGAGCAGGGCCTGGTGGCGGCGCTGCAGTGGATGGCCAGCCGCTTCGAGAAGCGCGAGGGCCTGCCCTGCGTGTTCCGCACCAGCCACGAACCCGTGCAACTGCCCAGCGGCGTGCCCTTGGTGGCCTACCGATTCGCGCAGGAGGCGCTGACCAATATCAGCAAGCATGCCCAGGCCGGCAAGGTGACCATCGACCTGTCCTTGAGCCGGGGGGTGCTGTCGGTGGAAGTCAGCGACAACGGCCGGGGCCTGGACCGGCAGGACCTGGACAAGGCCCGCAGTTTCGGCCTGCGCGGCCTGCATGAGCGGGCCGGCACGGTGGGCGGCTGGGTCGAGGTGTCGAGCCAGCGCGGCGGCACGGTGTTGCTGCTGTCGGTGCCGATACGCCGGGCCGGGCCGGCCGCAGCGGCTGATTTCGACCGCGACGACGACCATGACCCCTCGGCCTGGGGCAACTTATGATCCAGCGATGATCAAAGTCATCCTCTGCGACGACCATGCGCTGATCCGGCGCGGCATCCGCGACACACTGGCCGATGCCGCTGACATCGAGGTGGTGGCCGAGGCCGGCGACTATGGCGAATTGCGCGGCCAGTTGCGCAGCCACCGCTGCGACGTGCTGGTGCTCGACATCAACCTGCCCGGCCGCAGCGGGCTGGACGTGCTGCATGTGCTCAAGGACGAAGGCGCGGCGGTCAAGGTGCTGGTGGTCAGCATGTACCCCGAGGACCAGTACGCGATCCGGGCCCTGCGCGCCGGGGCCCATGGCTATGTCAACAAGGGCGGCGATCCGCAGTTGATCGTCGACGCGGTGCGCACCGTGGCCCAGGGCCGCAAGTACGTGACGCCCGAGATCGCCCAGATGCTGGTGGAAAGCCTGACCGCGCCGCTGGTGGAGAACCCGCACGACAAGCTCAGCGACCGCGAGCTGCAGACGCTGCGCATGATCGCCTCGGGCAAGCGCCTGGCCGACATCGCGCTGGAGCTGACGCTCTCGCCCAAGACGGTGAGCGTCTACCGCGCCCGGGTGCTGGAGAAGCTGGCCTTGCAGAACAACTCCGAGCTGACGGTCTACGCGATCCGGCGCGGCCTGGTGGACAGCTAGGCCGCCGTCGGGCTTTCTGCCGCCCGCGCTCCTGGGCTGCCCCGTCACCCGGCCGCTGCAACTTTCAATGCAGCATCTGGTCCACGCCGGCAGTGAGCTGCTCATAGGGCGTCAGGTGCTGGGCCAGCCATTCCAGGTCGAGGTGCATGTGCTCGACCAGTGCGGCCTGGGTCTCCACCAGCGTGGCCACGGGCGGCAGCCCGCGGTCGCCGGCGTCGGCCAGCACGCTGGCCAGGCGCAGCACTGCACCCAGCTTGGAGAACGGCCGCATGGCCATCGGGTCGCCGGCAGCCTGCAGGCCGTCCACCATCGGCTGCGGGAAGCGCCAGCGCCGGGCCAGCTCGGCCGTCACCTCGGCATGGTTGCATTGCATCACGGCCATCTCGTGGTCCATCAGGCTGTCGGGCAGCTTGGCGCGTGACTCGGCCAGCGCGATCGACTCGGGGTCGGTCATCAGCATCAGCAGCTCACCGGTGCGCAGCAGCATGCCGGCCAGGTAGGCGGTGTCCGGGTCCAGGTCGCTGGCCTGGGCCAGCACCCGGGCATGGCCGGCGGTGGCCAGGCACTGGCGCCAGAAGCGCAGGCGGTCGAAGCCCTTGATCGCCGGGAAGGACCCGGCAACGCAGGCCGCCATGGCCAGGTCGCGCAGGGTCATCAGGCCGATGCTGTTGGCGGCGTCCTTGAGGGTGGAGATGGCTTGGCGCGGGCTGTAGCGCGCCGAATTGGCCAGGCGCAGCAGCTTGACCGACAGGCCCTGGTCCTGGCCGATCAGGTCGGCCAGCTCACCCATGGCGAGGTTTTCCTTCTCGAAGGTGCGCAGCAGGCGGTGGGCCACCTCGGGCATCGACGGCAGGGCCGCGGTATTGGCAAAGAAGCGCTGGATTTCTGGCATGGTGATCGGTCCGGGGCGAGGACTAGGGGGTGGATCGGACGACTCGGCGGAGCCGGTGAGGCGCCTTGCCGTGATTTCTTTTCGGCCGGGGCGGGCAGGCCTTTAGGCCGGATTTCAACAATGCGCAGGCGCGCTACTGGAAGTGCGACAACATCCGCTCGAGCGCCATGGCAAACGGCTGCTCCATCAGCGGCAGGGTCAGCAGCATGCCGATCAGGCCCACCGACACGGTGATGGGGAAGCCTACCGAGAACACGCTGATTTGCGGCGCCACGCGCGAGATCACACCCAGCACCAGGTTGACGAACAGCAGCATGCCGACCAGCGGCAGGGCGATCCACAGGCCGAGCATGAAGACCTCGCTGCCCCAGTGCTGCGGCTGGGTCTGGCGCAGGAAGGCGAAGGGTTCGTCGCCCACGGCGAACACCTCGAAGCTGCGCACCAGCGCATGGATGATGGCCAGATGGCCGTTGGACAGGATGAACAGAAAGGCCACCATGGTGCCGAAGAAGCGCCCGCTGGCGGTGCCCTGCGATGCGGTGGCGGGGTCGAAGAAGCCGGCAAAGTTCAGGCCCATCTGCAGGCCGATCAATTCGCCGGCCAGTTCCACCGCTGCGAACACCAGCCGCACCGCGAAGCCCAGGGTCAGGCCGATCAGCAGCTGCTGCAGCACCAGCAGCATGGCCGCGGGTGAGTCCAGCGCCACTACCGGCATCGCCGGCAGCGAGGCCTGCGCGGCCAGTGCGATGAACAGCGCCAGCCCCAACTTAACCCGCATCGGCACCGCCTTCTGGCTGAACACCGGCAAGCTGCCCAGCAGGGCCAGGGTGCGCAGAAAGGGCCACAGCACCGGCGTCAACCAGCCCAGGACCTGGGTCTCGCTGATCGAGATCATGGCCGCCCCGGGGCGGCTGCGTGCGGCCTGAGGCCCATGTCAGCCTATCGCCGTGGGGATGGCCAGCAGCGTGCGCTGGATATATTCCACCAGCATGGTCAGCATCCAGGGCCCGGCAATGGCCAGCACCGCCACCGCCGCCACCACCTTGGGCACGAAGCTCAGGGTGGATTCGTTGATCTGGGTGGCGGCCTGGAAGACACTGACCACCAGGCCCACCACCAGCACGGTCAGCAGCACCGGCGCCGAGACCAGCAGCAGCATGTAGAGGCCTTGCTGGCCCAGGTGAAAGGCTTGTTGGCTGTCCATGGGCGCTCGGGCTCAGGTGGCGAAGCTGGCGGCCAGGCTGCCCAGCAGCAGGTTCCAGCCATCGGCCAGCACGAACAGCATCAGCTTGAAGGGCAGGCTCACCAGCACCGGGCTCAGCATCATCATGCCCAGGCTCATCAGCACGCTGGCCACGATCATGTCGATGATCAGGAAGGGGATGAAGATCATGAAGCCGATCTGGAAGGCGCTTTTCAGCTCGCTGGCCACAAAGGCCGGCACGATCACCATGAAGGGCATGGCCTCGGGCTTCACATCGGCCGGCACCTTGGCCAGTTTGGCGAACAGCGCCATGTCGCTGTGCCGCGTCTGCTTGAGCATGAATTCGCGCATCGGCAGGCCGGCACGCTCGATGGCTTCGTTGAACTCGATCTGCTGGGTGGAGTAGGGCAGCCAGGCGTTGTTGTAGACCTTGTCCAGCGTGGGCGACATCACGAAGAAGGTCAGGAACAGGCTCAGGCCGATGATCACCTGGTTGGG
>JANNZD010000021.1:0-5984 GCA_031410435.1 Betaproteobacteria bacterium | reverse complement strand
GTCACACCGCGCTGGCCCTGGTATTTGCCGCCCCGGTCCTTGTAGCTGGTCTCGCAGACCTCGTCGCTCTCGAAAAACAGCACCTGCGCGCAGCCCTCGCCAGCGTAGATCTTGGCTGGCAGCGGGGTGGTGTTGCTGAACTCCAGCGTCACGAAACCCTCCCATTCGGGCTCGAAGGGGGTGACGTTGACGATGATGCCGCAGCGCGCATAGGTGCTCTTGCCCAGGCAGATGGTCAGCACATTGCGCGGAATGCGGAAGTACTCCACCGTGCGAGCCAGCGCAAAGCTGTTGGGCGGGATGATGCAGACATCGGCCTCGATGTCGACAAAGCTCTTCTCATCGAAGTTCTTCGGGTCGACCACGGTCGAGTAGACATTGGTGAAGACCTTGAACTCGCGCGCACAGCGCACATCGTAGCCATAGCTGCTGGTGCCGTAGCTGACGATCTTCTGGCCGTCGGCCGTCTGGCGCACCTGGCCCGGCTCGAAGGGCTCGATCATGCCGGTGCTGGTGGCCATGCGGCGTATCCATTGGTCGCTCTTGATGCTCATCGCTTTGCCCTGTGGTCTGCCCGGGATTCTAGGTGGGTCATCCCGCATGGCCGGGCCCTGCCGTTCGTGGTGAACTGACAAAATCGATGCGTCCGCCGCCCAGGAGCCCTGCATGGCCGCCAGCCTCTTCCGCCCCGCCACCGACCTGTTGGTGCAGTACGCGCGCTACCACCGCGACCCGCGCAACATCGCCAGCCACTTCATCGGCATCCCGCTGATCGTGCTGGCCGTGGGCGTGCTGCTGGCGCGTGTCCAGGTGGCCGGCCTCAGCCTGGCCTGGCTGGCATGGGGCCTGTCGACGGCCTGGTACCTGAGCCGCGGCCAGGCGCTGGTCGGCGCCGCCACCGCCCTGGTCAACGGCCTGCTGATCGCGTGCGCCCACCCGATGGCCGCCGGGCTGGCGGCCGAGATCGAACACCAGGCCGGCCCGGCCCGCCGCCGCGCGGCCGGCGCCCCGGTAGCTTGATGCAGGGCCTGTTGCAGGACATGGCCACGGCCGGCGCCAAAGGCCCGGTGCTGGTCATGGGTGCGGGCAGCGTGGGCTGCTGGTTGGGCGGCCACCTGCAGGCCAGTGGCCAGGCCGTGCACTTCGTCGGCCGGCCGCGCATGCTGCAGGCCTTGGGCACGCAGGGCCTGACCCTGACCGACCGGGACGGTGGCCACACCCGCCTGCCCGCGTCGGCGCTGCAGCTGCACCCTGCCGTGCCAAGCGGGCTGGCCCCCGGCCTGGTGCTGTTGTGCGTCAAGAGCGGCGCCACCGCCGAAGCCGCCACCGAGCTGGGCCGGCAGCTGCCCGCTGGCACGCCGGTGCTGTCGATGCAGAACGGCATCAACAACGCCGCCATTGCCCAGGCCGCCGCGCCTGGCCTGCAGGTGGTGCCCGGCATGGTGGGCTGCAACCTGGCAGAACTGGGGCCTGGCCATCTGCACCGGGGCACCGCGGGTGGTCTGGCGGCCCAGGATCATTGCGCGCTGCAGCCCTGGCTGGCGCCGCTGGCGGCCGCCGGTCTGCCCCTGGCCCTGCATGCCGACCTGCTGCCGGTGCAATGGGGCAAGCTGCTGCTGAACCTGAACAACGCGGTCAACGCCCTGTCGGGCCTGCCGCTGCGTGACCAGTTGCTGGACCGCGACCTGCGGTCCTGCACTGCGGCGCTGATAGAGGAGACCCTGGCCCTGCTGGCCCGTGCCGGCATCAGCCCGGCCAAGCTGTCAGCCTTGCCGCCGGCCCATATCCCGACCGTGCTGCGTCTGCCCAACCCGCTGTTCCGCCTGGTGGCCGGGCGTCTGTTGCACATCGATGCCCAGGCCCGGTCCAGCATGGCCGATGACCTGGCGTTGGACCGGCCCACCGAGGTGGATGCGATCCAGGGCGAGGTGATGCGCCTGGCCGCCAAGGTGGGCAGCTACGCGCCCCGAAATGCCAGCATCGCCGACCTGGTGGAGGCCTGGCCCGACCATCCGCAGCCGATGCGCGGCCCGGCGCTGCGCTATGCGCTGGGCCTGAAGCCCTGAGGCGCGCCCGCGCAGCGCAAGGCGCGCGGTAGAGGCCGGTTTTGCGGCAGGGCCTGCCGGGCGGGAACAGCGCGCAGCCGGGGATATCGCCCATCCACTGCCAGCCCGGCCGGGTGTAGGCCCGGTCGGCGTCAGGTCGCGTCCAGAAAATCATCTGGCCGGCGGCTGCCTCAGCTGCCGCCCCACTCCAGCCGCTGGCCGGCCCCGGCAAACTGGCCCAGCAGCTGCACCAGCACCGGCAAGGCAGCGCGCAGCGCCGGCATCAGCAGGTGCGGCGGGTTGATCACGAACATGCCGCTGCCCAGCATGCCAAAGCCCCGCTCATTGGGTTCGGCCAGCGTCAGCCGGGCATGCAGCCAGCCCTTCCTGGCCTGGGCCTCGGCCACGGCCTTCAGGCGGGTGGGCAGTTGCAGCGATTCGCGCAGGTCGAGCTGCGGATACCAGACCATCACCACGCCCTCGGCAAAGCGGGTCAGGGCCTCGCGGCTGGCGTTCACCACCTCGGCATAGTCGGTCTTGATCTCGTAGCTGGGGTCCATCAGCAGCAAGCCGCGCCGGCTGGGCGGCGGCAACTGCCCCTTCAGGCCGGCAAAGCCGTCGGCATGGTGCACCTGCACCGCGCGGTCGCCGGCAAAGGCCTCGGCCAGCAGGGCATGGTCGGTGGGGTGCAGCTCGAACAGCCGCAACTGGTCCTGCGGCCGCATCAAGGCCCGGGCCAAGCGCGGCGAGCCCGGGTACTGGGTCAGCTCGTCGTTGGGGTTGAAGACCCGTACCTGGGCGATGTAGTCGGCCAGCAGCGGCGGCAGCTGGCCGGCCTGCCACAGGCGGGCGATGCCCTGCCGGTACTCGCCCTTCTTCTGGGCCTGCTCGCCCTGCAGCGCATAGGCGCCGGCACCGGCATGGGTGTCGACCAGGCGCCAGGCCTTGTCCTTGGCATTCAGGTGCTGCAGCACCGCCACCAGCAGGGCGTGCTTGAGCACATCGGCAGGGTTGCCCGCGTGGAAGGCATGTCGGTAGGCCAGCATGGTCGGCATGGTGCCATGGCTGGGACGCCAGGCCGGCACTAGCGGCCCCCGGATACCCAGCGCCAAAGGCGCCCGGCCAGCCCTCAGGCCGAGACCCAGACCGCCAGCACCTGGCCCTCGGTGACGCTTTCGCCCTCGGCCACCAGCAGTTCCTTGAGGGTGCCGGCTACCGGCGCCTCCATCGGGATCTCCATCTTCATCGACTCCAGGATCATCAGCGTGTCGCCCTCCCCCGCCGCCTGGCCAAGCTGGCATTCGATCTTCCAGACCGTGCCAGTGACCAGGGATTTGATGCGGTGTAGGGCCATGGGGTTCTCCGTCGATGGGCGCCCACGGTAAGTGCGCCAAGGCCCCGCAACAGCCCGGGAAAGTCCCTAAGCCCTGGCCGGGGATTGAATGCAGCGACGCACCCAGAATGGGCCGATGCCCATCGCGATGCCCCTTGCCAGCGAAGACGCCATCGAAGACACCTGCGGCAGGCCCACCGGCCCGGCTGGCCCGAGAGGCCCCATTGCTTGAGGTTCGCGGCCTGTCGGTGGCCTTCCGCAGCGCCGCCGGCCCGCTGCAGGTGACCCGCGATCTGAACTTCTCGATCGGCCCCGGTGAGCGCCTGGGCGTGGTGGGTGAGAGCGGCTGCGGCAAGACCGTCACCGGCCTGGCCCTGCTGCGCCTGCTGCCCGAGCAGCACACCACGATCAGCGGCCAGATCCTGTTCGAGGGCCAGGACCTGGCGCGCCTGCCGGCCAGCGCCATGCGCGCCATCCGCGGCCGCGACATCGCGATGATCTTCCAGGAGCCGATGACCGCGCTCGACCCGGTGTTCTCGATCGGCGCACAGATCGCCGAGGCCTACCGCTGCCACTTCCCGGTGAGCCGGGCCGAGGCCCGCGCGCGCGCCGTCGACGCGCTGGCACGGGTGGGCATCCCGCTGCCGGCGCGCCGCCACGACGAGTACCCGCACCAGTTGTCGGGCGGCATGCGCCAGCGCGTGATGATCGCGATGGCGCTGATCTGCGAACCCAAGCTGCTGATCGCCGACGAGCCCACCACCGCGCTGGATGTCACCGTGCAGGCCCAGATCACCGACCTGCTGTGCGAGCTGAGCGCGCGTGCCGGCACCGCGCTGATGTTCATCACCCATGACCTGGGCGTGGTGGCCGAGGTCTGCACCCGCATGCTGACGATGTATGCCGGCGAGATCGTCGAGGACGCGCCGGTGGACGACGCGCTGACCCGGCCGCGCCACCCCTACACCTCGGGCCTGCTGCGCTCGCTGCCGCGGCTGGCGCAGCGCCGCCAGGATCTGCCGGCTATCCGCGGCCGGGTGCCCTCACCCGCCGAGATGCCGCCCGGCTGCCGCTTCCAGGCGCGCTGCGGCCATGCCCAGGCGGGCTGTGAAGGCCCGCAGGCGCTGGCGCCGCTGGGCCCCGGTCATTGGGCGCGCTGCGGCCGGGCGGCCGGCCTGCACCTTCCTGGCGCCACCGCATGAGCCTGCCGGCCCCCAGCAGCGCCGCCAGCGGTGCCACCACCAGCGCCACCTCCAGCGCTGGCATCAGCGCTGCCATCAGCGCTGCCATCAGCGCAAAAACCAGGCCGCTGCTCAGCGTGCGCGACCTGCACATCCGCTTTGCCACCCGCGACGGCCAGACGGTCAAGGCGGTGGACGGCATCAGCTTCGACGTGATGGCCGGCGAGACCTTTGGCGTGATCGGCGAGTCGGGCTCGGGCAAGACCACGCTGGGCCGAGCCTTGGTGTCGCTGCTGGCGCCCAGCGAGGGCCAGATCCTGCATGACGGCATCGACCCGCAGGCGCTGGACGCCCGCGCGCTGCGCGAACACCGGCGCCAGTACCAGATCGTGTTCCAGGACCCGCATGCCGCGCTCAACCCGCGCCAGCGCGTGCTCGACAGCGTCTGCGAGCCGCTGGAGATCGCCGGCGGCCTGGCCCGCGCCGAGCGCCAGCGCCGGGCCCTGGACGCGCTGGACCGGGTGGGCATCGCCCGCGACTATGCCCAGCGCTACCCGCACATGCTCTCAGGCGGGCAGAAGCAGCGCATCAACATCGCCCGGGTGCTGACATTGCGGCCCAGGCTGATCGTCTGCGACGAGGTGGTGGCGGCCCTGGATGTGTCGATCCGCGGCGATGTGCTGAACCTGTTTGCCAGCCTGCAGCGCGAGTTCGGCCTGACCTATGTCTTCATCACCCATGACCTGTCGGTGGTGGCCCATGTCAGCGACCGCATCGCCGTCACCTACCTGGGCCGGCTGATGGAGCTGGGCCCCGCCGAGGACATCGGTGCGCGGCCGCTGCACCCCTACACCGAGGCGCTGATGTCGGCCGACCCGCTGCCCTTGCCGTCAGCCATGCGCACCCAGCGCCGCATCGTGCTCGAAGGCGAGATCCCCAGCCCCATAGCCCCGCCCTCGGGCTGCCGCTTTCGCACCCGCTGCCCGAGTGCCCAGGCCCGCTGCGCCGCCGAGCTGCCGGCCTGGCGCGAGCTGCGTCCGGCGCATTGGGTGGCCTGCCATTTCTCGACGCGCGACGGCCCGCCCGCGCGCCCCCAAGCTGCCGCCACCCCACCGGCCGCCGCCTGAGAGCCTGTGATTTATTCCGACATGCCCGCTCACCACCCCAAACGACGCCCACTCGTCGTTGCAAATGCTCGTCATACCCCGGGCAATGACTGCGCTTTGCGCCTAGATCGCGCGCCTTTTTGGGCGTTGCTCGGTCACGCCGGAATTAATCACCGGCTCTGAGACGGCCCGGCCCAAGCCATCCCCAACGCAAGGACACAGACATGCGCGAAACCCATGACGACAGCCACGCCCACCCGGCCCTGGCCGGCCTGACCCGGCGCGACCTGATGCTGCTGGCCGGTGCTGCCAGCGCCGG
>JANNZD010000020.1:0-27922 GCA_031410435.1 Betaproteobacteria bacterium | reverse complement strand
CGCAGGTAGAGGAGGAGCCGTCGGCAAGTTCTTGCCGGCGGCGGGGGACACGGAGCAGAACACGCCAGGCCAGCCTGGCGCTCACGCCGGGTTCGTCGAATGCCTGCTTCAAGGCCACCAAGCAAGGTCCGCACCGAGCCCAAAACCGCCCCGCATCCCAGCGTGCCGACCTCTCCTGTCGCGTCAGGGTGCGCGCAACCACCAGTCACCGGCCAGCGCGCATTGCAGATATTCGATGAAGTGGCTCACCTTTTTTGGCACCAGCTTGGGTGACGGGAAGACGGCATGGATTTCCTGGCTGGGCAGGCCATGGTCGGGCAGCACCGGCCGCACCAGTGCCTGCGCAATCGCCTCTCGCGCTACATACCAGGGCAGCATGGCCAGGCCCATGCCGGCGCAGGCTGCGGCCAGCACCGCCGACAGGTTGTTGGACCGCAGCGGTCCGCTCACGGGCACCGAGACAGCTTCGCCCCCGGGCGTTGAAAGCCGCCATCGGTCATCACCCTGCACACTGCTGTAGACGATGCAGGCGTGCGCGCCCAAGGCCGCAGCCGTGTCCGGTATGCCGCGCAGCTGCAGGTAGGCGGGCGATGCCACCATCACCCAGGGGTTGACGCCGAGATAGCGCGCGCCCAGCGCCGAATCGGCCATCTGGCCCATGCGGATGGCCACATCGACGCCTTGCTCCACCAGGTCGACATAGCGGTCATCGAAGGCGATGTCGACCCGGACATCGGCATGGGCCTGCATATAGCGCAAGACCAGCGGCACCAGCAGGCGCCGGCCAAAGGCCACCGAGGTGCTGATGCGCAACTGCCCGCCTATGCTGCCCTGGCCCATCGCGGCCAGATTCTCGGCCTCGTCGATGGCGCGCTCGATCAGTTTGCATTTGTCGTAGTAGAGCGCACCCAGCTCGGTCGGCGTCACGCCGCGGGTCGAACGGTGCAACAGGCGCACGCCCAGGCGCTCTTCCGTCGCGGCAATGGCGCGGGTGGCGGTGGGCTGGGTAATGCCCAGTTCGGCGGCGGCCTTGCTGAAGCTGCAGGTCTCGACGACCCGGATGAACAGTTGTACCGAATTGATCCGATCCATGCGGCCACTGTAGCCCGGGCCTGGCCGGTGGCGCGCCCGGCATAGCGCTTATGCGCAGACTGCGCTTCTCAGGCCGGGGGTCGGCGCGGATGATCGCCGTCAGTCGAAACAGGAGACCGACATGGCAAGAATGAAGGCCGCGATGGCCGCAGTGCTGGTGCTGGAGAAAGAGGGCGTCACTCAGGCCTTCGGTGTGCCTGGTGCGGCCATCAATCCGCTCTATGCGCAGATGCGCGAGCGCCAGTCGATCGCCCATGTGCTGGCGCGCCATGTCGAGGGTGCGTCGCACATGGCCGAGGGTTATACGCGGGCCAAGGCCGGCAATATCGGCGTGTGCATCGGCACCTCGGGCCCGGCCGGCACCGACATGATCACTGGCCTGTATTCGGCCCAGGCCGACAGCATCCCCATTCTGTGCATTACCGGGCAGGCGCCGCGGGCCCGCCTGCACAAGGAGGACTTTCAGGCGGTGGACATCGCCAGCATCGCCAAGCCGGTGACCAAATGGGCCACCACCGTGCTGGAGCCGGCGCAGGTGCCGAGGGCCTTCCAGCAGGCCTTTCATTTGATGCGCTCGGGCCGGCCCGGGCCGGTGCTGATCGACCTGCCCTTCGACGTGATGATGGCCGAGATCGAATTCGACATCGACACCTATGAGCCGATGGCGGTGTACAAGCCCAGCGCCAGCCGCAAGCAGATGGAGAAGGCGCTGCAGATGCTGGTCACGGCCGAGCGCCCGCTGATCGTGGCCGGCGGCGGCATCATCAACGCCGATGCCTGCGAATTGCTGGTGCAGTTTGCCGAGCTGACTGGCATCCCGGTGATCCCCACGCTGATGGGCTGGGGCAGCATCCCCGATGACCACCCACTGATGGCCGGCATGTGCGGCCTGCAGACCAGCCACCGCTATGGCAATGCCAATCTGCTGGCCAGCGATTTCGTGCTGGGTATCGGCAACCGCTGGGCCAACCGCCACACCGGCAGCCCCGAGGTGTATTGCAAGGGCCGCAAGTTTATCCATATCGACATCGAGCCAACCCAGATCGGCCGGGTGTTTGCGCCCGACTACGGCATCGTCTCCGATGCCAAGGCTGCGCTGCAGCTGTTGGTTGAGCTGGCGTGTGAATGGCAGGCGGCCGGCCGGCTGCGTGACTGGTCGGGCTGGGCGGCCGACTGCCAGGGCCGCAAGGGTTCGCTGGACTACCTGCGCAAGACCAATTTTGACAGCCAGCCGATGAAGCCGCAGCGGGTCTACCAATGCATGAACAATGCTTTCGGCAAGGATGTGACCTATGTGTCCACCATCGGCCTGAGCCAGATCGCGGGGGCCCAGTTTCTGCATGTTTACCACCCGCGCCATTGGATCAACTGCGGCCAGGCCGGCCCGCTGGGCTGGACCATCCCGGCCGCGCTGGGCGTGCGCGCGGCCGACCCCAGCCGCAAGATCGTGGCGCTGTCGGGGGACTACGACTTCCAGTTCATGATCGAAGAGCTGGCCGTGGGCGCGCAGTTCAAGCTGCCCTATATCCACATGGTGGTCAACAACAGCTATCTCGGGCTGATTCGCCAGAGCCAGCGCGGCTTCGCGATGGATTACTGCGTGCAGCTGGGCTTTGACAACATCAACGCCGACCCGGCGGACCAGGCCATGCAGGGCTATGGCGTCGACCACATCAAGGTGGTGGAAGGCCTGGGCTGCAAGGCGATCCGGGTGCACAGGCAGGAGGAGATCGCACCGGCGATCCGCCAGGCCGAGGCCTGGATGGACGCGTTCAAGGTGCCGGTGGTGATCGAGGTGATCCTCGAGCGTGTCACCAATATTGCGATGGGCACCGAGATCGACAACGTGGTCGAGTTCGATGCACTGGCCAGCGACCGGGCTGATGTACCCACGGCAGTGGCCTTGCTGGATTGAACCGACCATGCCCCGATTTGCCGCCAACCTGAGCATGCTCTTCACCGAGCACCCCTTCCTGGACCGTTTCGAGCAAGCTGCGCGGGCCGGCTTCGACGCGGTGGAATTTCTCTTCCCCTATGCCTGGCCGGCCGAGGTGATCAAGCAGCGGCTGGATTCACATGGCTTGAAACTGGTGCTACACAACCTGCCGGCGGGCGATTGGGAGGCGGGCGAGCGCGGCATCGCCTGCCACCCCGACCGGGTGGCCGAGTTCCGCCGCGGCGTCAGCCAGGCCATCGCCTATGCCCAGGTACTGGGCGTGGACCAACTCAACTGCCTGGCCGGCAAGGCACCCGCCGGTGTGCCGGACGCCCTGCTGCGCCAGACCCTGGTGGGCAATCTGCGCCATGCCGCGTCCGAATTGAAATCGGTCGGCCGTCGCCTGTTGATCGAGCCGATCAACACCTTCGACATCCCGGGCTTCTACCTGAGCGGCACCGCCCAGGCCCTGTCCATCCTGGACGAAGTGGGTGCGGACAACGCCTACCTGCAGTACGACATTTACCACATGCAGCGCATGGAGGGCGAGCTGGCGGCCACGCTGCAGCAGCAGCTGGCACGCATCGGCCATGTGCAGCTGGCCGACAACCCCGGGCGCCATGAGCCCGGCACCGGCGAGATCCACTACCCCTTTCTGCTGGCCCATCTGGACGCCATCGGCTATGCCGGCTGGATAGGCTGCGAGTACAAGCCGGCCAGCACCACCCAGGCCGGCCTGAGCTGGCGCCAGCCCTGGCTCTGATAGGCCGTGCCCCACCCTGACCCCGCTGCACAACATGACTCCTCCTCTCCCCAAGATCGGCTTCATCGGCCTGGGCATCATGGGCGCGCCGATGGCCGGCCACCTGGTCACGGCCGGCCACCCGCTGTTCGTCCACACCCGCAGCCAGCTGCCGGCGGCCCTTGCCCACAGCAGCGCCACGGCCTGCCGTGATGCCCGGGAGGTGGCCGAGCGCGCCGACATCGTCATCACCATGCTGCCCGACACCCCCGACGTGGCCGAGGTGCTGTTTGGCGCGGCCGGCGTGGCCCAGGGCCTGGGGCCGGGCAAGACGGTGGTCGACATGTCGTCGATCTCGCCGGTCGAAACCCGGCAGTTCGCGCAGCGGATCGAAGCCCTGGGCAGTGACTACCTGGACGCGCCAGTGTCGGGCGGCGACATCGGCGCGCGCAATGCCACGCTGTCGATCATGGTGGGCGGCAAGCCGGAAGTGTTCGCGCGGCTGATGCCGGTGTTGGCCTTGCTGGGCAAGAACATCACACGGGTAGGCGGCAGCGGCGACGGCCAGACCTGCAAGGTGGCCAACCAGATCGTGGTGGCGCTCACCATCCAGGCGGTGGCCGAGGGCCTGCTGTTTGCGGCCCGTGCCGGTGCCGACCCGGCCCAGGTGCGCCAGGCGCTGATGGGCGGCCTGGCCAGCTCGCGCGTGCTTGACCTCCTGGGTGACCGGATGATCAAGCGCAAATTCGAACCCGGGTTCCGCATCGCACTGCACCAGAAAGACCTGAACCTGGCGCTGGGCGCGGCCAGGTCCTTGGGCCTGGCCTTGCCGGCCACGGCAGGCGCCCAGCAGCTGTTCAGCGCCTGCGTGGCGCAGGGCGGGGCTGGCTGGGACCATTCGGGCATGGTGCGCGCGCTCGAGCAGTTGTCCCGTTTTGAAATCGGCCAGGCGCCTTGACCGGGTGCGGATCGCGGCCTGCGCGGCGCGCCGCTCGCGTCGCTTGGACGCTCACTTGCACCCCTAGTTTGCAGCCCCGGCCTACGCAGCCCGTATGAGGCTGTCGCATTGACGCAGCCACGTGACAGCGGAACACTCATCGTCTCTGACCCTTCAATCCCAGGATCACCCGAAGGAGACCCGCGATGAAATGCACCTGCTTTATCATTCCTCAAGATGTGTTGAAGAGGTTGGCTGAGGATGCCAAGCTGTCCGATGAAGTGCGCAAGGCGTCGCTGGACACGGGCAACATCAGTATCGAATTGCGCAAGCTGCGCAAGCAGGCCGGCAAACTGACCAATGTGGTGGCCCTGGCCCAGCCCACCGAGTTGCTGGCCCTGGCGGTCGCGCCGGCAGTCACGGTCTACAACTGCCAGCAAACCCAGACCCTGCCGGGCACGGCAGTGCCCAACCCGGGTGCATCGGCCGACGCCACCGTCAAGCGCACCTTTGTCGAAACCAGCGCGGTGGCGGATTTCTACAAGCAGATCTTCAACCGCAACTCCATCGACAACGCCGGCATGACGATGATGTCATCGGTGCACTATGGCAAGAAATTCAATAACGCCATGTGGAACGGGTCGCAGATGATCTATGGCGATGGCGATCAGGCCATCTTCGTCGACTTCACCCGGGGCAACGATGTGATCGGCCATGAGCTCACCCATGGCGTTACCCAGCACAGCCTGCAGCTGGCCTATTCGGGCGATGCCGGTGGCTTGAACGAAAGCATGTCGGATTGCTTCGGCTCGATGTTCCGCCAATGGCGCGCCAACCAGACCGTGGCCAAGGCCGACTGGTTGATCGGCAGCGATATTCTCGGCCCCACCGCCAAGGCCAGGGGCCTGACCTGCCTGCGCAATATGGCCAACCCGGCCGACCCCAAGGCGCTGGCGCCACAGCCCACCAAGTACTCGCAGATCACCCCGGGCATGGACCCGCACTTCAGCAGCGGCCCGCCCAACCTGGCTTTCTTCACTGCCTGCACCACCCTCGGCGGTAAAAGTTGGGAACGCATTGGCCAGGTCTGGTACCGTTCACTGACCGGATTCGGACCCACACCCACCATGAAGATGCCCAAATTCGCCGCCCGCACCCGCCAGGTGGCCGCGCAGTTGTTTGGCAGCACGCCGGCCGTGGCGGCTGCGGTTGACGCCGGCTGGAAGAAGGTCGGGCTTTGATGGCCAGGAACCCGGCGCTGGTGAGCCCATGCTGAAAATCGAGCGTCTGGGCGGCCTGGCAGGCTTTGGCCTGCCAGGCTCGCGCCTCAAGAGCCGCGGCCAGGTGGCATTGGCCGACCTGTCGGCGGCCGACCGTGCCGCAGTCGAGGCGCTCTTCAAAGCCAGCCACAAGCCCGCGGCGCCGATGCCAGACGGCTTCCGCTACCGCATCACGCTGCAGTCGGCCCAGGGCGACAAGACCATCGAGGCGGCAGAGCACCAGGTGCCCGAGGCCTTGCGCGACGCCGTCCGGGACGAGCTCGAGTAAGCCTTGCTCAAGGCGCTGCCAGGCGCTGCCAGGCGCCCGATCCTGGCGCTGGCTGGCGCGCTGGGCGGGCGATGATGTCGCACGCGGGGCCGGCGTGATCCATGGCACCATCACCGTATGAGCCAAGGTTTCGGAAATGAATCCCCCCGGGCGCATGCCCAGACCGCCCACCGCAAGCCGGCGCGCTACCTGCTGCTGATCGACGCGGGCGGCAGCACCGTGGCGCGCTTGTTTCTCGACACGCGCGAACTGGTGGCCGAATTCGATGCCGGCACCGAGGAGGTGGCGCAGATGACCCACGGGCTGGCCGCCACCCAGGATGCGGGTGGCCCTGAATGGGACCACGCGCTGGAGGGCCACAGCGCCGCCGAGCGCGAGTCGGCCCAGGTTTACCGGCTGGCGTTGTAGCGGCGCTGGGCGGCTTGTGTGCCGCTGGCGCCGCAGGTGGCTCAGCTGCCGGTCCAGCGCGGCGCGCGCTTCTCGACGAAGGCGCGCGGGCCTTCCTTGAAATCCTCGCTGCGGCGCACCGCCAGGCCGGCCTGCTCGGACAGCGCGCGCAGCCCGGCATCGTCCAGGTCCAGCGCCCGGCGCGCCACGGCCAGGCTTTCACGCACCGCCACCGGGGCGTTCACGGTGATGCGGCCGGCCAGCGCCAACGCGGCCTCGAGCAAGCCGTCAGCGGCCGCCAGGTGGTTGACCATGCCCAGCGCATGGGCCCGCTCGGCGCTGATCGGCTCGCCGGTGGCGATCATCTCCAAAGCGATGCGCTGCGGCAGCGCGCGCGGCAGGCGGAACAACCCGCCGGCGATCGCCGCCAGCGCGCGCTTGACCTCGGGCAGGCCGAAGCTGGCGCCAGGCACCGCCACGATCAGGTCGCAGGCCAGGGCCAGCTCGCAGCCGCCGGCCAGCGCCGGGCCGTTGACTGCCGCAATCCAGGGTTTGCGGCGCTCGGCGAAGACGAAGCCGCCGAAGCCGCCGCGCTCGGTCCATAACTCGTCGCCGCGGCCGGCTGACACATCCTTGAGGTCGGCGCCGGCGCTGAAGGCCAGGCTGCCGGCGCCGGTGAGCACCACTGCCCAGATGTCGGGGTCGGCCTCGGTGCTGGCGACGATGGCGTCCAGGGCCCGCGCCACCGCGCCGTTCACCGCATTGCGCGCGGCCGGCCGGTTGAGGGTGACCAGGGCCACATGGTGGGGCAGGCGCTCGAACAGCACGGCGGCGTCGGGGGTGTCAGTCATGGCGGGGGGGCTTGTGGCTCGGGATGAGGCCTCATGGTAGCCCCAGCGGGGCGGGCCTGACATCGGTGGAATGCAGGAGTGGCAGGCCAGGGGGTCAGCGCGGCACCGGGCCCGGGTCGGCTTGCGGTAGGCAGTGCACGGCGGCGCCCACCGCCAGCCAGCCGCCGCGCAGCACCCGGGCCGTCACACCGCCATGGCCGCGCATGGCGGTGTAGCCGCCGCGGCCGAGTGCGGCGGCCATCTTCGAACAGGGCTCGCAGGGGCCGGTGATTTCCAGCAGCACGCTGCTGGCCGGGTCGTCGCCCAATTGCAGCAGCAGGGGCGAATCCTTGAACAGCGCGCGTGCTGCCAGCAGGTTCAGGCCCGAGACCAGCAGGTTGCGGCGCAGCAGCCCGGCGTCCACCACGCCCGCTGCCAGCCCGGCCAGGGCGGCGATCACCGGCAGGTGTTCGGCCTGCAGCAGCGTGATCTGGCGCTTGCCGCCTGCCAGGCCCGGCGCCAGCCCAGGCCGGGCCCGGGCCGAACGATCGCCCAGCAGGCCTTGGCCGGCCATCGCCTCGGCGCGGGGGGCCGACAAGGCGGGCGTCGCCCGCGCTGGACGCAGCCAGATCGCATCGAGCCGGCCGGGCTGGGCGAACTGCTGCGCCAACTGGCGCAAGCTCAGGGGGTCGGGGCGGTTCGCGGGCATGGCCGGTGGGGCAGGGCGGGGGGCGCTGTGGGTGTGGATGGGGGTGGATTCCACCACGGCCCGGGCCGTGGGCCGGCGCCGCGTGGGCGGCCGGTGATACTGGCAGGCCGCGTCGGCGTCCGAAGGCATCAACCCATGCCTGGCGCCCGCCCCCCTCCGACCCGCCCTCCATGAAACCATCCCCCCCTGCTGCCCAGCCTGGTGCCTCTGCCCCCGCGCCGGCCATCCCGCGCCGGGCCCTGGTGCTGCTGGCGGTGCTGACCGTGGTCTGGGGTACCAACTGGCCGCTCTTTCCCTATGCCGTGCGCGAGGTGTCGGTGTGGACCTTTCGCGCGGTGGCGGTGCTGGGCGCCGGGCTGACGCTGCTGGCGGTGGCGCGGGTGCGCGGCATGTCGCTGGTGATCCCGCGCCGGCATTGGCGCACGGTGGCGGTGGCCACCTGCTTTTATCTGGTGCTGTGGAACATCGCCAGCACCTATGCCGCGCTGATGATCCCCTCGGGTCAGGCGGCGGTGCTGGGCTTCACGATGCCGCTGTGGGCCGCGCTGATCGGCTGGGCGGTGGGTGGCCAGCGCCTGACCCCCAGGTTGATGTGGGCGCTGGCCCTGGGCGCGGCGGCGGTGGGCCTGCTGATGTGGCGCAGCCTGGGCGTCTATGCCCAGGCGCCGCTGGGCGTGGCGCTGGGCCTGCTGGCCGGCATCGGCTGGGCCGTGGGCACGATGATCCTCAAGCGCGGCCAGGTGACGGTGCCGGCGATGGTGCTGACCGGCTGGCAGCTGCTGATCACCGCCGTGCCCACCGGCATCGGCGCGATCGTGCTGGGCGACGGGCATTGGTTCATGCCGTCCTGGACCAGCATCCTGCTGATCGGATACATCATGCTGGTGCCGATGGCCATCGGCAACCTGGCCTGGTTCACCATCGTCGGCCTGCTGCCCACCACGGTGGCCGGCCTGTCGTCGATCATGGTGCCGGTGGTGGCGATGATCTCGGGCGCACTGATCCACGGCGAGCCGCTGGGCTTGGTGCAATGGGCGGCGATGGCCTGCTGCGCGGCGGCGCTGCGGCTGGCCCTGGTGCCGGCGCCCGGCGCTGGGGCGGCCCCCGACGCTGCCGCCGGACCGGCCGCAACGGCCGGGGCCGGCCCCGCCGACCGGCCTTGAGCCGGCCGCTGCGGCCCGTGCCGGATCAACCCCGGGCGTAGTCCCAGGGTGCGTCGGACAGGGCAGGCAAGGCGTCCACCACCGCCTGCGCGGTGGCCAGCAATGCGCCCTGCCAGGGCGGCGCCTGGGTGCACAGCCGCGCATACCACTGGCCGTAGCGCTGGAACTGGCGCCGGGTGCTGAGCAGCTCGAACGCCGCACCGCCCACCCCCGCCACCAGTTGCCGGGCATGGCCGACCGCCAGCGCCTGCCAGTCGCTGCGGCGGTCGGCAATGCCTGGCAGGGCGATGGCGAGCAGGCAGAGCTCGGCCAGGCTGCCATGGGCCCAGACCCGCTCCTGGGCCGAGGCCTGGCGCAGGTCGTGCTGGGCCTGCACCTCGGCCAGGTCCCAGAGCTGGGCCGGGTTGCGCCCGGGCTGGACGGCGTCGGCGGCGGGCCGGCCGGCCCAGCCCAGCACCAGGTCGAGCGACAGGTACTGGGTGGTGAAGTAGGGCGTGCGCTGGACATCGAAGCAGTCGAAATAGCGCTTGCGTGCCTCGGCCAGGCTGCGCCACATGGCTTGGCGGTGACGGGCCTGGGCCAGCGGATCGGCGCTGCTGCGCTCGGCCTGCACCTGGCTCAACCCGGCCGCGCGCTTGGCGGTGCTGGCCTGCAGCTTGAGCACCCGCAGCCGCCGGGCCGACTCGGCGGGCGTCGGCCGGTCGCGCTCGGGCGGCAGGCGCAGGCGCGCCTGGGCGGCTTGCAATTGGGTCCAGGCCGCGTCGATCGTCGCCTGGGTTTCGGCGGCCGGCGCCGGGTCAGCCGCGGGCAGCACCGCGGCCTCGAAGGCCTGGCTTGCGGCGTCGACCGCGGTCATCGCGCGCTGCACCTGGGTGTCGGCCAGGGCGGCTTCGAAATCGGCGGGCAGGGACGCATAGGCGGTCAGGCTGGCCCAGTCGCCGGTGCCCGGGAATTCGACATGCAGCTGGCGCCGCAGGCCCACCAACACCGCGCGCGGGTCCTCGCCCCAGAGCAGGCCATCGTAGAGCGCCTGCACCATGCGCACCGAGCCGCCGAAGGACAGCGGGAACTGGCTGGCGATCACCATCGGAATGCCGGCCTGGTGCAGCGCATGGGCAATGCTGGCGCCCAGGCTGGTGACGCCACCCACCGCCCCGCTGTTGCAGCTGGCCAGCGTGACCACCGCCGGGCAATGTGCGGCGCCGGGCGTGGCGTCGCTGCGGCGGGCCTGGCGCACCGGCCGCAAGGCCGACGCCAGCCGCTCGCCGCTGACCACGTCGGCCGGCCCATCGGGGTCGGCCGGGTCGTGCAGCATCAGGCCGTAACGGGTGTCGGGGCCCTCGCTGCGTTCGCCGCCATGGGCCAGGATATGCACATGGGTGAAGTCGTTTTCGGCGCAGGCCTGCTGCACGGCCGCCAGCGAGGCGTCGGTGATCACCTGCAATTGCCGGCCCAGGTCGGCAGGCTGGCCGACCCAGGGTGCCAGGCACTGGCGCAGCGCCACCAGGTGGGCCAGGTCGGGCACCGGGGGCAGGCCGGCCGGCGCGGCCACCACCAGCAAGACCCGCGTGTGCTGCGGCCAGCGCGGCGCCGGGCCGGCCACCCGGCGCGATTCGCGTGTGATGCAAACCGGCTGCTGCGGTTGCAGCAGCAGGGGCTGGCCGGCGCCGGGCCAGGTGGCCGGGGCCAGGGCCAGCTCGAAAGGCAGTAGGGCCAGCTCGCTGGCCGACAGCACCAGACGCAAGTGCAGCGGCGCGGCGGCGCTGCCGTCGGCGCCGCCGCCGCCGGCATGGCGGTTGAATTCGGCCGCCAGGCCCGGCACCGCCGCCAGCAGGCCGGCCAGGAAGCGGGCGCTGTCCTGGATCTGCTGGTTGCGGGTTTCTTCGCCCAGGCGGTAACTCAGCGCGCGCAGCTGGTGCTGCAGGCTGCGGTGCTCCAGGTTGATCTGCAGGGTGACGGCTTCATGGTCTTCACACAGCGCCAGGTAGGGCGTCAAGGGTGACAGCAGCTGGTTGTGGGCCGGGCCGTGGCGCAGCAGTTCGAGGGTGATGGTGCGCATGGTGTCAGGCAGTCTGGCCGGGTGGGGGGGAGGCGGGGCGGCGCGTTTCTATGCTGCGGCCGGCCCGGTCCAGGGGGACGATGCGGGTCACGCCGTCTTCGGTGCTGACATGGCACAGGTCGGCCTGGGTGCGGTTGGCATCCACCCGGCGGATGCGCACCACCGTGCGCCGCGACAGCACCAGGTCGGGCAGGCCCGCGCGCAGGGCTGGCAAGGGGCTGCCGTCGAGCAGCGCAAACAATTGGGCAAAGCGCTGCGCATCCTGTCGCACCTCGGGTGTGATGCGCATCAGCGCGGCCCAGGTGCCGCTGTTGAAGTAGTGGCCCGAGCCGCGCTGGCGCGGCAAGGAGCGCTCCAGGTGGGTATGGCCGGTGACCACCAGGTCGACGTCCGGCGCCACCAGCTTGTCGATGCCCTTGAAGGTGTCGTCGGCCACGAAAGGGTCGAAGCTCTGGTCCTTGTCCAGGAATTCCAGTGCCTCGCGCAGCACCTGGTCGCGCGGCTTGTTGGTGAGCCAATCCCAGGTGGCGCCCCAGACCCCGAGCTGCTCGCCGGCCTGGCCGCGCAGCAGGGACATCGGGTCGGTGCCGGTGCGCACGGCCTGCTCGGCCTGGTCCAGCAGCTTGCGCCGGCGCATGGCCGACTGGCCCGGCGCCGGCACCGCCCAGGGCTCGGCCTCGCCCGGTGCGGCGCCAGCGGTGGCCGAGGCGTCGAGAAAGCCGCTGGCCATGCGCGCTGCGTCCACCGCCTTGCGCCGGCCTATGCCCACCAGGTCTTGCAGGCGGCGCAGCAGGGCCGGGTTCAGCGCGGCCAGGATCGGCACCACCGCTTCGGTCTCGGGTTTGAGCAGGTCGACAAAGGGGTAGCTGGCCTTGATCTGGTTCATCACCTCCACCACCAGTTGCGAGCCGGCATTGGGGGTCCAGGGCTCGGGCGCCTGGCCGCATTGCAGGTCGCGGCCGATGCGGCGCACCCGCTCGAAGTCGGTGACGTTCCAGCTGTCCACCTCATTGCCGTGCAGGCACAGCACCCGGGCCGGGCCCACCTGGCAGGCCAGGCCGGTGCCGTCGGTCACCAGCAGCAGGCGGCTGCGGGCGGCATCGTCGTCGGCCAGGCGCGCCGCCAGGTGGCGCCGCACCCAAGGCAGGGCCAGTTCCAGGTCATGGTTGCCCAGGTTCACCACCAGCCGGCGGTTCGGCTGGGCCAGCAGGCCCCGCAACGCGGCGAATACCGGCGCGAAGGCGGGGTCGCCCATCACCCGGTCGATCTTGGCGGTGGCGCCCTGGGGGTCGAAGGCCAGGGCCGGCGCCTCGGCCAGAAAGTCGATGAAATCGCCATTGATCACCAGCGCGGCCAGGCCCGGGGCGCTGGAGGCGGCCACCTGGTCGGCCAGCCAGGCCAGCTCAGCGCCGGCGTCGAATATCTGGAAGCCGGGGGTGCCGCCCAAATGCAGATCCGACACCACATGCAGTTCATCAAAGTTCAGGCCTTGCGGCATGGGGTCTCCCGATCGGGGGCTGCCGAGGTGCCGCGGTGCGGGCGCCGGGGTGGGCAGTCTGGCCCGACTATTGGGCATAGCACAAAGCGCATCAACCCCCAGTCTGACAAACGGTTGCGGCCTCTGTTAGCGTTATGACCCTGATAAAGAGAAGGAGACCGCCGGTGACCGCATTGCACGACCGATTGCGTGCCCTGCAGCCCGAGCGGCTGCGGGCCATGCGCCGTGGGATCGAGAAGGAAAGCCTGCGCGCGCTGCCCAGCGGCGGCCTGGCGCTGACGCCCCACCCTGCCGCCCTGGGCGCGGCGCTGACCCACCCGCACATCACCACCGACTACAGCGAGAGCCAGCTTGAGCTGATCACCGGCGTGCATGCCAGCGCCGACGCCTGCCTGGCCGAGCTGACCGAGATCCACCAGGCCACCTACCGCGCCATCGGCGACGAGTGCCTGTGGGTGGGCAGCATGCCCTGCGGCCTGCACACTGATGAGACCATCCCGCTGGGCATGTACGGCAGCAGCAATGTGGGCCGCGCCAAGAGCGTCTACCGCATGGGCCTGGGCCACCGCTACGGCCGGCGCATGCAGACCATCTCGGGCATCCACTACAACTGGTCGATGCCGGGGCTGGGCAATGACGAGCATTTCGGGCTGATCCGCAACTTTCGCCGCCATGCCTTCGTGCTGCTCTACCTGTTCGGCGCCTCACCGGCGGTGTGCGGGGATTTCGTCGCCGGCCGCCCGCATGAGCTGCAGCCGCTGCCCGGCGGCAAGACCGGCACGCTGCACATGCCGCATGGCACCAGCCTGCGCATGGGCCGGCTGGGCTACCAGAGCGATGCCCAGGCCTCGCTGGCGGTCAGCTTCAACAGCCTGGAAAGCTATGCCGACTCGCTGCACGAGGCGCTGACCCGGCCCTATCCGGCCTATGAGGCGGTGGGCATCCGCAACCCGGGCGGCGACTACAACCAGCTGTCGACCACGCTGCTGCAGATCGAGAACGAGTTCTACGGCCTGATCCGCCCCAAGCGGGTGATCCACCCGGGCGAGCGGCCGCTGCATGCGCTGCGTGAACGCGGCGTGGAATACATCGAGGTGCGCTGCATGGACCTCGACCCCTTCGAACCGGTGGGCATCAACGCCGGCACCACCCGCTTCATCGACATCTTCCTGCTGCACTGCCTGCTGGCCGACAGCCCGCCCGACACCCCGGCCGAGATCGCGGCGCTGGGCCGCAACCAGCACCGCACCGCAGCGCGCGGGCGTGAGCCCGGCCTGCTGCTGGAGCGCGAGGGCCGCGAGACCCTGCTCACCGACTGGGCTGCCGAGCTGCTGGAAGACTGCGGCGCGATTGCCCAGGCGCTGGATGCGGCCTGTGGCGGTGAGCGCTACCAGCAGGCCCTGGCCGAGGCCCGCGGCCTGCTGCTGCGGCCTGACGCGCTGCCCTCGGCACGGGTGCTGGCGGCCATGCTGGGGGGTTTCGAAGGGTCTTACCCGCGCTTCATCCGCGACCGCTCGGCGGCCACCCGGGCCGAGATCCTGGCCCTGCCCTGGTCGCCCACACAGGCCGCCCGCTTCGACGCGCTGGCGGCGGCCGCGGTGGCCGAGCAGCAGCGCATCGAGGCCTCCGACTCGATGCTGTTCGAGCAGTACCGCCTGGCCTATCTGTCGCCCGACCGGCTGCGCGCCTGAGGGCCGGCGTCAGCGCGGGCCGACCGGCAGGTCCAGCCCACGTTCGGGCGACTCGAAGACCTGGGTCTGGCCCTTCGGTGTGTCGATCAATTCCTCGATCAGAAAACGGCCATAGTGCTGGGCCGCAAGGGCCTGGCCGTCGCGCGCCACCGCCGCCACCCGGGTAGCCTGCGCGTCGTCGGGTGCATGCACCACCAGAAAACTGCAGCCCGCTTCGGCCAGTGCGCGATGGGCCTGGATCAGGTTCAGTTCCTGGCCCATCGCGGCCAGGGGGGTGGCGTCCAGCAGCTGCACCTTGACCTGGTCGGCCATCTGTTGCGGGGTGTAGCGGGTGAGTGCGGTGTCGGCAAAGCCCTGGGCTTGCAGGCGCGCCACGGCGCTGTCCAGATTGGCCCCCGTGCGGAAAGCGATCACGGTGTGACCCACCGGCTTGAAGACCCCGAACGACAGGGGCGGCTTGGTCTTGTCCATCGGCAACTCCTGCATGCGCCAACCGGTGCGGTGGCGTCCCGTGCATGGTGGCCTGCCGCTTGGCGGCGGGCCAGCAGACGATGCTGGTTTGCGCTGTCAGACAACGCCCACGTCGGCGGCGGGCTGCGCAGGTACCGCCGGCATGCGGCGGCCGGCCGGTCTCAGCCTTCGGCTGGGCGCGCTGTGTCGGGCGGCACGCTGGGCACGAAGGGGAAGCGCGCCTTGGCCTTGGTGGCGGTGGTGCTGGTGGTGGCAACGCTGCGCACATACTGCTTGGACGCGTCCTTGCGCACCTGGTAGTCCCAGGGCGCGTGCACGCCCTGGATCAGCGTGCGGTGCAGAAAGATAAGCGGCACCTAGATGGCGCCCTCGTAGGGATTGAACTTGAACCACATGCCGCGCTCGCCCAGCATCTCGCCATGGTCGGCGGTGAAGACGATGACGGTGTTGTCGGCCTGGCCGGTCTTGTCCAGCGCGTCGAGCAGCAGGCCGATCTTGTGGTCGACATAGCTGACCCTGCATCTGCAGGGAACGCACGCACAGCCCCGATTCGACGATGCCGCGCATGCTCATCTGGCTGGGCGCGTAGGGCTCGACGCGGCGCTCCCAGTCGGCCGTCCAGCCGAAGTCTGCGGGGTAGATGTCGGTCGTCACCCGGTCCTCGAAGCCATGCAGCTGGTCCGGCCCGACGAAGTGCATCTTGCCTGCCAGGCAGGTGCTGTAGCCCAGCGCGCGCAGGGAGTGCGCGAAGGTGGGCACCGAGGCCGGCAGCTCGGCGGCGTTGTCGAAGGCGCCCATGCGCGGCGAGGCTCGGCCCGTCATCATCGCGAAGCGCGATGAGGCCATAGGCCGGCAGCGCGCTGGCCGCCAAATGGTCGGCCACGATGAAAAGGATGTTCGGGCTCTTCATGTCGGGTCCTTGCTGCGGCGGCTGCGGGCAGTCGCGGTCAATCGATCTTCACGCCGACGTCCTTGACTGCCTTGCCCCATCTGGCATGTTCGGTGCGTACGAAGGCGGCAAATTGCTCCGGCGTCGAACCGACCGCCTCGTCGCCCTGCGCGGCAAAGCGTTCGGTCAGCGCCTGCAGCGCCGTGGCCGCGTCCCGCTGCAGCCGGTCGACGATGGGCCTGGGGGTGCCTGCCGGCGCGAACAGCCCGAACCAGGTGCTGACGTCGGCACCGACCAGCCCGGCCTCGCGCAGGGTCGGCAGGGGTTCAAGGCGCCTGGCTGTCCAGGCGGCCGAGGTCGAAGTCTTGCTGCGGGTAGTACTTGCGCAGCCGCAGATCGCTGGTGCGGGCATGGCCCTCCATGCCCTCCAGGCGCGAGATGCGCGCGGCCACCTGGCCCACGGTGCGTGAGGCCTCGCGGGTCAGCCGCTGCCAGGTCACGGTCTTGATGAACTTGCCAACCGACAGCCCGCCGGTGTAGCGCGCCGCGCCGCGGGTGGGCAGGATGTGGTTGGGGCCGCTGCACTTGTCGCCGTAGGCCACGGTGGTCTCCTCGCCGAGGAAGAGCGAGCCGTAGTTGCTCAAGCGGGCCAGCCACCAGTCCAGGTCCTCGGCCATCACCTGCAGATGCTCGCAGGCATAGCGGTCGCTCACCTCCACCGCCTCGTCGCGGCTGTCGCACAGCACCAGCTCGGCATAGTCGCGCTAGGCCGCGTCGGCCGCGCTGCGGGCCAGCTCGGGCAGGGCGGCGATGGCCGCGGGCGCCAGCCGCAGCACGGCCTCACCGACCTCGCGCGAGGTGGTGATCAGCCACACCGGCGAATCGGGGCCATGCTCGGCCTGGCCGATCAGGTCGGCGGTGACGATCGCCGGATCGGCCGTGGCGTCGGCGATCACCGCCGATTCGGTCGGGCCGGCCACCACATCGATGCCCACCCGGCCGAAGAGCATGCGCTTGGCCTCGGCCACGAAGCGGTTGCCCGGCCCGACGATGATGTCAGCCGGCGGCCCGCCGAAGCTGCCGTAGGCCAGCGCCGCCACCGCCTGCACCCCGCCCAGCGCCAGCACCTGGTGGGCGCCGCACAGCTGCATCGCGTACAGGATGCCGGGGTGCACCCCATGGTCGCGGGTGGCGGGGGAGGTGGCGACGATGTGCTTCACACCGGCCACCTGGGCGGTACCGACGCTCATGATGGCGCTGGCCGCATGGGCATAGCGGCCGCCAGGCACATAGCAGCCGGCCGCGTTGCACGGGATCAGGCGCTGGCCCACCTCCAGGCCCGGCAGCAATTCGGCCTTGAACTCGTGCAGCGACGCGCGCTGGCGCCGGGCGAAATCCTGCACCCGGTCGCGTGCAAAGCGGATGTCGGCCCGGATGCCTGGGGTCAGCGCCCGTTCGGCGGCGGCGAAGTCGGCCGCGCCGAGCACGATCTCGCCGGCATAGCCGTCCAGGTCGCGGGCGTAGCGCCGCACCGCCTCCGCGCCGCCGGCCTGGATCTCGGCCAGCATCCGGCTCACGGTCTCGGCCGTGGCGGTGTCGATGGCCTGCTGGGGCGGGTGCGACCGCTTGAGGTAGGTGATGGCCAAGGGGCAGCTTTCCAGTGGGGTGGGTCGCGGTCTCGGCGGCGGGCGTCCGGGGCCTGCCGATGGCTGACCATAGCCATGCGGGCGCCGCCAGCGTCGGTCCAGATATGATCAATCGGTCAGTCCAGATATGTTGGACTTCTGCCGGAAAGGGCCGCGATGACGCGCCGCGCGCGCACCAGTGAGCTGATGTGGCCGCGGCTGTTCCGGCGCTTCGAGGGCGGTGCCGGCACGCTGCAGGGCCAGCTGCGCGACATGCTGGTGCATGCGGTGATGGAGGGCTTCATCTCGCCCGGCCAGGCGCTGCCGTCCAGCCGGCTGCTGGCCGCGGCGCTCGGGCTGTCGCGCACCACGGTCACGCTGGCGCTGCAGGCGTTGGTCGAGAAGGGGCTGATCCATGCGCGGGCGCGCAGCGGCCTGTTCGTCAGCGACCAGCTCGCCGCCACCTACCTGGGCGCGCGCCGGCGCGCCGACCTGGCGCCGGCGCCCAGCACGGTGCGCTGGGCCGACCGGCTCAAGCTGCGCCCGTCCGAGCAGCGCAACATCCAGAAGCCCAGCGACTGGCAGCAGCAGCCCTACCCCTTCATCTACGGCCAGTTCGATGCCAGCCTGTTCCCCAGTGCCGACTGGCGCGAGTGCGTACTCGAGACGCTGCAGGGGCGGGCGCTGCGGCGCTGGGCGCCCGACCACATCGACCGCGATGACGACTCGCTGGTCGAGCAGATCCACCGGCGCCTGCTGCCCGCGCGCGGCATCTGGGCCGAGCGCGACGAGATCCTGGTGACCACCGGTGCGCAGCAGGCGACCTTTCTGCTGTCGGCGCTGCTGTTCGGCGCCAGCAGCGTGGTCGGCATCGAGAACCCGGGCTACCCGGACGCGCGCAACAACATCCTGCTGCGCACCCGCCATCTGCGCGCGCTGCGGGTGGATGAGCAGGGCCTGGTGCCGGGCCGCGCCTTGACCGGCTGCCGCTATGTCTACGTGACGCCCAGCCACCAATGCCCCACCACGGTGACGATGCCGCTGCAACGCCGCCTGGACCTGCTGGCCCGCGCCGAGCGCGACGACTTCGTGCTGATCGAGGACGACCACGAGAGCGAGCTCAACTTCTCGGGCCAGCCGACGCCGGCGCTCAAGAGCCTGGACAGCGGCTCGCGCGTGATCTATCTGGGCAGCCTGTCCAAGACCCTGGCGCATGGCCTGCGCCTGGGCTATGTGGTGGCGCCGGCCGAGCTGATCCGCGAGCTGCGCGCGCTGCGGCGCCTGGTGATGCGCCATGTGCCCACCAACAACCAGCAGGCCGCGGCCAGCTTCATCGGCCATGGCCACCAGGCGGCCTATGTGCGGCGCCTGAACATCGCCTACCGCGACCGGGCCCAGGCGCTGCGCAGCGCGCTGGCCCGGCATGCGCCTGGGCTGATACCGGTCCCGGCGCATGGCGGCTCGGCCCTGTGGGTCAGCGCGCCCCGGGGCACCGACACCCGGGCCCTGACCGCCCGGCTCTACGCCCAGGGCGTGGTGGTAGAGCCGGGCGACGTGTTCTTTGCCGGGGCGCGGCAGCCGCGCCACCACCTGCGCATCGGCTACTCGTCGATCCCGGCCGATCGCATCGAGGCCGGGGTGCGGGTGATCGGGCGCGCGCTGGCGGCGCTGGCGGGCGACTCGGCGCGCAGCTGAAGGCTCAACGCGCCCGGGTGGCCAGCCAGATGCTGGGCAGGATCAGCGCCGCGCCGATCGCGTGGTAGGCCTGCGGCGGCTCACCCAGCAGGCCCCAGGCGGTGAAGGCGGCATAGACCGGCCCCAGGTAGAGCACCAGCGCGGTCTTGCTGGCGCCCAGCTCACGCAGCATGAAGGAGTAGGCCTGGTAGGCCACGATGCCGGGCAGCACCGCGGCCGCCAGCACCAGGCCGAGCGCCTTGATCGACAACGGCGGCTGGGCGACCCACCACCACTCCAGCGCGCTGAAGGGCAGCAGCACCAGGATGCCGCCGCCGGTGATGGCCACCAGACGCTCGGCGCTGCCCAGCCGTGACGGCCACCGCTGCAGCAGCAGCGAGTAGGCCGTCCAGGCCAGTGCTGCAGCCAGCACCCAGGCATCGCCCACGGTGAAGCGCACTGCCAGCAGGTTGCGCAGATCGCCCTTGGCGATCACGAACAGCACGCCGGCCAGCGCCAGCGCCACCCCCGCGATCTGGGGCGGCGCCATGCGCTCGCCCAGCCACAACGCGCCGGCCGCGGCGATCGCCACCGGCGTGGCCGCATAGATCAGCGCGATATTGGCCGAGCTGGTGCTCTGCCCGCCGATATAGACGAAGGCGCCGCAGACCCACATGCCCAGCGCGCCCAGCACCAGCAGCTGGCGCCATTCGGCCGCCAGCCAGGGCGCGCCGTCGCGCCGCAGACCGCGCCAGGCCAGCGGCAGCATCAACGCGAAGGCCAGGCTCCAGCGGCCCAGCGCCAGCAGGTGCGGGGCGATCACGCCGCTGGCGGCGCGCGCGATCAGGTAGTTGGACGACCAGAACAGTGGCACCGTCCACAGCAGCAGTCGGGCCAGGCGCTGGCGTTGGGCAGGGGTCAAGTCAGGGGTACGCAAGGCAGGGGGAGGGCGCCGCGGCAGGGTCCGGCCGGTGCGCGTGGCCGGGCCGATTGTGCCGGCGGCTACCATCGCCGCCGATGCCACCGCCTGCCGACCCCGCCCTGCCACCCGCGGCCGCTGCCAGCGGCACGGCCCTGCCGCCGCCCGAGCGTTGGGTCTGCGATGCCGGCGATGCCGCCGAGGCGGTGCTGGTGATCCCGCCCGACCTGCAGCGCGAACGGCGCTTTGAGCTGTCGGTGGCGATGACGGTGCGCTGCGGCGCCAGCCTGGCCGGCGCCTGGCATGAGCTGGTGGTGCTGAGCAACGGCGACCAGCAGTGGCGGCGCCGCATCCCCAGCAGCAAGCCCGACAGGCTCCTGGGCGGGGCCGTCAGCCGCGCAGGCCCAGCAGCGGCCGGTCCGGGCGCAACTTGCGGCCCTCGATCACATAGCCCAGCACGAAGTCGCGGGTGGCGCTGTCGGTGCGTTCGTTGGAGGCCAGCGCCGCCAACGTATCCGACCCGCGCCAGGCCAGGTGCTGCTCGACATAGCTGGCGTTGTAGCCGTCCAGCGTGCGCTGGTAGCCGTGCATCTCGGCGGCCACCCACAGCGCGCAGGCGGCGAACACCGCCAGGCCGGTGTCGGCCTCGATCACCCGGGTGACGATCAGCACGAAGGCCAGCAGCACCGCCAGCGGTGCCAGGCCGGCGGCCACGGTGGCGCTCAGGGTCATCGGCGGGGTGTAGCGGGGCAGCGTCATCGGGCAGTCCGTCAGGCGGGGGGTGGGAGGTGGCTGGCCTCACTTTGCCTGCAGGCAGCGCTGGCCTGGCGCCGGAAAAGACGCCTATTTGTGCGCTACTTTCCTGCGGCCCCGGGGCGCAAAATGCATCGCTGCTCGCGCCACGGTTCTGCGACCGGCGGCGGCAAATGGTTGCGACGGATCTACCGCTGGCGTTCGTGACAGGAACCCTGCGGCTGAACCTGGCCCCGCCCGGCCGTTGCAGTCAGGGCTGGGCATGGCACGACCCCAGGCATTCGCGCGCCCATCGCAGCGCGGCCAGTGGCAGCGCGCCGAGGACCAGCCCGTGCGCCGGTAGGAAGGCCACCAGCAGGATGCACGCACTCAGCACCAGCCAGGCTTCCTTGGTGTCCCGGCATGGGCCGATCGACGCCACCATCGCGTCCTTGTCACGTTCGGCCGCAGCACCCAGCACGGTGCCCACACCCGGGTCGTAGCCGTCGAGGATGACGTAAGCCAGCATCGCCAGGCCCATGATGGCGAGAAAGGCCAGGGGCAACCAGCCCCCTGACGTCTTTGGTGCGACTTCGATGGCGTTCATGCCGGGCTCGCCTCGATGCGCGCGGACGCAGGCAAGGCGCCAGCGGCCGGACGCGGTGCTTCCAGCGCATTGACATTCCGCGCGAGGCGTAAAACGCTCGCGACATGGGCCGCCGCCAGCGCGAAGTACAGGGCGACGCAGTGCGCCAGCGTCAGCGCAATCTTTGGCGCCGGCACCGGCCCCACCGGCGGATGCTGGCCGACAAGGGCGTCCAGCCCTTTCACCTGCCCGTCGAGCTGTTGCGTCAGCACCAGCGAGGCGAGTTGGGGCACTTTGATCGCCAGTGGGTCTCTCGCGCCGCTGCATCGGGCAGGCCGAACAAGGTCATCGGTGCGCCCTGCTGGGTTTGCCAGATGCCCTCCATGGCGGCGTTCGTGGCCGGCTGGAGCTGCAGCGTGTTCAAGCCATGTTGGTCGCCGACCAAGATCTGCAGCGGGATCAGCAGCGCCGCGACCATGACGCCGTCTCGCAGGGTCAGCCCGACATCGGCCCTCGGTCACCCCGCCGCCAGCGGCAGGCGCTGATGCCAGCCGCGCGGAACGCCACCGCGAGGCCCGAAGCGATCATCATGTGAGACGGCCGGTAGGGCATCGAAGGGTTGAAGACGATGGCCCACCCATCGGTGGCATGGGCCCCACCGCCGCGCAGCTCGAAACTGGCCGGCGTGTGCATCCACGGGTTGAGCATGGTGATCCGGAACGCCGACAAGGTGATGCCTAACTGGAAGCTCATCGTGATGCCGCTGACCATGCCGAGCGCGAAAGTCAGCGCGAACACCTTGACCTACAGGTGATAGGCCCGCAGCCAGGGTGTGTCGGCTGTGATGGGCAGCCCGTGACTGCGAGCCCACCGCTTGTGCCGCAGTATGAAGACCGGGCGTGCCCAGCCGAGCGCGAGGCTGATCGTCGGGAACAGGATGTGGAAGGAGCTGTTGGCCGCGAACTGGGTGCGTGCGAGCAGACGGGGTCCAGCTTGGCGTCCTTAAACGGTTTGCCCTTGCATAACGCGATGCAGCGGCAGAAGTTGCACCCGCGGGCTTGCGGCCCAGGCCTGACAACTGTCGTGCATTGCGCCGACCCTGCGGCGGGCGGGGACCTGCCACTGCCTATGCTGTTGTGATGGCTTTTGTCCAGTAAGGGGTTCAAGCCTGGCGCTGCTGGGCTCGTCGCAGCGCGGCCAGGATGCGCAAGGTGTAGCCGTCGTCCAGTGAACGAAGCCCGGCCAGGCCGTCGCGGATCAGCTGTTGCGCCGAGATCTCGTCGCGCAGCGCAGCGTCATGCTTCAGGCGCTCCAGCAGCGTGTTCAAGTCGGCTTCGGTCAGTTCGCCGTCCAGCAGGCGTGCGGCGTCGTTCATGGCATGGCTCCTACCAGCGCTTGGCGCGCGTGGGTGTAAGCAGCGGGCGGACACGATGGGCTATCGTGTCGCGGGCCCGGAAGATGTGGGACTTGACGGTGTTCACGGGCTGCCCTAGCGCTGCCGCAATGGCCTTGTAGTCGAGCCCGTCGACTTCGCGCATCAGCAATGCCCGGCGCTGGACGTCGGGCAGGGCCGCCACTTCGGCGTCGATGCGTTCGAAAAGCTGGTGCGCGATGGCCTCGTCCTCAGGGCTGGGGGCGGCCCCGAATCTGGCGTCGTCGCCCGGATTGTCGAGCACCGCAACCGGACGGTCGTCCTGCCGGTTCTGCCCGCTGCGCAGATAGCTCCTGGCCGCGTTGCGGGCGATCGTGAACAGCCAGGCCGCGAAATCACCCTCAGGCTTGAAGGTCGTCAAAGCAAGAAAGGCGCTCAAGAAAACCTCCTGTGTCAACTCCTCGGTGATCGGATCGTCACGCACGAACCGCCGGATCGTTGCCGCAATCCGCCGCTGGTACTTCACCACCAGCACCTCGAACGCGACGGTCTCGCCATGCTGGGCCCGTGCGACCAGTGCCGCATCGATGGCGCCTGCGAGCAGGGCGTCGCTCATCCGAGCCCCCAGGCGCCACAGTTGAACCCCCTGAGCTGGCATCGTGGCATTGATCGGCCGCCCGTGTGCGCGCTTGGAGCATCGGTCCATTTACGCAGGCGCGCCGTCAGAGTTGCAAGGCCCGCAAAAAAATTGTCCGGTCGCGCCGCCCCTGTCTCATGCGCTGTACCCAAAGCCAAGCCTCGATGCCCCGCGGGGTGAATCCACTGCGCTTGTTCGCCGCGCAGGTGCAACTTTTTCATTGCGCTGACGTAAACACGAGGCCAGCCAACCACGGCAGAAGAGGTAAGAGCCATGCAGGATCATAGAAGCAGCGCTTGGGACAGCCTGTTGAACACCCAGTCACCCCCGCGCGTCGCTGTCGTCGGCGGCGGCATCGCCGGGCTGACCTGCGCCCGGGAGTTGCGCCTTCGCGGCTGCGACCCGGTCGTTTTCGAAGCCGATGCCCGCCTGGGCGGGCGCTGCAGTTCACGCAGCACATGCGTGGGGCTGTTCGATGACGGGGCCCAGTGCATCAGCGGGGCCACCCGTCTGGCCGCTCATGCGGTGCAAGCGCCGGGCCAGCTGGCCGCGCTGCACCCGTGGACCGTTGCGGCCACGCCCGCTGAAGAGGAACGGCGCAGCAAAGCCTGGAAACACAACGAAGATGAAGCGGATGTCGAGCGCACCCTGAAACTGATGGGCGCCGTCGGCGTGCCGTCGATGGTGGCCCTGGCCGATGCCCTTGCGCGGCCACTGCGGGTTCGCTTGAACACACCGATCGTGCAGGCCGAACGCAGCGGCAGCCGCTGGGCCCTGAGCAGCGCCGCAGGCGAGATTGACGGGGACTTTCAAGCCTTGGTGCTCGCGCTACCGGCGCCGCTGGCGGTGCCGCTGGTGCGCGAGTCCCCGGAATTGGCCGATGCACTGCGTGCGGTGCGCTACCGCAGCCGCTGGGTGCTGCTGCTCGGGACCGAACGACCTGTCCCCTTGCCCGGCTACCGGGAGTTCCAGGGCAGCCCCATCGAGCGCGTCGCCGCGATGCACAGCAAGCCGGGGCGCCTGGCCATCGGACCGCAGCGCTGGTTCGTCGAAGCCGACGAGCGCTGGTCCTTGCAGCACGCGCATGAGGACGCCGAGACCGTGGCTGAGCTGCTGCTTGAGAACTTTCGAGCGCACGCAGGTCGGTGGGTCACGCCCAACTACCTCCGGGCGCACCAGTGGCGCAATGCCTTCGTTGAAGCGCCTGCCACCACCCCCCGACGAACCGAGTGCTTGTGGGACGCCAAGGTGCGGTTGGGCGTTTGTGGCGACAGTGTCGTGGCGAGTCAGCTTGATCGGGTCTGTCGCAGCGCTGTCGACATGGCGCGAGTGGTGGCCGAGGGCTTGAGTCAATCAAACGGATTCCACAGTTTCAGCGCAACCCAGCGCGGCCTCGGGCAGCTGTTGGAGACGCAGCTGTGATGGCTGAATCGATCGGCTCGGCTTCGCCGACGAGGCTCAGGCCTCAGGCTGCCAGGCCGCTGCCCCCGAGGCGGGTGGCCGACCTGCGCACCGGCTACGCCGGCGAGACCGGCGCGGTGATGATCTACCGCGGCGTCCTGGCCACCACGCGCGATGCCGCCGCGCGCTTCAACCTTCACTTGGCCCCTGCGGCCCCTGCATCGGCCGTGCTGCGACTGTGGATCTGGACCGTCGGCGCGGGCTCGCGCGGGGCGGTGAAGATCTGCCGCCGGGTTTGATCCATGACCAGCGACGAGCCATCCATGACCCCGACCCGCACCATCCGCAGCGACGAGGTGGCGCGCTTCAACCGTCTTGCCGCCACCTGGTGGAACCGCACCGGTCCCATGCGACCGCTGCATGTGGTCAACGATCTGCGGCTCGGCCACGTGCTCGAACAGATCGCTCAGCGCTTCGGACGCCCGGTCGATGCGCTGCAGGGTTTGCGCATCGCCGACATCGGTTGCGGCGCCGGGCTGATGTGCGAACCGCTGGCGGCCCGCGGTGCGCTGCTGGTCGGCGTCGATGCCGCAGCCAACAACATCGCCGCGGCGCGGCTGCATTCGAAGACCGCTGGCTTGAGCATCGACTACCGGGTCGGCGCGCCCGATACCGCACTGCACGACGCTGAGCGCTTCGATGTCCTGCTGCTGCTCGAAGTGGTCGAACATGTCGACGATGTAGCGGTCTTCGTGCGCGACGCGGTGTCGCACCTGGCGCCCGGCGGGTTGCTGCTGGCTTCGACGATCAACCGCACGCTGCGCAGCTACCTGGCCGCGATTGTCGGCGCCGAGATAGTGTTTCGGGTGCTGCCCCGGGGCACGCACCGCTGGGCGCAGTTCGTGCGGCCCGAGGAACTGGAGCAGGCTGCCGCAGCTTGCGGGCTGGCCGCTGGTGAGCGCCGCGGCATGGCCTACCTGCCTGCTGTTCACCGCGCCTGGTGGACGCGTGGTCTGGCGGTCAACTACATCGCCAGCTACAGCAAACCCGGCACTGCCGTCGATCAGCGCCGCGCTGCCGGCGAATCGCTTTCACCCGGCAAAGGGTAAGCGTCAGCCACGTAGGCTGGCCCCTTCATTACCCTGACGATGAAACACGCCAGCGCGAGCGTCAGCACCAGCGTCCAGTGCAACACGACGACGCCGTACATCGTGTAATCCCACAGCAGCAGCGCGCCTGCGCCGGCGCCGGACTCGGAGACCAGCGGCGCCACCGCGCGGTTCAAGGCGGCAAGTCCCAGCGGCAGCAGCGTGCCCCACAACAGGATGGCCGGCAGCCGCCGCCAAGTCTGCTGCTCCCATCCCGGCGCCGAACGCACAAAGCCGGGGAGTTTGTTGAACTGGTTCATGATGAGCTCGTCATGCTTGCATGCTGGAACTAGAACAACTGGCCCTGGCCATCCGGCGCGGCGCGGCTACGGCGCTTCGGCGTTGTGGTGGGTGGCAAGCCACTTTTTCGTGAGCCATGCTTGTGCTGGATGGCGTCGGCCTCGGCATGTGCCTCGCGGGTCTGGCGCAGGGGGTACAACTGGTCTTTCGCTGCAGCCACCGCCGTGCGTTCGTCAACGATCGGGGGCGGATAGGCCGCGCTGCCGATCTCCGGCACCCACTGCCGGATGTACAGGCCCTGCGGATCGTGGTCCTGCGCCTGCTTGGCTGGCGAATAGATGCGCAATGTGTTGATGCCGGTGGTGCCCGACTGCATCTGCATCTGGCTCCAGTGGATACCGGGCTCGAAGTCGAGGAACTGGCGCGCCAGAAACAGCCCCGGCTCGCGCCAGTGCAGCCACAGGTGGTAGGCCGCAAAGCTGACCAGCATCGCGCGCATGCGGAAATTCAGCCAGCCGGTGGCGCGCAACTGGCGCATGCAGGCATCGACCATCGGATAGCCGGTGCGGCCTTCGCACCAGGCTTGCAGTCTTTCGGCATCGATCGGGCTCGGGTGCACACCATCGCCGGGCCGCAGCCCGTCGACCGTGCGCGCGACGTTGCGCCACTCGATGGCCGGCTCGTCTTCAAGCTTTTGCATGAAGTGACAGTGCCAGCGCAGCCGGCTGGCGAAGCCGCGCAAGGCGTAAGCCAGATCGCGGTCGGGGGTGGCCGCGATCCGCGCAACGGTAGCCTGGTGCACGCAGCGCATCGAGATCGTGCCGAAGGCCAGGTGGGCACTCAGCCGGCTGCAGCCCTCGGTGGCCGTGAGCGGGCTGGACATCGCGCGGCGATAGTCGCGACCGCGACCGTCTAGAAAACTGTCCAGCGTGGCCCACGCGGCATGCTCGCCGCCCGGTGGCAAGGCTGCGCTCAAGGCGGGCAGGCCCAGCGCGCGCAAGGTGGGCAGCACCGACGCCTGCAGGCTGGTCGCGGCGTTGAAGCCCCCAGCCGCTGGTGCCGCCGCTGCCTCGGGCGCATCCATTCGCTGGGCCCATCGCCCGGCCCAACCGCTGCGCGAGCGCAAGCGACGCACCACGCCAGTCTGGGGCGATTCGGTCCAGTTCACACCCTGGCTGCGGCACCATTCGGCCACGGCCAGATCGCGCGTGTAGCTCCAGGCCGGGCCGGTTTCTTCGTGGCTGAGGAGGTGGCTGAAGGCGAACTCGCGCCGCAGCCCCTGCAGCACTTGCGGCATCGCGCCGGTGCGCACAAGCAGCGGCAGGCCAAGTTCCGCCAGGCCGTGCTGCAGTTCGGCCACGCAGTCGAGCAAGAAGCCGACATGGCGTGGGTCGCATTCCGGGCTGGCCAGCCACTGCGGCTCGATCACCACCAGGCCGAGCGCGCTTTCGAAGTGCATCGCTTGTGCCAGCGGGGCGTGGTCGCGCAAGCGCAGGTCGCGCTTGAACCAGACCAGCGCAGCCGTGCCTGTCATGTTGCGGATACCGCATTGCAAGACATCAGGCCGCTGGGCATCGTTAGCTTCCGGCGGACGGGCAAGATGGCTGCACCGCAGCGGCAGGGTCAGAATCTTGAA
>JANNZD010000019.1:0-1969 GCA_031410435.1 Betaproteobacteria bacterium | reverse complement strand
GCCCCGGCCGGTCACGAGAAGATCGAGACCAACAACTTCCTGATGATCGTGCTGATCCTGCTGGCGCTGCTGTTCGGCGGCCTGGTCGAGATCGTGCCGCTGTTCTTCCAGCGCAGCACCACCCAGCCGGTCGAGGGCTTGAAGCCCTACACCGCGCTGCAGCTGGCCGGCCGCGATGTCTACATCCGCGAGGGTTGCTACAACTGCCACTCGCAGATGATCCGGCCCTTCCGCGCCGAGACCCTGCGTTACGGGCCTTTCTCGACCGCTGGCGAGTTCGTCTACGACCACCCCTTTCAGTGGGGCAGCAAGCGCACCGGGCCCGACCTGCACCGGGTCGGGGGCAAGTACAGCGACGAGTGGCACCGCATCCACATGAACAACCCGCGCGACCTGGTGCCCGAAAGCAATATGCCGGCCTATGCCTGGTTGGCCGAAGGCCGGCTCGACCCGGCCGACATGGCACCCAAGTTCAAGGCCCTGCGCCGGGTCGGGGTGCCCTACACCGATGACGAAATCGCCAAGGCCGGCGACGAGGTCAAGGGGCGCACCGAACTGGACGCCGTCATCGCCTACCTGCAGGTGATGGGCACCGCCCGCAAGTAAACCCCCACTGGAGCTGAGGCCATGGATGTGATCGTTCTGCGCAGCCTGACCACGCTGTTCATGTTCCTGGTCTTCGTAGCCATCGTGGTCTGGAGCCTGGCGGCCCGGCGCCGCCAGGGCTTCGACGAGGCCGCCCAACTGCCGTTCTTGGACAAGCCGCCGGGCGACCTGCCTGCTGCTGGCGCGCAAGGAGAAAACCGTGAGTGATTTTGTCAACCCGGGCTGGGCCTGGTATGTGGCCGGCCTGACGATACTGAGCCTGGTGTTTTGCGTGTTCATCCTGGTGGTGGCCAGCAAGCGCAAGGTGATGGCCAGCGACAACACCACCGGCCATACCTGGGACGAAGACCTGCGCGAGATGAACAACCCGCTGCCGCGCTGGTGGATGTGGCTGTTCGTGATCACGGTGGTGTTTGCGGCGATCTACCTCACCCTCTACCCCGGCTTGACGGTGCTGCCGGGCAAGCCCGAATTCAACGGCACCCTGAACTGGAGCAGCACCGGCCAATGGGAAGCCGAGCAGGTCAAGGCCCACTACGCCATGGCCCCGGTGTACGCCAAGTTCAAGACCATGAGCCCGGCCGACCTGGCCAAGGACCCGGCCGCGATGGGCATCGGCGAGCGCCTGTTCGTCAACAACTGTGCCCAGTGCCATGGCTCGGACGCACGGGGCAGCAAGGGCTTCCCCAACCTGACCGACGCCGACTGGCTGGGCGGCAGCGGGCCCGACTACATCGCCAAGACCGTGTCGGCGGGCCGCACCGGCATGATGCCGCCGATGGCTGCGGCACTGGGCAGCGCCGAGGATGTGAAGAACGTGGCCAACTATGTGCTCAGCCTGTCGGGCAGCGCCCACAACAACCTGGCCGCCGAACTGGGCAAGCCCAAGTTCGCGGCCTGCGCGGCCTGCCATGGCGCCGACGGCAAGGGCAACCAAGCCCTGGGTGCACCCAATCTGAGTGACAAGGTGTGGCTGCATGACGGCACATAGCCCAGCTTGTTGATCGAATCCTGAACCCGTTCCTGCATGGCGGGACGGACATTCGGCTCATTGTTGATGACACGACTGACCGTCTGCAACGACACACCTGCATCGGCAGCAACATGCTTTATGGTGACGGCTTGGCGGCGTCTCGCCATAAGCTATCTGATTCCCTCGACGTTTTGCATGCAGGCGAGGCCAGTCGCGCGATCATCCTTGCACTGATAAATCCGTATCCAGTCGATCACCAGCTGCGCGGGCGTCACGTTGTCGGCAATGCCTTTCCGGTTATTGTCTTCGGACAAACGACCGCCGATCGCGAGATTGGCCATGATGTAAAGCGGCCGGTCAAACGGCGCGGCAGCGTTTGATTTGGCTTTC
>JANNZD010000018.1:0-3379 GCA_031410435.1 Betaproteobacteria bacterium | reverse complement strand
GCCTGGTGGCGCCGGCTGGGCAGCGGCTCGAACAGCCAGCGCATCTGCTGCAGCGCGCGCTGCGCCGCGCGCCACTCATCGGCCGTCATGGTGTCGAAGTCGGCCTGGTTCAGCTGCTCGCGGTCGTTCCAGGTGAGTTGGGCGTCGACCTGGACCTGCTCGGGCGCGTCCGGTGGCCGGTTGGGCTGGTGCGGGAACAGCGCCTCGCCCAGGCGGCGGTTCTCGGGCGGCGGCGGCGTGGCGCCGTCCTTCAGGTGGACCTTGGGCAGCAAGAGTGCGCGCATGCGGCCCATCAGGTCGGGGTCGCGCCAGAACAGCACGAAGGCCTGGTCGAAGAGTTCCAGGTGTTCGCGCCGGTCCACCAGGCAGGCGCGGAGCACGGCATGGAAGTCGCGCTTGGATGCTAGCCCCGCCGCCTGCAGCGCCGCCAGCGCGGTGTGCACCCGGTCGGCCCCCACCGGCAGCCCGGCGCTGCGCAGCACGCGGGCAAAGTGCATCACGTTCTCGGCCAGATGGCCGAGCCCGGACGGGGGCCCTGCCTGCGCAGGGCCTCCGCCTGGCGGGGAGCCAGACGCTCTGTCGTCTGGCGGGGTGTTGGGGGTGGGCAGCACGGTGGGGCTCGGCGCGGCGTGGCTCAGCCGGCCAGCGCGCTGGCCTCGACGCGCACCTGCTCCAACAGGCGCGCCGCCTCGCTGCCCTGCACCCGGGCGATGTCGTCCTGGTACTTCAGCAACAGGCCCAGGGTGTGCTGCACCACTTCGGGGTCGAGCACCATCGCGTCGAGCTCCATCAGCGCGCGGGTCCATTCGATGGTCTCGGCGATGCCGGGCTGCTTGTACAGCTCGATGCTGCGCAGTTTCTGCACGAAGGCCACGATCTGGCGCGCCAGCGCCGCGCCGGCACCGGGCACGCGGCGCTGCAGGATGGCCAGCTCACGCTGCGCATCCGGGAAATCCACCCAGTGGTAGAGGCAGCGGCGCTTGACCGCATCGTGGATCTCGCGGGTGCGGTTGCTGGTGAGGATAACGATGGGCGGCTGCGTGGCCTTGACCGTGCCCAGCTCGGGGATGGTGATCTGGAAGTCGCCCAGCACCTCCAGCAGAAAGGCCTCGAAGGGCTCGTCGGCGCGGTCCAGCTCGTCGATCAGCAGCACCGGCGCCACCACGTTGGCCGGGTCGATGGCCTGCAGCAAGGCGCGCTTGGTGAGGAAGCGCTCGGAAAACAGATCCTGCGCCAGCGCCTCGCGGCCGGCCGCCGCCGCGCTGCCAGAGGCCTCGGCCAGGCGGATCTCCATCATCTGGCGGCCATAGTTCCATTCATAGGCCGCGCCGGCCAGGTCCAGGCCCTCGTAGCACTGCAGGCGGATCAAGGGCCGGCCCAGCATGCTGCTGAGCGTGCGGGCGATCTCGGTCTTGCCGGTGCCGGGCTCGCCCTCCAGGAACAGCGGGCGCTGCAGCTTGAGCGCCAGGTAGACGCAGGTGGCCAGCTGGCGGTCGGCCAGGTAGTCATGCGCGGCCAGGCGGGCCAGGGTGTCGTCGATGCTGGTGGGCAGGGCGGTGTCGGCGGTGTCCAAGCGGGGCTCCAGAAAGGCAAACGCCGCAGCGCGTGCGGCGTTCCGGGTCAGGCGGTGAGGCGCTCAGCCGGCCACGGCCCGCCCGGCCAGCACCGGGATCAGCGCGGCGCGGTACTCGGCCGAGCCGTGCAGGTCAGTGTTCAGGCCGTCGGCGCTGACTGCTGAGCCGGCCAGCGCGGCGGCCGACCAGTTGGCCGCGAGCTTGGCTTCCAGGTCCTTGGCGCGGAAGACGCAGGCGCCGGCACCAGTGACCGCCACCCGCACGCCCCCACCTTGGGAAGACATGCCCTTGCTGACGAACACGCCGACGATGGAAAAGCGCGAGGCCGGCTGCTTGAACTTCTGCCAGCCGGCCTTCTCAGGCACCGGGAAGCTGACCGCGGTGATCAACTCGCCCTCTTTCAGCGCGGTCTCGTACAGGCCGGTGAAGAAGTCGTCGGCGGCGATGTCGCGGTTGTTGGTGTGGATGGTGGCGCCCAGGCCCAGCGCGGCGGCGGGGTAGCAGGCCGCAGGGTCGTTGTTGGCCAGGCTGCCGCCCAGGGTGCCTCGGTTGCGCACTTGCCGATCGCCGATCTTGCCGGCCAGGTCGGCCAGTGCGGGGATGGCAGCCGCCACATCCTGGTTGGCGGCCACCGCCGCGTGGGTGCACATCGCGCCGATCTTGACGACGCCACCGGACACGCTGATGCCCTTCAGGTCGGCAATCGCCGCCAGGTCGATCAGCGCCTCGGGCGCGGCCAGGCCGAGCTTCATCGAGGCCAGCAGCGACTGGCCGCCGGCAATCAGCTTGGCACCGTCGGCGCCAGCGGCGCGGGCGGCATCGGCCACCGAGGCCGGGGTGGAATAGGCAAAGGCTTGCATGGAAATCTTCTCCTGACGGATCAGCGGGCGGCTGTGGCGAATGCAGTCTGAGCGGCCTGGGCAGCCTTCCAGACAGTGTAGGGCGTGGCCGGCATCGGCACATCCTTGACGCCCAGCGCGTTGCAGATGGCATTGATCACCGCCGGCGGCGAGCCGATGGCGCCGGCCTCGCCGCAGCCCTTGACCCCGAGCGGGTTGTGGGTGCACGGCGTGCCCTTGGCGGTCTCGACGGTGAAGCTGGGCAGGTCGTCGGCACGCGGCATCGCGTAATCCATGTAGCTGCCGGTCAGCAGCTGGCCGGTCTCGGTGTCGTAGATGCCATGTTCCAGCAAGGCCTGGCCGATGCCCTGGGCCAGGCCGCCATGCACCTGGCCTTCGACGATCATCGGGTTGACGATGTTGCCGAAATCATCCACCGCGGTCATGCGGTCGATGCGGGTGTGGCCGGTGGCCGGGTCGATCTCGACCTCGCAGATGTAGGTGCCCGCCGGGTAGGTGAAGTTGCTGGGGTCGTAGAAGGCGTTCTCGTTCAGGCCCGGCTCCAGCTTGTCATGCGGAAAGTTGTGCGGCACATAGGCGGTGAGCGAGACCTGGGCGAAGGGCACCTTCTTGTCGGTACCGGCCACCTTGAACTCACCGCCCTCGAAGACGATGTCGGTTTCGGCGGCCTCCATCAGGTGGGCAGCGATCTTCTTGCCCTTGGCGATCACCTTGTCGACCGCCTTGACGATGGCCGTGCCACCCACCGCCAGCGACCGGCTGCCATAGGTGCCCATGGCGACACCGCCAAGGTGCTGTTCGGCATGGGCACCTATGGCAGCCGGTCGCTGGCGGTTGGTGGCACGGCCATCGTCAAGGCGGTCGACAAGGTGATCGCCAAGGGCAAGAAGATCGCTGCCCACCTGATGGAGCCCCCCGAAACCGACATCGTCTTCGAGGGCGGTG
>JANNZD010000017.1:0-9598 GCA_031410435.1 Betaproteobacteria bacterium | reverse complement strand
TGAGCGCGCCGGGCCGCTCCCAAGCGCGAATCCCGGCATGCGCAGCATGCAGGGTAGTCCAGTGAGCGCGCCGGGCCGCTCCCAAGCGCGAATCCCGGCATGCGCAGCATGCAGGGGTAGTCCAGTGCGCGAATACCGCATCGCCGCGCAACCCGCCACGCCGGCCAGCGCGCCCGGCATCGATTGAAAGGCCCGCTGCCCATGCATACCCAAGCCCTTGAAGTGCTCGATTTCTGGTTCGGTCCGCCAGACGACCCCGACCACCGCCACACCCGTGCGGCCTGGTTCAAGAAAGACCCCGATTTCGACGCCCAGATCGGGCGCCGATTCGGCCCCTTGATCGAGCAGGCGCTGGCCGCCGGCGATGCCGACCAGACACAGGACTGGATCACCCGACCCTTGCAAGCCCTGCCGGCGCTGGCCCGCTTGATCCTGCTGGACCAGTTCACCCGCAACCATTTTCGCGGCACGGCACGGGCCTTTGCCGGCGACGCGCAGGCCCTGCAGATCGCGCGGGCGCTGGTGGCCTCGGGCCGGGACCGTGATCTCACCGGCGTGCAGCGCCAGTTTGCCTACCTGCCTTTCGAACATGCCGAAGACCTGTCGCACCAGCGCACCGCGGTGCAGCTGTTCCAGCAGTTGGGGCAGGACGAACCGGCCCTGGCCGGGCTGGAGGATTGGGCCCGGCGCCACCATGACGTGGTGCAACGCTTTGGCCGATTCCCCCACCGCAATGCCCTGCTGGGCCGGCCCAGCAGCGATGCCGAAGCCGCCTACCTGCTGCAGCCGGGATCGGGCTTCTGAGCCGCAGCGCTGGCTGCCGCCGCGCGGGCCTGCGGGGCCCCGGGCGTAGCGCCCAAAAGTCACGCTAATATCACCATTCGCCAACAAATTCGACAGTTTGTGTCGTTTTCATCATGGACCGTCGACGCCTGTTGAGCCTGACGATGGCCCTGCCGCTGGGCCTGCCCCGCGCGGCACTGGCCTTGGCCGCGCCCGAGGCGGCGGTGGTGCTGACAGTCACCGGCAAGGTGCGCAACCCCAATCTGCTGACGGCGGCGGCCTTCGACATGCCGATGCTCGAACGCCTGCCCCAGTCCAGCTTCGTCACCCACACCCCCTGGTACGCGCAGGCGCGCAAGTTCACCGGCCCCTTGCTGCGCGATGTGCTGGCCGCCGCCGGCAGCCAGGGCGGCACCGTGCGGGCGGTGGCACTCAACGACTACCGCGTTGACATCCCCTATGAAGACGCGCAACGTTTTGACGTGCTGGTGGCGCGCTTGCTGGACGACAAGCCGATGGCGGTGCGCGACAAGGGGCCGCTGTTCATCATCTACCCCTTCGACCAGGACAGCAGCCTGCGCAACGCGCTGTACTACACCCGCTGCGCCTGGCAGCTCAAGGGCATCGAAGTGCTATGAGGCCGGCTGTCGCAAGGCACGGCCCGTGAGTTGCCCAGCCGCATGAGCGAAGACTCGGGATTTGCCGCAACGCCGGCCCGCACCGCCCGGTCGGCGCCTGCCAGGCCGCGCCTGTCGCCCTGGTTCAGCGTGATCGGCCTGATGCTGCTGGCCAGCGTGCTGGCGGCCGCGCTGGTGCAGGCGCGCCAGTTCACGCTGCTGAACCTGACCGTCAAGCTGCAGGACGAATACCTGGTGCTCAGCCTGCACCAGGTGGAGGTGGAATACCTGCGCCTGCGCGAGCAACTGCGCCGCGATCTGGAGCAACCGACCAGCAAGCCGCTGCAATTGCGCTATGACATCTTTGTCAGCCGGGTGGCCCTGCTCGGCAGCGACCGGGCCCGGCGCCTGCTGGAGTCCGACGGCGTCAACCAGCAGGTGGTGCGGGACGTCGACCGCTTCATCCGGCGCGCCGACCTCTACCTGGGCGCCGAAGCCAGCGGCCGGCTGAGCCGCCAGGCCGCCCAGGCACTGCTGGACGAACTGGTCGCGCTCGACGAGCCGGTCCACCAGATGATGCTGACCGCATCGCACCGGGTGGCCGAGCAGGTCACCGAGCGGCAGATGCGGGTGCGCCAGCACAACCACATCGGCCTGGCGCTGACCTGCTTTCTGCTGGCGATGGTGCTCTTGTTCGGTGGGGTGGCGCTGCGCCAGCTGCGCAAGCTGGAAGGCCGGCGCCGGCGCCTGGAGCAACTGGCCGACCAATTGCGCGACGCCCGCATAGAAGCCGAGAGCGCGAACGCGGCCAAGGGCGAATTCCTGGCCGACATGAGCCATGCCTTGCGTACGCCGCTGCAAGGCCTGGCCGGCATGCTGGGCTTGGTCAAGGACGCGCCGCACGACCCCCGGGCGCGTGACTGGCTGCAGGCCGCCGACGACTCGGCCCGGCACCTGCGCCACTTGCTCGACGATGTGCTCGACCTCAGCCGCCTGAATGCCGGCACCTTGAACCTGGCACCGGTGCCAGTCCAGCTGGCGGCCGTGCTGCGCGAGGTGCAGGGCCTGTTGGCCCATAGCGCCAGCGCCAAGGGCCTGACCCTGCGGGTCGACCTGGACCCGGCGCTGCCGGCCTGGGTGCGGCTGGACCCCACCCGGCTGCGCCAGGTGCTGTTCAACCTGCTCAACAACGCCATCAAGTTCTCTGATCAGGGCGCGGTGCGGCTGCAGTGCCGCGCCGGCGCCGACCCGGACGGCCAGGGCCTGCTCGAGTTCCATGTCACTGACAGCGGCATCGGCATGGACCGCGAGACCGTGGCCCGGCTGTTCCGCCGCTACCAGATCGCCGACGAGGGACGCGGCCCGCGCCAGGGCAGTGCCGGCCTGGGCCTGGCGATTTCGCGCAACCTGGCCCGCCTGATGGGCGGCGATCTGGTGGTGCGCAGCACCCCGGGCGACGGCAGCGTCTTCACCCTGCGCTGCCCCTTGCATGCCCTGCCCGACCAGCCCGCGCCTGCGGCCGAGCTGGCCGGCACCCTGCCGGCCGCCGGCACCCGGGTGCTGCAGGTGCTGGTGGCCGAGGACCACCCGGTCAACCGGCTCTACCTGGCCGCGGTGCTGGCGCGGCTGGGCCACCAGGCGCGGCTGGTCAGCAACGGCCAGGAGGCCGTCGACGCGATCGCCACGCCCGCCCTGACCATCGGCGACGGCCAGGCCCAGGCGCCCTATGACCTGGTGCTGATGGATGTGCAGATGCCGGTGATGGACGGCGTGGCCGCCACCGAGGCGATCCGCGCCCTGCCCGGTCCGCAGGCCCGGGTCTGCGTGGTGGCCATCACGGCCGATGTGCTGGCCGACACCCAGCAGCGCTGCCAGGCCGCCGGCGTGGATGAGCTGCTGACCAAGCCGCTGATCCTGGACGACCTGCAGGCCGTGCTGCGCAAGCACTTCGGCGTCGACCGGCCGCCGGCGCTGACACCCAGCCTGCAGGCGCACACGCCGACCGGCCCCGGCGAGCCCCAGCTGCTGGACCATGTCACGCTCAGCTCGGTTTGCGACCTGATGGGCGCGCAACAAGTGCAGGGCCTGTACGCCGGTTTCTTCAGCCAGGCGGACGACGCCGCGCGGCGCATGCGCGACGCGATGCGCAATGCCGATCCCGAAGCCCTGCGCCGCTGCGCCCATACCGTCAAGGGTGCCGCGCTCAACCTGGGTCTGCCGGCGCTGGCCGAGGCAGCCAGCCTGCTCAGCCGCGACGCCAGCACCCTGGCGGCAGCCCACCTGGCGCTGGCGGTGCAGCGCTTCGAGGAATTGACCGCCGCCACCCGGTCGCTGTGCGCCGGCGAGGGCCTGCTGGCCGACGCCCGCCCGGGCTGAAGCGCCAAGCGGTCGATTCCGGGGTCGCGAGCACCGTCAAAACCCGCCGCGCCCGCCTCAGAAGCTGCGCGGCAGGCCGAGCACATGCTCGGCCACATAGCTCAGGATCAGGTTGGTCGAGATCGGCGCCACCTGGTACAGGCGGGTCTCACGGAACTTGCGCTCGACGTCATATTCGCAGGCAAAGCCGAAGCCGCCGTGGAACTGGATGCAGGCATTGGCCGCCTCCCAACTGGCCTTGGCGGCCAGGTACTTGGCCATATTGGCCTGGGCGCCGCAGGGCTGGCGGGCGTCGAACAAATCACAGGCCTGCCAGCGCATCAGATCGGCGGCCTCCACCTCGATATGGGCCTCGGCAATCGGGAACTGCACCCCCTGGTTCTGGCCGATCGGCCGGCCAAAGACGATGCGATCCTTCACATAAGCGGTCACCCGGTCGATGAACCAGCGGCCGTCGCCTATGCATTCGGCCGCGATCAGGGTGCGCTCGGCATTCAGCCCGTCGAGGATGTACTTGAAGCCCTGGCCTTCCAGGCCGATCAGGTTCTCGGCCGGGATCTCCAGGTCCTCGAAGAACAGCTCATTGGTCTCGTGGTTGACCATATTGGGGATGGGCCGTACGTCCAGACCCTGGCCGATGGCCTGGCGCAGGTCGACGATGAAGATCGACATGCCCTCGCTCTTCCTGGCCACCTCGGCCAGCGGCGTGGTGCGCGCCAGCAGGATCATCAGGTCGCTGTGCTGGATGCGCGAGATCCACACCTTCTGGCCGTTGATCACATAGCGGTCGCCCTTGCGTACCGCGGTGGTCTTGATCTTGGTGGTGTCGGTGCCGGTGCTCGGCTCGGTCACGCCCATGCTCTGCAGGCGCAGGTCGCCACTGGCGATCTGCGGCAGGTAGCGCTGCTTCTGCTCGGCCGAGCCATGGCGCAGCAGCGTGCCCATGTTGTACATCTGGCCATGGCAGGCGCCCGAGTTGCCGCCGGCGCGGTTGATCTCCTCCATGATCACGCTGGCCTCGGCCAGGCCCAGGCCCGAGCCGCCGTATTGCTGCGGGATCAGCGCGGCCATCCAGCCGGCGCGGGTCAGGGCATCGACAAAGGCCTCGGGGTAGCCGCGGCGGCTGTCCACCTCCCGGTGATAGGCGTCGGGAAACTCGGCGCACAGGGCGCGCACGGCATCGCGGATGTCGGGGTGGCGGTGTTCGGTCATGGTCGGGCGGCAGTGGAATGCAGCCCGATCATGCCAGCCGGCTCAGTCACTCAGCCTAGGGGCACCGGCACGAACAAGCGCTCACCCTCGCGCCAGACCAGCAGTGCCACGCTCTTGGGCTTGGCCGCCAGCACCCGCTTGAGGCTGTCGACGCTGTCCACCGGCTGGCCATTGATGGCCATCACCACGTCGCCCTGCTGCAGGCCGGCACGCGCGGCCGCGCCCTGCACGCCCTCGACCACCAGGCCCTGCTCGATCTGCGCCTGGTTGCGCTCGTCGCGGCTCAGCGGGCGCAGCGCCAGGCCCAGGCGGGCGCCACCGCTGGCCTCGTCGCCGGCGCCGTCGGCGGCCGCCGTGGCGGCGCCGTTGTCACCGGCCCGGCCCAGCGTGGCCGCCAGGTCGAGCTGCTTCTGGCCGCGCCAGACGCTGAGCTGGATCTTGTCGCCAGGCATCGATTGGGCGATGCGCGCTGACAGGCTGCCGGCCTGCACGATCGGCTCACCGCCGATGCGCAGGATCACATCACCCGACTTCAGCCCCGCGCCTGCGGCCGGGCTCTTGGGGTCGACCGCAGCCACCAGCGCGCCGTCGGGCCGCTGCAGGCCGAAGCTCTCGGCCAGCGGCTGGGTCAGGTCCTGCACCGACACGCCCAGGCGGGCATGCTGGGCGCGGCCGGTGGCCACGATCTGGTCACGTACCCGCAGTGCCACGTCCACCGGAATGGCAAAGCTCACGCCCTGGAAGCCGCCGGTGCGCGAATAGATCTGGGCATTGATGCCCACCACATTGCCGGCGGCGTCGAACAGCGGCCCGCCCGAATTGCCCGGGTTCACCGCCGCATCGGTCTGGATGAAGGGCACCGCCGCATCGCCCGGCAGCGAGCGGCCCTTGGCGCTGACGATGCCGGCGGTGGCAGTCTGCTCCAGGCCATAGGGCGCACCGATGGCCAGCACCGGGTCGCCCACCTGCAGCAGCTTGGGGTCGCCCAGGCGCACCGTGGGCAGGCCCTGGGCCTCGATGCGCAGCACCGCGATATCGGTGGCGCTGTCGCTGCCCAGCACCTTGGCGGCGTATTCGCGCCGGTCGGCCAGGCGCACCGTCACCTCCTTGGCGTCCTTGACCACATGGGCATTGGTCAGGATCAGGCCGTCGGCCGAGACGATGAAGCCCGAGCCCTGGCCCTTGAAGGGCTGGTCGGGCATCGCACCGCCCCGCCCACCCGGGAAGCCGGGCATGCCGCGGAAGAAGCGGTACATCGGGTCGTTGCGCTGGGCCTCGGCCATGGCCTGGGCTTCTTCGCTGGTGGTCTTGTGCAGGCCCTGCACCGTGACCCCCACCACGGCCGGCCCGTACTGCTGCACGATGGCGCGGTAATTGGGCGCGCTGCCCGGGGGCAGGGCCGGCAGCGGGGCCTGCAGGGCCGCCTGGGCGGCCGCAGCCATCGGGGTCTGCGTCTGCACAGCGGGCGGCTTCTGCCGGTTGAACCAGGGCAGGTCGAAGGCGCCGGCGGTGGTCATCACCGCCAGGCCGCCGCCCAGCAGCGACCAGGCCAGGGGTTTGAGGACGTTGTTCATGCGCTTCTCCTTGTCGGGGGTCGGCCCCGTTTTGCAATGAGGCGCAGTCTGATCGGCAGGGATGAGCGCAGCGTGAGCGCTGGGTGAAGCGAGCGTTAAGGCCCGCCGCGCGGGCGGCGGTGCAGGGCCGGCGCCGCCGGATCAGCCGGATCAGCCCGGGGCGCCTGGCGGCTGCTGCATCCAGCCCGCCAGATCCCGGGCCTCGGCGGCGCCGGCCAGCAGTTGGCCCATCACGCCCTGGCGGTCGGCCGGGCTGCGGTTCTGGCTGAGCTTGTACTTGCCCACCAAACTGATGAGCGGTATCTCGATCGCGACGATGGCGCGCAGCATGCTGGCGATGTAGTCCGCAGGTGCGTCGTCCACCGCCCAGGGCTGCGCCAGGGCCGATTCATGGTGGGCGGTGAGCCGGCCCACCAGCGCCCGCGCGGCGGCCGGATCGTCGCGCACCTGCAGCGTGCCGCGGGCCTGCACCATCGCGTAATTCCAGGTCGGCACCACCTTGCCATGCTCGGCCTTGGACGGGTAGCCGCTGGGCGAGACATAGGCCCCCGGCCCCTGGAACACCACCAGCACCGGCCGGCCCACTGACGCCGAGCGCCACAAGGGGTTGGCGCGCGCCACATGGCCCAGCAGCGTGCCGGGGCTGGCGGCGTCGGCGCCGGGCTCCAGCAGGAAGGGCAAGGCATCGGCCACCGGCAGGCCCTGGGCGTCCTGGGTGATCAGCAGGCCCAGCGGATGCGCGGCCAGCAGGGCCTGCAGCAGCGCCGGGCGGGTCTCTTCAAAATGTGAGGGCAGGTACATCGGGGCTCCGCTCGTTCAATCGGCGTCAAAGACCGGCTCGCAACACACCTCGGTTTTGACCGAATTGGCTATAAAACAGGCTGCATGGGCCGCATGGTGCAGGCGCCGCACTTCGGCCGGGTCGGGCCGGCGCGCACCGGCAAAGCGCACCCGGGGCCGCAGCGTCACCCGGGTCATCGCCCACTGGCCGGCCGGGTTGCGCGCCAGCACGCCACTGGCATCGTCCAGGTAATCGTCCACCACCCAGCCGGCGCGCGCCGCCAGGTCCAGAAACCACAGCAGGTGGCAGCTCGACAGGCTGGCCACAAAGGCTTCTTCGGGGTCGACCGCCGACGCGTCCGACATTGGCAGCGGCACCACCTGGGGCGAGGACGAGGCCGACACCACCGCGCCGCCGTCGAAGCGCCACTGGTGGCGCCGCGCGTAGCGGTGGTCGCTGAAGGTCTGGCTGCCGCGTTGCCAGGCGATCACGGCGCTGTAGGTGGACATGCTGGGCGGGGCTCCATCAGCGGGACGACAGGATGCACAGTCTGCCAGACCGGCTCCTGGACCGGCCTGGCCCGGCGTCAAGGCAGCGGCCAGCGCAAAATCGCCCCAGCGGCGGACCCCGGCCTGTGCCCCTGGCAAGGCAAGACGGCGGCCCGCCACCCACCCAAGCTCACGCCGCGCGATCGCATGCTCCCACTCCCCGTCCCGTTCTTCTCCGAGGCGCGCCACACCGCCCGCCCTGGCCTGCTGGCCGCGCTGGCCTGTTGCTGCGGGCTGGCCTGGCAGGCTTCGGCAGCCCAGGGGGCTGCGGCCGCCCGCGCCACAAGCCTGCCGGCCGCCAGCGCCAAGGCCACCGCCGGCAAGACCCCGGCCAAGCCCCCCGCCGCCACGCCGGCGTCGCGCCGGGCCGTCAACCCGCGCCAGCAGCTGCGCAACGAGGCCCAGGGCCTGGCGCTGGCCAGCGCCACCGTCGAGGCCATCAGCGACGCGCAGCTCGAGATCGCTGCCCGGGTGCTCACCGGCCAGGTGGATTGCGAATTCAGGCAGTCGATCCAGGTGCAGGCGCTGACCGGCAAGCCGGGGCTGTTCACGCTGGACCACCAGGGCCGGCGCTTCGTGATGGCCCCGCGCGAAACCAGCACCGGTGCCGTGCGCCTGGAAGACCCTGCGGCCGGCGTGGTGTGGCTGCAGATCCCGGCCAAGTCGATGCTGATGAACACCCGGCTGGGCCAGCGCATGGTCGACAGCTGCCAGCATGCCGAGCAACGCGCGGCGGTGGCGGTGGCGGGCACATCGCTGGGCATCGAGCCGGTCACTGCCGCCGCGCCGGCCGGCGCCCTCGCCGAGGCGCCACCGGGCACAGCGCAGGGCCCGGCTGAGCCCACCGCAGCAGCGCCTGCGCCAGCGGACATTGCCACCCCGACCACGCCTTTGACTGCGCCGGCGTTGCCAAACCCTGAACCATCGCCGTCGCCAGCGCCACCGCTTGAGCCGTCGCCAGCCGCCGACCCCGCGCCGGCTACGGCTACAGCCCGAGGGTCGGCCCCAGCGCCGCTTGCGCCGGCCCCGCCACCCGCGCAACCGGCAGCACCAGCAGCAGCACCAGCACCAGCACCAGCACCAGCACCAGCAGCAGCGCCAGCACCAGCACCCGCACCAGCACCCGCACCAGCACCCGCACCAGCACCCGCACCAGCAGCGCCGCCCGCCAGCGCCCCAGCCGCCCCGCCCACGCCCGCCACACCGGATTGAGCCCCACGGCGGCGCTGGCCGTAAAGCGCAAATTGGCCCTCAAGTCAAGTGCTTTTGCGCCGATAGCCCCAAAGATCCGGGTTATTCCGGATCTGCACGGTTGTCCTGTTCACTTTAATTTATGCTGCACTGCAGCATGATCCTGGGACATCCGCCAGGCGCCTGCGCTCAACCCTTGACCAAAGACCCCTCCATGATCTCCGTGATTCTTGCCCTCGTGCCGCTCACCTTTGCCGCCGGTTCGCTCGTCTGGTTGATGACCAGCGGCGCGCAAGCCCAGGCCCGCTCGGACGCCTGGGCCGCCGCCTGGGTGCGCGACAACGCCTGAGCCCGGCCCACGCCCACCAGCCCGCCCATGTGGCGGGTTTTTTTTCGTCAGCGCGGCGCCATGGTGCTGCGTCACAATCCTGGTTTTCGCCCTGCCCCAGGCGCCAACCGGCCCAAAAAACCGCTTGGCAAGTCTTATATAAGACATAAAATATCGGGCAAACCCCT
>JANNZD010000016.1:0-4645 GCA_031410435.1 Betaproteobacteria bacterium | reverse complement strand
CAGGCTGTGGCGCCTGCGGCGATTGCAGCGGCCCACCCGGCCGCAAGGGCGGCGCAGCCCAGGCCCAGCCGATCCGTATACAACGCCGCATTGCGCCGGCCGCTCACAACGCCTCCAGGTGAAAGCGCTGGCGCAGCAGCGCCTTGAAGCGCTTGACCACGGCCAGGGTGTCCTTGAGCAGGTCGCGGTCCAGCACGCTCAGGTCGGCCATGACGATGCCGTCGGCCACGCGGCCCCGGGCTGCCGCCGCCAGGCCGGCATCGAGCTTGAGCCGCATGAAGAAGTGCAGTGAGGCCAGCAAGTCCTCGCCCAGGGCTGCCGGCAGGCGTTGCGCCGCCACCAGTGCGGCCACCCGCTCGGCGGTGCCGGTGCAGGCCAGGCGTTCAGCCAAGGCCAGTGCCCGCACCCCGTGCACCAGGGGAAAGGTAGCGGCCTTCTTCAGGTCCAGGGTCTGGCGCTGGGATTCCTGCCCGAACAGGTGGCGCCACCAGCCGCCACTGCCGGCCGCATCGAAGGCCTCGATCGCGCCAGCAAATCGCGCCAGCAGCGCGTCGTTGTCAGTCACCTGCGCCAGCACCTCGGCGCGCAGCTGCTGCAGCAGCGCGGCATCGCCGCACACCGCATGGGCGTCCAGAAAGATCGCCAGCGCCATCAGGCTGTCGATGCTGGGCAGCAGCAGCCAGCGCCGGGCGGTCTGGGCAAAGGCGCTGGCGGGCTGACACCAGGCCGGGTTGCTGAGCATGATGCCGCCCGGGCAGCGGGGGTAGCCAAAGCCGCTCAAGGCAGCGCTGAAGCGGGCGCAGATCTCAGGCAGATCCGGCGGCGGCAGGTAGCCGTCGCGCAGGATCAGGCCGTTGTCCTGATCGGTCTTGAGCAGCTGCTCGCCCCGGCCCTCGCTGCCCATCACGAACAGGCAGCTGTTGGCCACCAGCGCGGGTGGGGCGATCAGCTGCCAGGCGCGTTCGAACAGCTGCGCATTCAGCGCCTGCACCAGCCGCGCAATCAGCGCCACTTTGGTGCCCGCGCTGTGCAGCTGGGCGATCACCCGGGTGATCTGGGCTGCAGCGGCGTCCAGCGCCGGCAGGTCCTGGGCGTCGATGATCTGACGCGTCACCAGGTAGGAATGGTTGGACAGGAAACTCAACAGGTCGACCTGCTCGAGCAGACCGAGGATCACCGGCGCGCTGCCGGGGGGCTGGTCCGGCGCCTGACCCACCACCACCACCCGCTGCACCCGGTGGCGGATCATGGTGGCCAGCGCGTCGAAGAGATGGTCGTTGCCGCGTACCGTGATCAGCGGCCGGCTGGCCAGCCCACCCACCGCCAGCTGCTGCAGCGGCGTGCCGAGCAGGATGGCCTTTTGCAAGCCCGAGGTGGTGAAGATGCCCAGCTCGGCCACCGGGTCGGCCGCGTCGCCCACCAGCACGCTGGTGCTGCGCCGCTCGGCAAACTGGCGCACCACCGACACCACGTCGGTGCCGGGCGCAACCCGGCCGGCCGGCCGCAGCACCGCCTGGTCCACCCGGGCCAGGGTCAGCGACTGCAGCTCATGCCGCTTGTGGCGCTCGGCCAGCGCGATCAGCTTGTCCGACAGGTCGGCAAACAGCAGCGCGCCAAAGCCGGCATTGCGGGCGATCAGCCCGGTGATGGTGTCGCGCGGGATGGCCCAGGCCTGCACCGGCTCGGCCGCCACGAAGCGGCTGCTGGCCTGGCCGGCCACCAGGGCACGGCCGTCCAGGCTGTCCTCCGGGCCGTAACTGGCCACCAGCTCGGCGCCGTCCCACTGCTGCACATGGCCGCTGCGCAGCACATACAGGTGGGTGGGCAGCTGGCCGGGCGCCAGCAACACGCTGCCCGCGGGTGCATCCAGCGTGGTCAGGCCCTGGCGCACCCAGGCGCGCTCGTCCGGGCTCAGGCCGTCGAAGGGCGATAGGCTGAAGTCGAAATCCGGGTTCACCCCCGGATGTCACCATGCCAGGCTGACGCCAGCCCTGCGGGCGCTCAGGCGATGCAGGTGCGGTTCTTGCCGGTGCGCTTGGCCTCGTACAGGCCCTCGTCGGCGCGGGCCAGCGCCAGGTCCAATGGCTCGCCGGCGCGCCAGGCCGTGACCCCGGCCGAAAAGGTGACGAACACCTCCTGGCCTTCGTGCATGAACAGGCTGGCGCTCAGGCGCCGCTGCAGGCGGGTGAGCAGCTGCTGGGCGTCGGCCACCGGCGTGCCGGGCAGCAGCAGCACGAACTCCTCGCCGCCGAAGCGGGCCACATGGTCGTCCGGCCGCAAGCCGGCCGAGACCTGCGCGGCCAGGCTCTTCAGCGCCACATCCCCGGCCGCATGGCCGAGCGAATCGTTGAGCTTCTTGAAGTTGTCGATGTCGATCAGCCCCATCGCCAGGGGCGCGGCCTGCAGGCCCTCGCGCTCGCAACGTGCCCGCTGCTGCTCAAAGGCCTGGGCCAGGCCGCGTCGGTTGGCCACCTGGGTCAGCGCATCGGTGCAGACCTCGTCGGACAGGCGGCGCAGCTCGGCCTCCAGGCCGCCAACCTGGGCCTGCAAGGCCAGCGCACGCGCCTGCTCGTCGGCCAGGCGCTGGCGCGCGCCGGCCATCACCCGGTGCACCGCACGGCTCTCGCCCAGCAGCTCGGTCACCAGCGTGCCCAAGTTGTCCAGCGAATCGGCGGCCTCGATCTGCTCCGCGATGGCCTGCACCTTGTCACCGAAGCGGCCGGTCTCGCCGGCCAGGTCGCCCAGGCCGCTGAGCACCTCGCGCACCACCTGGCGCAGCGCCTGCTGGGCCAGCGCCCGCTCGGCCTGCATCGCGCGCTGACGCTGGCGGGTGTCGTCCAGCAGGGCCCGCGCCGCGCGCACCGCCCGGGCGGTGCAGGCGCCGTCCAGCCGCTGCTGCAGGGCCTGACCCTGGCCCTGGGCCCAGCTGCCGTCCTCGGCCAGATCGGTCAAGCCGCCTGTCAGGCTGCCGCACAGCGCCATCAATTCGCTCACCAGCTCGTGGCGCAGGCCCAGCAAGCCACGCGCCTGGCGGCAGACCTCGGCCACCGCATCGGCCAGCGCCGGGGTGGCGCCTTCCTGCTCGATTCGGCTGCCCAGCCGGGCCAGCGCGTCGGCCAGTTCCAGCGCGCGCGTTTCGTCGGCCGGCAGGCCCGCCAACACGGTGGCCTGCAGGGCCTGGCGCACCTGCGCCTGGCCGGGGTCCTGGGCGTCGGCCAGTGTGGCGGGCGGCGCGGCGGGCGGCGCGGCGGGCGGCGCCAGCGCAACCGCAGATCCTGCCGTTAGGCTGGGGGCGTCGGCCGGCGCGTCGGCCGGCGCCGCTGCGCTCAGGGTGTCGACGTCGGCGTCGGGCTGGTCCTTGTCCCAGGCGCTGGTCAGCTGGCGCAGGCGCTGCTGCAAGCGTTGCATGTCGCCATGGCCGCCGTCCAGCAGCTTTTGCAGGCTGTCCTTCTTGCGCGCGCCGGTCCAGTGTTTGCCGCCGCGCTCCAGCCCCTTGGTCAGGCGGTCGATCAGCTGGGCCCAGGCCGCAGCCGAGGCCGCGCCGGCGCTGGCGCTGCGGTCCAGTGCATGCTTGAGCTCGTCCCAGCGCGCATCCATCAGCGCCTGGCCCAGGTCCTTGCGCAGCCCGGGGTCGTCGGTGGCCCGGGCCACCAGGCGCTCGACCTGGGGCTGGGCGCGCGCCGGCAGGCCGGCACTGTCGGGCAGGGCCTGGCCCGATTCTTCGGCATAGGCCTTGGCATAGTGGGCCGGCGTGGGCTCGAGCTTGGCCATCGCCAGGCGGCGCAGCGCGCCCTTGGCAAGCTGCGCCGGCGAGGGCACGGCGGTCGGGGAGGTATGCATGGACAGTCGACTCCAGAGGGCCGGCCCGGCGGGCGTTGTCCGGGGCGCAAGCCGAAGGTGGCAGCCCGCGCACGAAGCGATCCGCCCCAGCGCCAGCCAGGGCCAGACCTTAGGCGCAAAGCGGCGCGTCTAAGCCCGGAAAAGGCACCGGCGAATCGGCCAGCGGCGGCGCTGCCGGCCACGCTGGCAGGGCGATCAGGGCCGGCGGATGCCGGTGCTGCGCGGTGGCTCGAAGATATCGGCTCCGGCCTGGGCGATCCAGGGCGCCTTGCGCGGCAGGACGGTCTGTTGCAGCCAGATCTCCAGGTCATCGGGCGCGATCGGCCGGCTGAACAGAAAGCCCTGCATCACCGTGCAGCCCAGCCGGTGCAGCACGTCCATCTGGCGCAGGTTCTCGACCCCTTCGGCGATCACCCGCAGCCCGAGCGAGCGGGCCAGCGCGATGATGGCGGTGACGACCGCCGAGCTCTGTGGGGTGATGCCCAGGTCGTGCACGAAGCTGCGGTCGATCTTGAGTTCGCTGATCGGCAAGGTGGTGAGGTAGGCCAGCGAGGAATAGCCGGTGCCGAAATCGTCGATGGAGATCTCGACCCCGATCTCGGTGAGGCGGTGCAGCGACGGGATCACGTTCTGCAGGTCCTTCATCAGGCCGGTCTCGGTGATCTCGAGCTGGATCGCCCGGTGCGCCACGCCCACGCTCGACACCGCCTGGTGGATGGTCTCGACCAGGTCGCTGCGCTCGAACATGCGGTTGGGCAGGTTGACCGCGATCGAATCGCTGAAGCCGAAGTTCAAGGCCCAGATC
>JANNZD010000015.1:0-1613 GCA_031410435.1 Betaproteobacteria bacterium | reverse complement strand
CCGCCAGGGTCTGGCGCATCGGCTTCATCGTGCCGCGCCCGTCGAGCAGTGATCCCACACGAGTGGCCGGCGTGGCGGCGTTTCATGACGCCATGCGCGAGCGGGGCTACGTGGCGGGGCGCGACTATCGCCTGGAGGAACACTCTGTCGATGGCCGCAACGAGCGCTATGCCGAGATCGCCGCTGCGCTGGTCGCCAGCCAGGTCGATCTGCTGCTGGTCGGCGGCACCTCGGGCGCAATGGCCGCACAAAAGGCGACGGCGACGATCCCCATCGTCATTTTCTCGGCATCCGACCCGGTGGGTACCGGCCTGGTGGCCAGCCTGGCGCGCCCGGGCGGCAACATCACCGGCCGCTCGACGATCACCGCCGAGCTCGACCCCAAGCGGCTCGAGTTGCTGCGTGAAGCGGTGCCGGGCCTGGCGAGCGTGGCCGTGTTGATGGTGGACTCTCGCGACTCGCCGGGCGTGCCGAATATGCACGAACGGGCGTTTGCGGGCGTCGAAGCGGCCGGCCGCCTGCTTGGCGTTCGCGTCCAGCCGGTGTGGCTGCAGGGCGCGCCGGGCTTGGACGCTGCGCTGGCGCAGATCCGCAGCCTGCGCCCCGGGGGTCTGATCGTCTTCGACCAGGCGGTCGTCTTGCGCGAAAGCGAGCGCATCCTGAATTTCGCGCTGCGCGAGCGCATGCCGACGGTCTTCCAGTCCAGCGGCTGGGTGCGTGGCGGCGGGCTGATGTCCTATGGGCCGAGCACCACCGACGAGATGCGTCGCGTCACCGCCTACGTCGACAAGATCATCAAGGGCGCCAAGCCCGGCGATCTGCCGGTGGAGCAGCCCACGCAGATCGAACTTGTCATCAACTTGAAAACCACCAGGGCGCTGGGTATCACCATCCCGCGCCCCATCCTGCTGCGTGCCGATGAGGTGATCCAGTGAAACGCCGCTCATGGCTGCTGGCCACCGCCAGCACGACTGTGTTGGGCGGGTTTGCAGCGCAGCCATCGCGTGCGCAGCCCGGACAGGTAGTTCAGCGCATAGGCTATCTGACGGTCGGAGGCGCCACCTCGAACCCCGCCGGCTTGCAGGCCTTCCGCGAAGGCCTGCGCGAGCGCGGCCATGTCGAAGGCCGCGATGTCATATTGGATGTGCGTTATGCCGAGGGTCGCGCGCAGGACCTGCCGCGCCTGGCCGCCGAACTCGCGGAGCTCAAGCCGGTGGTGATCATCGCGCCAGGACAGGCCGCCGACGCCGCGCTGGCCGCCACGGCCACGCTGGCCACGCCCATCGTGACATTGGGCGATCTGGTCGCCTCTGGCTACGCAGTACAGCTCGGGCGCCCGGGCGGGCGGGTGACGGGGATCAGCTTTCTGCCCTTGCCGCTGAATGCCAAGCGCCTGGAGCTGCTCGCGCAGACCTTGCCCCGGGGCAGCGCCGTGCTCAATCTGGCCGGCCTGCGTCCCCTGCCCGAAGCCATGCAGATGGTCGAGGACGCCGGGCGCGCGCTGGGGCTGGTGACACATGCAGCGTATGCGAACACGGTGGACCAGATCGACGCGTCATTCGCAGCCGCGCGCCGCTTGCGCGTGGCCGGGGTCAACGTGCTCAACTCACCGT
>JANNZD010000014.1:0-6464 GCA_031410435.1 Betaproteobacteria bacterium | reverse complement strand
TTCTTGGCGCCTTCCTTGTTCTTGGCGTCCTTGAAGATCACGCCCGTCTTGACCGCCGCGCGGTAGACCATCTTGCTGCCGTCGGGCTTGTTGGGGAAGCCGGCGGTGGCGATCAGCTCGGTGTAATTCTTCTTGGCAGTGGCGCGCTGCTCGGGCGTGAGCGCGGCGTTGTTCATGTCGTCCAGCCATTTGGCGGCGATCGAGATGGTCGCGTTGTGCGTCATCACGATGGTCTTGTTGTGGAAGGCGACGTTGTTGTCCGGGTCCTTCCAGCTGGTGGACGAGGGCGGGGTGCAGCCTTTGGCGTAGACCGAGGTGTAGTCGCCCATGGCCTTGATCAGGCCGTCGCGCACCGCCGGGTCATCGACCAGCAGCTTGCCCGAATCGTTGACCAGCTTGACGTTGTAGGCGTCCATGAAGGTCAGGAAGGAGAAGAAGGTGTCGCTCGAATCCACACCCATCGGGAAGCCGGTGCCGAAGCCGCGCTTGCCGCTGTTCTTGCGGTAGCCCACCTGCACCTTGTCGCACCAGAAGTCCCAGTAGCCCCTCCAGTCCTTGGGGATGTCGCTTTCCTTGTAGCCCGACTCGACCAGCATGTCCTTCCAGTACTGGATGTGCATGGTCTGCTGCTTGATCGGGAAGGCGTAGTAGGCGCGCGACTGGGTGGCGTTGTTGAACAGGAAGGTGGTGCTGAGCGCGGCCGGCTCGAACTTGGCGCGCAACGGGTCGATCACCTTGGAGATGTCCTCGAGCTTGCCGTCGTAGGCCCATTTGGCGGTGACCTGGAAGTCATAGACATCGCTGTAGGCCACGTCGGGCGGCGAGCCCGAATCCAGCGCCGACACGGTCTTGGGGATGGTGTCCTGGATCGGGTACTGCGACAGCTCGACCTTGATGTTCTTGTATTTGGTCTCGAACTTCTTGACCGCCTCGAACAGCGCATCGTCCTCGGCCTTGTAGAAGCCCTTGACCCACCAGACGGTGAGCTTTTCTTGCGCCTGGGCCAGCGACGGGCCACTGGCCACCAGTCCGGCACCCACCAGGGCGGTGGTCAGCAGAGTCTTGAGTTTCATCGGGTTTGTCTCCTGTGTGGTGGCAGGGTTGAAGTCGGCAGGGGGAATCCCTGGTGTTATCGTATGATGATTGAGCCCTGGCCAGACCCGGACTTTCCCTGGGGGCCGGGCTTGGTCAACGCCTGGCGCAGCCTGGCGCTCAGCGGCACTCGGGCACCGGCGTGCGCAGCGGCTGGCCGGTCATGCCGCGCTGCAGGTTGTCATAGGCCAGGTCGGCCATGGCTTGGCGGGTCTGGTCGGTGGCGCTGCCGATATGCGGCGTCAGCACCACCTGCGCCAGCGCTTTCAGGCGCTCGGGCACCCGGGGCTCGTTCTCGAACACGTCCAGGCCAGCCCCGGCGATCACGCCCTGCTCCAGCGCGTCGATCAGGGCGGCCTCATCCACCACCGAGCCGCGCGCCACGTTGATCAGGATGCCGGCCCCTCGGCCCTGGCCCAGGGCGGCCAGCACCTCGGCATCGATCAACTTGCGCGTGCCCGCGCCGCCAGGGGTGATCAGCACCAGAAAATCGCTTTGTGCGGCCAGCGCAGCGGCGCTGGGCCAGTAGGCCCAGGGCAGGGCCGGCTTGGCCGAGCGCGCGGTGTAGGCCACCGTCATGTGGAAGGCCAACGCCCGCTGCGCGATGGCCTGGCCGATGCGGCCCATGCCGACAATGCCCACCCGCGCTCCTGACAGCTTGCGCGCCAGCGCCATCGGCGCCTGTTGCCACAGGCCCGCGCGCACGAAGCGGTCGGCCGCCGGCAGCTGGCGCGCGGCGCACAGCATCAGGCCGATGGCCAGGTCAGCCACATCGTCGTTGAGCACATCGGGGGTGTGGGTGACCACCACGCCGCGGGCCTTGGCTGCGGCCACGTCGATGCCGTCGTAGCCCACGCCCATCACGGCGATCACCTGCAGCGCCGGCAGCTGCCCGATCAGCTCGGCCGTGACCTTGGATTCGCCGCTGGCCCAGATGCCTCGGATCAAGGGCGCCACGGCGGCCAGGTCAGCGGTATCGAGCGCATGCACCCGGAAATTGGCCTGCAGGCGCGGCGCGATCAGCGCCATCGGCTTGGCCACGGCCAGGATGTGCAGGGCCTCGGCCTGGGGGGCTGAGCGGTCGTCTGAGGTGGTCACCAGGGCGGTCCTTCGGGCTGGGGGGTGAGGGTTATTGCCGGTGCAGACGGGCTGCGCAGCCGATCAATCGTCATACCATAATACGCCTGAAACACCCCCTCAGCCCACCCGGGAAAGCCAGCACCCCATGAGCGACGCGCCCCAGAAACCCCCGAAGAAGCGGCCCCAGGACCTGCGCAGCCAACAATGGTTTGGCCGCCAGGACCGCGACGGTTTTGCCTACCGCAGCTGGGTCAAGGGCAAGGGTGTGCCGCATGACCAGTTCGATGGCCGGCCGGTGATCGGCATCTGCAACACCTTCAGTGAGCTGACGCCCTGCAACAGCCATTTCCGCACCTTGGCCGAGCAGGTCAAGATCGGGGTCTACGAGGCCGGTGGTTTCCCGCTCGAGTTCCCGGTGATGAGCCTGGGCGAAACCCTGCTGCGGCCCACCGCCATGCTCTACCGCAACCTGGCCAGCATGGACGTGGAAGAAAGCATCCGTGGCAATCCGATCGACGGCGTGGTGCTGCTGATGGGCTGCGACAAGACCACCCCCAGCCTGCTGATGGGCGCCAGCAGTGCCAACCTGCCGACCATCGGTGTGTCGGGCGGGCCGATGCTCAACGGCAAGTGGCGCGGCCAGGAACTGGGCTCGGGCACCGGGGTGTGGAGCATGAGCGAGCAGGTGCGCGCCGGCACCCTCAAGCTGGCGGATTTCTTCGAGGCCGAGAGCTGCATGCACCGCAGCCACGGCCACTGCATGACCATGGGCACGGCCAGCACCATGGCCAGCATGGTCGAGGCCTTAGGGATAGGCCTGCCCGGCAATGCCGCCTACCCGGCGGTGGACGGCCGGCGCAAGGTGCTGGCGCGCAACGCCGGCCGGCGCATCGTGCAGATGGTGCATGACGACCAGACCATCTCGCAGGTGCTCACCCGCCCCGCCTTCGAGAACGCGATCCGCACGCTGGCGGCCATCGGCGGCAGCACCAATGCCGTGATCCATCTGATCGCCATCGCCGGCCGCCTGGGCCTGCCGCTCACCATCGACGACTTCGAGCGCCTGGGCAGCGAGATGCCCTGCCTGGTCAACCTGCAGCCCAGCGGCCAGTACCTGATGGAGGACTTCTGCTATGCCGGCGGCCTGCCGGTGGTGATGAAGGAGATCGCCCAATACCTGCACCTGGGCGCGATCACCGCCAATGGCTGCAGCGTGGGCGACAACATCGCCGATGCGCAGAACTACAACCCCGACGTGATCAAGCCGCTGGCCACGCCCTTCAAGGACAAGGCCGGCATCGCCATCCTGCGCGGCAACCTGGCGCCGCGCGGCGCGGTGATCAAGCCCAGCGCCGCCACCCCGGCGTTGATGAGCCATACCGGCCGGGCCGTGGTGTTCGAGGATTCGGTCGATTTCCATGCCCGCATCGACGACGAGGCCCTGGACGTGGACGAGACCTGCATCCTGGTGCTGAAGAACTGCGGCCCCAAGGGCTACCCCGGCATGGCCGAGGTGGGCAATATGCCGCTGCCGCCCAAGGTGCTGCGCAAGGGCGTGACCGACATGGTGCGCATCAGCGATGCACGCATGAGCGGCACCGCCTACGGCACCGTGGTGCTGCACACCACGCCCGAGGCGGCGGCCGGTGGCCCGTTGGCCGTGGTGCAAAACGGCGACCTGATCACGCTGGACGTGCCCGGCCGCCGCCTGCACCTGCATGTGGACGAGGCCGAACTGGCGCGCCGCCTGGCTGCCTGGGTGGCGCCGGCGCCGGCCATGGCCAGCGGCTACTGGAAGCTCTACATCGACCATGTGCTGCAGGCCGACCAAGGCTGCGACCTGGATTTCCTGGTAGGCCAGCGCGGCGCCGCCGTGCCCAAAGACAACCACTGATCCATGCCGCCTTCGCTGTTGGCCGTGGACTGGGGCACCAGCGCCTTGCGTGGCGCGCTGCTGGCGGCCGATGGCACGGTGCTGGCCGAGCATGCCGCGCCGCGCGGCCTGCTCAGCGTACCGCCGGGCGGCTGGGCGGGCGCCTTCGAGGCTGAATTTGGCGCCTGGATGTCTGCCCATCCCGGCCTGCCCTGCCTGATGGCCGGCATGGTGGGCAGCCGCCAGGGCTGGGTCGAGGCGCCGTACTGCCCCTGCCCGGCGGGCCTGGCCGATCTGGCGGCGCGGCTGTGCTGGCTGCCCGCGGGCGATGCCGGCGCCGGCCGGATCGCGATCGTGCCGGGCCTGAGTCGCGACGCCGCCGGCGTGCCCGACGTGATGCGCGGTGAAGAGACCCAGGTCTTTGGCGCGCTGCGCCTGCTGGGCCTGCAGGATGCCGAGCAGGTCACGCTGGTGCTGCCGGGCACCCACAGCAAATGGGTGACGGTGCAGCGCGGCCGCATCACCGGCTTTGCCACCCACATGACCGGTGAGGTCTATGCGCTGCTGCGCCGGCAGTCCATCCTGGCGCGGCTGCTGCCGGCCGTTGACAGCGGCTGGGACACCGAGGCCTTCGATGCGGGCCTGGACAGCGCTGCATTGCCGGGCGGTCTGCTGCACCAGCTGTTCTCGGTGCGCACGCTGGGCCTGTTCGAGCGGGCCGCCGGCCCGGCACTGGCGTCGCGGCTGTCCGGCCTGCTGATCGGTGAGGAACTGCGCGCCCAGGCGCCGCCGCCGGGCTTGGCGCTGGTGCTGGTGGGCAGCCCGGCCCTGACCCAACGCTACCGGCATGCGTTGGCCCGACGCAGCCACCCGGTACAGGCCGTGGGCACCGAAGCTGGCTGGGCCGGCCTGCTGGCGCTGGCAGGCACACTCCCGGCATGACGAAGCGCACCCACTCTGCGCCGCCCAGCGCCACCGACCGTCTGATCCAACACCTGGTCGACCCGCTGCTGCAGCAGCTGGCACGCCGCGCCGCGCAACAACTGGCGGCGGCCTTGCAGCAGTTGCCACTGGTGGCCATCCTGCGCGGCATCACCCCGGCCGAAGCCATGCCGGTGGGCCAGGCGCTGGTGGATGCCGGCTGGGCCCTGATCGAGGTGCCGCTCAACTCGCCAGACCCGATGGCCAGCATCGCCGCGCTGGCCGCTGCCTTTCCGCAGGCCCTGGTGGGCGCGGGCACGGTGCTGGATATCGACCAGGTGCGCGCGGTGGCTGCAGCGGGCGGCCGGCTGATCGTCGCGCCCAACACCGATGTGGAGGTTATCTTCGAAGCCCAGCGCCTGGGCCTGGTCTGCCTGCCCGGTGTGGCCACCCCGACCGAGGCCTTTGCCGCGCTGGCCGCCGGCGCCCAGGGCTTGAAGCTGTTCCCGGCTGAATTGCTGACGCCGCCGGTGCTCAAGGCCTTGCGCGCGGTGCTGCCCGCCGGCACCCTGATGCTGCCGGTGGGCGGCATCACACCCGACAACATGGCGGCCTACCGCAGTGCCGGCGCGGCCGGTTTCGGCATCGGCTCGGCCCTGTACAAGCCCGCCATGCCGGCCTCCGAGGTGGCGCAGCAGGCGCAGCGCTTTGCCACCGCCTGGCGCGCCGCGGGGTGAGCGCGGCCGGCCCCGCCGCCCAGACTGGCCTTGGCGCCAGCCGGGGCCTGCGCCTGATGCTGCTGGCGACCATGGCGGTGTGGGGCGGCAACCTGAGCGCCGTCAAACTCTTGATCGACCGGCTCGACCCGCTCTGGGTGTCGGTGCTGCGCATGCTGGTGGCCACCGTCGCGCTTTGGCTGGTGCTGGGCCTGCGCGGCCTGGCCTGGCCGCGCGCCACGCTGCGCCAGGCCGGCCTGTTCTTGGCCTGCGCCGTGCTGATGGTCTACCTGAACCAGCTCAGTTTCATGTACGGCGTGCAGCGCACCGTGGCCGCCAACGCGGCGCTGATCATCTCGCTCAACCCCCTGGTCTCGGCCCTGATGGCGGCGGCCCTGCTGGGTGACCGCCTGACGCCCGCGCGGCTGGCCGGCGTGGTGCTGGGCTTTGGCGGCGTGTCGGCGGTGGTGCTGCACCGTCCCGGCGCGGCCTTGGGGCATGGCAGTCTGGGCGATCTGCTGGTCTTTGGCTCGGTGGTGGCCTGGGTGGCCGGGGGCGTGCTGGTGCAGCGGCTGTCGCGGCAGTTCGATTCTGCGGTGGTCAGCGCGGTAGTGTTCGCCATCGGCTCGGCCCTGCTGCTGTTGCATGTGGCCTTCGACAGCCGCCTGGTGCTGCCCAGCCTGGCGGTATTCACCCCTGGCACCGTGATGCTGGTGGTGGTGTCGGGGCTGCTGGCCAGCGCGCTGGGTTCACTGGTCTGGAACCGTGCCCTCACCACCCTG
>JANNZD010000013.1:0-7533 GCA_031410435.1 Betaproteobacteria bacterium | reverse complement strand
TGGGCAGCAGGGTCTGCAACTGGTCTTCCACCAGCTTGAGCACGCCCGCGCCCAGAAAGGCACCCCAGACCTGGCCCACCCCGCCCAGCACCGCCATGAACAGGTACTCGATGCCCTTGTTCAGGCCGAAGGGAGACGGGTTGACGGTGCGCTGGAAGTGGGCGAACAACCAGCCCGAGATCGCCGCCAGCACGGCCGCGACCACGAAGGCGATGACCTTGTAGCGGAAAGTGGAGATGCCCATGGCCTCGGCCATGGTGGTGCCGTTCTTCAAGGACCGGATGGCCCGGCCGGGGCGTGAATCCAGCAGATGCGTCACCGCCAGCGCGCCGGCCAGCGCAAACAGCCAGATCAAGACATAGATGCCCCGGCCCGAGCCCAGGCTGCTGCCGAACAAGGTGATCGGCGGCACGCCCAGCAGGCCGTCGTACTTGCCCAGGAACTCCATATTGGAGATCGTGTAGTAAATCGTCAGGCCCCAGGCGATGGTGGCCAGTGGCAGGTAATGGCCCGACATGCGCAGCGTGATCGCGCCCAGGACCAGCGCAACCAACACACTCAGGGCGACGCCGACCAGCAGCGTCAGCCAGGGTGACACCCCCACCTTGATCGCCAGGAAAGCGGCGGTGTAGGCGCCCACGCCGACAAAGGCGGCCTGGCCAAACGAGGTCAAACCGGCCACTCCGGTGAGCAGCACCAGGCCCAGCGAGACCAGCGCGTACAGGCCGATGTAGTTGAGCTGGGTGATCCAGAAATCAGGCAGCGGCAGCAGCGGCAGCGCCAGCATCAGCAGCGCAAACAGCGGGAAGCCGAACTTTTGCAGGAGCTTCATGGCTCAATGCTCCTCGGTATGCGGGTCGCGCAGCGACCGCCACAGCAGCACCGGGATGATCGAGCCGAAGACGATCACCTCCTTGAAGGCACTCGCGTAGAACGATCCAAAACTCTCCACCAGTCCCACCAGCATCGCCCCCAGCAGTGCCAGCGGGTAGCTGGACAAGCCTGCAAACACGGCGGCTACAAAGCCCTTCAGGCCGATCAGAAAGCCCGAGTCGTAGAAGACCGTGGTGGTCGGCCCGATCAGCAGGCCCGACAGCGCGCCGATGAAGGCGGCCACGGTCAGCGTGGTGCGGCCGGCGCTGTTGCTGGAGATGCCCATCAGCCGCGCGCCCAGCCGGTTGATCGCCGTGGCACGCAAGGCCTTGCCCTGCAATGAACGCTCGAAGAACAGCCACAACACGACGATCAGCAGGATCGACGCGACAAAGATGAAGAGGGTCTGGCCCGAGAAGGTGAGCGGCCCCACCGCCATGCGGGTGTCCCAGAAGCTGGGGTTGCGGAAGCCCTCGGCACCGAAGAAATACAGGCCCAGGCCGGTGAGGGCAAAGTGCACGCCTATCGAGACGATCAGCAGCACCAGCGAGGTGGCATCGGCCAGCGACTCATAAGCCAGGCGGTAGATCAAGCCGCCAAAGGGCGTGACCAGGGCCAGGGTGAGTGCCGCCTGCACCGCCATCGGCAGCATCAGCGGTGCGGCCCAGATGGCCACCCCCGAGATCGCCACCGGATAGGCCAGCGTGCCCAGCACCCGCTTGCCCATGCGTGCGGTCGACTGGTGGTGCTTGATGCCATCGACCACATCGGCGATGGCGGCAGCCCCGGCCAGGATCAGCAGGAACCACACCGTGCCCGGCACCTTGCCGGTCTGGAACAGCGCCAGCGTCAGCGCGCCGAAGGCGACGAACTCACCCTGCGGGATGAAGATGATGCGGGTGACCGCGAACACCAGCACCGTCGCCAGGGCCAGCAGCGCATAGACCGCGCCATTGGTCGCGCCGTCGAGCGCGAGGATGCTTGCAATTGAGAAGTCCATCGCTGCCTTGTTTTGGGCCGGGCGGATTTGACAGATGCCCCGGCCGTGAGCCTGCACCGCAGGCATCAAGCGGACGCCGCGGAACCGGCTTTGCCGGGCCGCTGGCGGCGCCCCCCTGGGGGGGCTGAGGCCGGACACAAACGGCATGCCGTTTGTGCCTGCCGAGGAGCAGGGCCTCAGGCCCTGCGCGGCCTGCAAGGACGCCGCAGGCGCTTCGGGGAGGAGCCTAATTCGCCAAGGCCCAGTCGCCGTTCTTGACCACCAGCATCACGCCGGTCTCGGGCAGGTAGCCCCAGTGGTCGGTGGCGGTCCAGTTCATGATGCCGTGGGCAAACACGGTGCGGCCCATGCCCTCGATCGCGTCCCGCAGCGCGGCGCGGAACTCCTTGGTGCCAGGCTTGGCCTTCTTCAGTGCCACCGGCACGGTCTTCTCCAGCACCGTCCAGGCGTCGTAGGAATGGCCGGCAAACTGATTATGGCTGCCCGCACCATAGGCCTTGTCGTACTTGGCGACAAAGTCCATCGCCGCCTTCTTGCTGGGGTGGCTGTCGGGCAGCAGGTCGCCCACCACCGCCGGGCCCGACACCACGAAGGTGCCTTCGACGTCCTTGCCGCCGATGCGCATCAGATCCTTGGTGGCAGCCGCGTGGGTCTGGTAGATCTTGCCCTTGTAGCCACGCTCGACGACGGCCTTCTGCGGCATCGCCGCGCCCGAGCCCGAGGCCACGATCAACATCGCATCGGGGTTGGCGGCCGTCAGCTTGAGCGCCTGGGCCGTGACGCCGGTGTCGGTGCGTGCAAAGCGCTCGCTGGCAATCACCTTGATGCCGTTCTTGTCGGCCTCGGCGGTGATGGCCTTGAGCCACAGTTCGCCGTAGGCGTCGGTATAGCCCAGGAAGCCGATGGTCTTGACGCCCTGCTTCTTCATCAGGTTGATCACGGCAAAGGCCATCACGTCATTCGACTGCGGCAGGCGGAAGGTCCAGGCGTCCTTGCCGGGCGGCAGGCCCACCGGCGACGCGGCCAGTTGCACCGTGCCACTCTCAGCCGCCACCTCGGCCATCGGCGCCGCCACCGGGGTGGCGGCCGAGCCGATGATGATGTCGACCTTGTCCTCGGTGACGAACTTGCGCGCGTTCTGCACGCCCTTGGTCGGGTCGGTGGCATCGTCGAGGATGATGACGTTGAGCTTCTCGCCGGCAATGGTGGTGGGCCAGAGCTTGAAGTAGTTCTGCATCGGGATGCCCAGGCCCGAGGCCGGGCCGGTCAGCGGCAGCGAGATGCCCACGGTCACGTCGGCCAGCGCCGGCAGGGTGGTCAGCAGGGCGGTGGCGGCGGCCACCAGGGTCTTGTTCAGGCTCAGTTTCACAGGGGGTCTCCTAGGGGCAGCACGGGGATCAGAGGCACAGGGCCTTGATGTCTTCGGGGATGGGGATCGCCTTGATGCGATCGGGGTTGGCAGGGTCACGGGTGATGAAGGCGCGCACCTCGGTGCCCTCGCACATCAGTTCATCGCCGAGAAACACCTGATGCAGGTGGCGGAAAGTCTTGGCCTCCCAGTGCTCGATGCAGGTGTGCACCTCGATCGTCTGGCCGTAGGTGACCGCCTTGAGGAACTTGGTGTGGATCTCCAGCAGCGGCGTGCCGACGATCCCGCGGGTCTTGACCAGCTCACGCCAGGGCGGCAGGCCGCAGGCCATGAAGAAGGCCAGCGAGGCCTGGTCCATCCAGCGCGAGAAATTGGGGAAGAAGACGATGCCGGCAGGATCGCAATCGCCGAAATGCACGTCGACGCGGTGGATGTGGACCTTGGGCATGGTGGGCGTCAATCGCCTTCAGCGCGGGGCCATGCGCAGGGCACCGTCAAGCCGGATCACCTCGCCGTTCAGGTGGCCGTTGCGCACGATCTCCAGCGCCAGCGACGCAAATTCCTCAGGCTGGCCCAGGCGCTTGGGGAATGGGATGCTGGCCGCCAGCGATTGCTGCACAGCCTCAGGCAATTGCTTGAGCAGCGGCGTGGCAAAGATCCCCGGCGCGATGGTGCAGACCCGCACGCCCCACTGCGCCAGGTCGCGTGCCAGCGGCAGCGTCATGCCCACCACGCCGCCCTTGCTGGCCGAATAGGCCTCTTGCCCGACCTGGCCGTCGAAGGCCGCCACCGACGCGGTGTTGACCATCACGCCGCGCTCGCCCGAGTGGGTGGCATCGTCCAGCGGCGCCAACGTGGCGATGCGCGCCGCCGCCAGCCGGGCCACGTTGTAGGTGCCGATCAGGTTGATGCGCACCACCCGCTCGAAGTCTTCCAGCGGCGCCGGCTGGCCGTCCTTGCCGATGATGCGTTTGGCGCTGCCGATGCCGGCAATGTTCATCACGATGCGGGGCGTGCCGTGGGCGGCGCTGGCCGCGTCCAGCGCGGCCGTGACCGACGCGCTGTCGGTCACATCGCATTGGCAGGCGATGCCGGCGATGTCGGCCGCTACGCGCTGTGCGCCGGCCAGGTTGACGTCCAGCACAGCCACCTTCACGCCCTGCGACGCCAGCGCGCGCGCCACGGCTTCACCGAGACCCGAGCCCCCGCCAGTGACGATGGCCGATTGACCTTGCATGTTCATGGTTGTTGCTCCAGTTCAGGATTTGTTGGGCAGGATCAGGAAGGGACCGGCCTGCGTGCCTTCGTACAGGGCCTCCACCAACGCCGCCCGGTTCTGCAGCACCGCCCGCTGGTTGATCGAGCCCTTGTCGGTGATCTCGCCGGCATCGATGGCCGGCGGCTCGGCCAGCACATGCAGGCGGGCCACCCGGCCGGCGCTGCCGGTGGCATCACGCCACAACTGGTCGGCCAGGGCCTGGAAGAAAGCCCGCACGGCCGGATGGTGCAGCACCTCGGGCAGCGGCGCGGTCTCCGCCAGGCCGGCCAGCTTGCGGCACTCTTCGGGCCTGGGGAAGATCAGCGCGCCCACCTCGCCCTGGTTCAGGCCGGTGATCACCGCGTCCTGCACGCAGGGGTCGCCAGCGGCGGCGATCTTGGCGCGCAGCGGGCCCACGCTGACAAAGGTGCCGGTGGACAGCTTGAAATCCTCGGCGGTGCGGCCATCGAACATCAAGCCCAGATTCGGTTGGGCAGGGTCGACCCACTTGCCTGCGTCACCGGTGCGGTAGAAACCTTCGTCGTCAAAGGCCTCGCGGGTCTGCTCGGCCGCGCGCCAGTAGCCCGGCATCACATTCGGGCCGCGGAAGCGGATCTCGGACTTGTCGCCGGTGGACGCATCCTTAACCAGCTTGACCTCGACCCCCGGCACCGGCAGGCCGATCCAGCCCGAACGCACATGGGTGCCCACCGCAAAGGTGCAGGCCGGTGCGGTCTCGGTCATGCCCAAGCCGGTGATGATGCGCACCCGCTCGCCCACCGCCGCTTCGCCATGGGCTTCAAGCTTGTCCCAGACCGGCTGGCTCAGCCCAGCACCGGCAAACATGAAGGCCTTGCAGCGCTTGAAGAGTGAATCGCGCAGCGGCGTGTCGCTGTCCATCGCGAAGGCGATCTCCTCCAGGCCCTTGGGCACGTTGAAGTAGATGGTGGGCGAAATCTCGCGCAGATTGCGCAAGGTCTGGGCGATGCCCTTGGGCGTGGGCTTGCCATCGTCGATGTAGAGCGTGCCGCCGTTGTAGAGCACCAGCCCGACATTGTGGTTGCCGCCGAAGGTGTGGTTCCAGGGCAGCCAGTCGACCAGCACCGGCGGCTCGTCGGCCAGAAAACCCATGCACTGCCGTAATTGCTGCTGGTTGGCGCACAGCATGCGGTGGGTGTTGATCACGCCCTTGGGCGCCTTGGTCGAGCCCGAGGTGAACAAGAACTTGGCGATGGTGTCGGGGCCGATGGCCGCGTTGGCCGCCGCCAGCGCCGGCCCGGGCTGGGCAAACAGCAGGGCATCAAAGGCCCGCACATCGCGGCCGGCCAGCAGGCCGGTGGCTGCGGCCTCGCCCAGGCCCTCGGTCAATACCACCGTCACATCGGCCGGCACCACGGCGGCGATCGCCTTGGCATAGGCCGGGCCGCTGGCAAACACCAGGCCCGGCGTGACCGTGCCCAGGATGTGGCGCAGCTTGCCGTAGTCCTGCGAGATCAGCGAATAGGCCGACGACACCGGGACGTAGGGCACGCCGGCCCACATCGCAGCGAGCGCGAGCGTGAGGTACTCGGTGTCGTTGTCCGATAGGATCGCCACCGGCCGGTCCACCGATAAATTCAGATCAACCAGCACCTGTGCCACCGACTGCACCCGCTGAAGCATCTGGGCGTAGCTGACGTGTTGCCAGTCGCCTGTACCGTCGGCCAGGCGCGCGCGGCGGGCAACAAAGCTGCGGTCGGGCGCTTCTTGCGCCCATTGCAGCAGGCAATCGGTCAGGCGGTCGGGGTACCCCCTCAGGGCCTCGGTCGAGCGGATGATCACGCTGCCGTCGGCGCGCTCGTCAACCACCGCCTCGACGCAGCCACCCACGCGGGCGTCGCGGTACCTGGGCTCAGCCCGGGCAGTGCCAAAACTCGCGCTGCTCATGACTTGGTCACCTTGCCGGCGCGTCCTTCCAGGAAGGCACGCAGCCGGACCTGGGCCTCGGGCGTGCTCTCGGCCACCGCCGCCATCAGCGACTCGGTGAACAGGCCTTCGGACTGGGCCTGGTCGGCAATCCGCGGCAGCGCGTGCATCACCGCAAAGTTGGACATCGGCGCGTTGGTGGCAATGCGCTGGGCCAGCGCGATGCCCTTGGCCAGGCCGGCACCGTCAGCGGCGCGGTACTGCACCAGGCCCATGCGCTCGGCCTCGTCGGCATCAAACACTCGGCCGGTCAGCATCAGGTCGCTCATGCGGGCCACGCCGATCAGCCTCGGAATGCGGGCCGACCCACCCCCGCCGACAAATATGCCGCGCTGGCCCTCAGGCAGGCCAAAGTAGGCCGAGTCCTCGGCAATCCGGATGTGGCAGGCCGTGGCCAGTTCCAGCCCGCCGCCTACCACCGCGCCGTGCAGCACGGCCACCACCGGCACCCGGCCAAACTGGATGGCATCAAACGCCGCATGCCACATGCGGGAATGCAGCACCGCACCGTGGATGTCGCGCTCGACCAACTCCGCCAGGTCGAGCCCGGCACAAAAATGCGCGCCCTCACCGCTGACCACCACCGCCTTGGTGGCCTCGGGCAGGTTGATAAAGGCGGTGTGCAGTTGCTGGATCAGCGTATCGCTGATCGCGTTGCGCTTGGCTGGGCGCATCAGGCGCAGGTGCGTCACCGCGCCGGCTTGGCGGATCTGCAGCAAATCCAGCGTGGCGAGCAGGCCGGAGACAGGTTCAAACACGGTGGTCATCAGGATTGCCTTTGCGAACTGCCGCAAATTTAATTCAGCTTTTGAACTTTAAACTTAGGGCAAACCCGAATTTTTCATCGACTTGATGGGGTGAAAATTCAAATATCTGCTATTTTTACCAGCCAACTACTTTTGATAATTAACCATCAAGGGCGCTCCATGAAGACCGAAGACCTGATCGCGATCGACATCCACACCCACGCCGAGGTGTCGTGCTGGAACCCGTTTGACAACTACGGCGAAGAGTACGACCGCGCTGCCGACAAGTACTTCGGCTTCAGCAAGCGGCCGACGATCGAGG
>JANNZD010000012.1:0-3334 GCA_031410435.1 Betaproteobacteria bacterium | reverse complement strand
CCCCCGCCGCCAATCCTGCAACTCGCCTGATACGGGCAAACCCCATAGATACACGGCCTTCCGGCGTCGGACCGGAAACGTGTTGCGCTGCGCGGGCTTACGAGGGCGTGTCACTTGTAACTGTCAAAGTCAGGTCAGAGGGTGTTGACGAAATGAATGGCACCCGCGCCGGAGTGGCCAAGGGCACTGGGGTAGGCGAGGCGTGCGGCCCGGGCTGGGCATTCATTTTGTCAACACCCTCTCACTTCTGCGCGGCAAAGTAGGTGGCGAGCGCGTCGAGCTGCTCGGGCGAGTAGCCGCGGGTGAGCTGGTGCATGATCGTCGCGGGCCGCTGGCCGCTGCGGAAGGCCAGCAACTGGGTCAGCAGGTAGTCCTTGGTCTGGCCGGCCAGCCGGGCCATCGCCTCGCCCTCCAGCGCCCGGCCATCGGTGCCGTGGCAATGGGTGCAGGTGGCCGCCAGGGCTCGGGTGCGCAGCGGCTGTGGGTCGGCAGACCAGGCGCTGCTGCCGGCCAGCAGCAAGCCCAGGCCCCAGGCCAAGGGCAGGGCATTGGCGGCCTGCGGACCGGGGCGGGCGGGACGGGGCGATTGCATGGCGGGCTCCTGGCTGCGGGTGGGCCGAGGGCCCTCAGGTCCACATGCGGACCTGAGGGCCCTCGGGCCTGGCAACCCGATCTTGCCATCCTCGGCGGTCTTGCGGGTGTCGCGCGCACCTGGGCGGGCGCTTGGCGGCCCATTTCAGCCGCAGGGTGATGGTCGCGTCGCCTCGCCGGCCAGCTTTCAACGCACCTTGCCCAGCAAGGCCTGGACGTCCTGCAGCACGGCGCTCAACTCGGCATCGCGGCTGCCGTCGGGCACCAGCCGGCCCTGCAACTCCTGCTGCATGAAGCACACCGTCATGCGCACATAGGCGCTGTCCAGGGCCTTGCGCACGGCGGCCATCTGGCTGGCGATGTCCAGGCAGGCCTCGCCGCCTTCGATCATGCGCTGGATGCCGCGCAACTGGCCCTCGGCGCGCTTCAATCGGTTGAGCAGATCGCCGCGGGCGGCGTCGTCGGTGAGCTGGGCCATGGTGCAGGGCGCGGCTTGGGCGCCGGGTTCGTGATCGAGCACCATTGTCGCCCGCTGGGGCGCTGCCGCCGGCCGGCGGCGGGTGCTGCGCGCTCCGGGCTCTGTCGCGTCAGGGACTGCCTGGGGCGGGAAAGCACCGCCCAGGTGCGCGCTGCCTTGGGCCTAGGCTCCAACCCGTCGCTGCCGTCACGCTGGGCTGCGCCGCACCTCACGCATTCAAATCGTTTCTGGAGACAACCATGACCCCTCAACTTTCTGCCCGTCTGGCCGCCTTGGCCGGCGCCATGTTGCTGGCCGCTTGCGGCGGCAGCGACACCCCGGCTCCCTTGCCGGCGCCAACGCCGGCCCCGGCGCCGGCCCCGGTGGCCGAGGAGGCCCGGCCGCATGACGCCCGCGTCTTCACCGCCTTGGCGGCCGACAAATACGCCGATTACGAGGCCTCGGCCACCGGCAAGCCCAGCTTCAAGGCGATTGCCGCTGCCAGCGTCGAGACCGACCGCTACACCGGCACGCTGGACGGCGCCGGCTACCGCGTGGAGGTGCCCAAGAACTGGAACGGCAAGCTGGTGGTCTATGCCCATGGCTATGCCGGCCAAGGCGCCACGCTGGCGGTGTCGACACCGCAGCTGCGCCGCTACTGGATTGACAACGGCTACGCCTGGGCCGCGTCGAGCTACAGCAAGAACTACTACGACGTGCGCGCCGGGGTCGAGGACACCAACAACCTGGTGCTCAACTTCAACAAGATCACCGCCGACAACGGCCGCACGCTGGCCGCACCGAGCAAGCTCTACATCACCGGCCATTCGATGGGCGGCCACATCACCGGCGCAGCCATCGAGGACGAGGCCTACGCCACCGCCAACCACAAGGTCAAGTACCACGGCGCGGTGCCGATGTGCGGCGTGATGGGCGATACCGACCTGTTCAACTACTTCAGCGCCTACCAGGCCTCGGCCCAGGCGCTGGCGGGCCTGCCCAACTACCCGCTGACCTCCTTTGCCGACATCGATGCGCTGGTGCGGGCCACGCATTTCAGCACCTTCAGCAGCGTGCCTACCGCCCAGGGCCTGAAGCTGCGCGAGGTGGTCAAGAACCTCACCGGCGGCGAGCGCCCGACCTTTGTCGAGGGCTATGCCAACACCGGACTGCAGGGCGTGGTCTGGGGCACCTTCACCGGCGACGTGACGATCTCGGGCATCCTGACCACCGGCGTGGGCGACACCAACCGCACGGTGTTCCAGCTCGACAACAGCCTGGTGCTCAATGCCGAGGAGGTCTCGCTCAATGCGATGGTGCAGCGCGTCACCAAACCGGCCGCCGACGGCAACCGCCCGCGCACCGACGGCCTGCGCTGGATCCCCAAGGTCAACGGCGAGTTCAAGATCCCGGTGGTCACCATCCATACCCTGGGCGACATGTATGTGCCCTTCAGCATGGAGCAGATCTACCGCAACCGCACCGTGGCCAAGGGCAATGGCGCCTGGCTGGTGCAGCGCGCCATCCGCGCCCCCAGCCATTGCGATTTCACCGTGGCTGAGCAGGTCAACGCCTTCCGTGACATGGTCACCTGGGCCGAGAGCGGCACCAAGCCGGCGGGTGACGATGTGCTGACGGCCGCCACCGTGGCGGCTGCGGCCTATGGCTGCACCCACACCGTCAACACCGGCGGCGCCGATGACGGCGCGGTCACGGTGGGCACCCGGGCCTTTATGCCAGTCTGCCCGGCGCCATGATGCACCCGGCCTGGTGGCGCGGCCTGGCGGCCGCCGGGCTGTGCCTTTTGCTGGGGGCCCCTGCGGGGGTCTTTTCCTTTGATCTGCAGGGCCACCGGGGCGCGCGCGGCCTGGCGCCCGAGAACACCCTGCCGGGCTTCGAGCGGGCCATGGCCATCGGTGTGCACACGCTGGAGCTCGACATCGGCCTGAGCGCCGACGGGATGGTGGTGATCTCGCATGATCCGGGCCTGAACCCCGAGATCACGCGCGGCCCGGACGGGCGCTTTCTCGACGGCCCGGGCCCGCTGATCCACCACAGCACGCTGGCCGAGCTGCAGCGCTTCGAGCTGGGCCGCCTGAAACCCGGGGGCCGCTATGCGGCGCAGTTCCCGGACCAGGTGGCGGTGGACGGCACCCGCCTGCCCACATTGGCGGCGCTGTTTGCCCAGGTGCAGCGCAGCGGCAACACGGCGGTGCGCTTCGACATCGAGACCAAGCTGACGCCGCAGGCGCCCGATGACACCGCCCCGCCCGAGGTGATGGCCCG
>JANNZD010000011.1:0-5164 GCA_031410435.1 Betaproteobacteria bacterium | reverse complement strand
CTGTAAACGCTACCGAAGACACCGACCGTGGTCGCCCTGGCCGGGATGTTCAGCCGGTCGCCGTCCTCCAGCACCAAATCGGGAAGGGCATCCGAGGTGGGCGTCAACTGCAGCACGATGCGGCCGGTCGGCTTGAGGCTGCGCAGCTGCTCGATCAGCCGACTGTTGGCGGCTGCGCCCGCTGCCAGCGTTGCAGCCTCCTCGCCGGTGCTGCTGCGGCGGGTGACCGACGAAGTGGTCACCTGTGTCTCGAAGTCGCGCAGTGCCCGCTCGTAATTCTGCTGCTGGGTCACGCGCACGCTCTCGCGCGTGAACTCGGTGGCATAGAGGTAGGCGTTCTTGGCCGGGCCGCCAGCGGCGCGCAGGGCGTCGCCCAGTGTGCTGTCCGGCGCCAGCACGTATTCGCCTGGGCGCCCCACTTCGCCTTCTATGCGCACCCGCTTGTTCTGCTGCCCGATCGGCCACACCACATCGGCGGCGTTGAAGGCGCGAAGCAGGTCGCCGCTGGCCAGCTTCATCGCCTGGCTGGCCGGCAGGTCGATTTGGGTCAGCCGGTTGGTCAAGGTGTTGTCGAGTCGCTCCAGCGTCAGCCGCCGGCTGTCTGCAACGGCGCTGAAGCCCCCGGCCATCTGCAGCAGGTCGCTGATCGTCTCAGTCGGCTTGATCTCGAAGATGCCCGGGCGGTTGACACTGCCGATCAGCGCCACCTGGGTGCCGATCGAGCCCACATGGATCACATCATCAGCCTGCAGCAATTGGTCGGCGGCGCGGTCACCCTTGAGCAGAAGGTCGTAGAGGTCGAAGTTGGTAATCAAATCCCGACCGCGGCGCAATTGGATGTTGCGGAAGCTGCCTGAAGTCGACGGGCCGCCAGCGCGCATCAGCGCCTGGGCCAGGGTCGACAGGCTGTTCACCGTCACCGCACCCGGCTTGTTGACGAAGCCGGTGACATAGACCCGCAGGCCGCGCAGCTGGCCTAGCGTAACGCTGAGCTGGAAGTTTTTGAACACCAGCGCCACGCGCCGGCTGATCACCTCGGGCAGGTCGGCATAGCGCACGCCCGACACCATCACCGGCCCAACGCGCGGGATGCTGATGCGGCCGCTGCGATCCACCTGCAGCCGCAGGTCAGCATCTACCGATCCCCACAGCGTGACGACCAGTTCGTCGCCAGCACGCAGCAGGTAGTCGGGCGGCACCAGCGGGTTGTAGTCGGCCACATCGCCTGCGGGTTGCAGGCCGTCGATCAGATCCAGGCCAATGCGGCGAACGTCTGCGCCGCCGGGCTGCCTGCGGACATAGTTCTCGAAGTCATTCGGTCGGGGCTGTGTCATGACGGCGGCAATTGCGGCGGGCGCCCCGCCCCGCCCACCGTCAGCACCGGCCTGGGCCGGCTGGCGCAAGCGCACCGGGCCGCCAGCTGAAATGCCGGCATCGGCTGCCTGATAGGTCTGAGCCGCCGCCGGCGTCCAGGCGCCAACCAGTGTGATAAGGCCCGCGATCAACGCAGGGCACCAGCGTGCGCGGAAAAACGAAGAACGTGCGATCAGATTCATGCTTTGCGCCCCTGCGGGGCCAATGTATCGAGTGTGTGCCGGGTGGCCGAAGCATCGTTGCCACTGAGCCAGGCAACCCATGACGCCGGCGCCAGCAGCAGAGGATTCTAATGTGGGCGGGGATCGACCAGCCTTGGCGCGGCGCTGGCGGCGCTGGTGCCGCCTGGCCGTCGATAGAATCCTGCGCCATGCTGATCCTGCTGATGGCCTTCTTGGTTTCCCTGGGCACCACTTTGTGGCTGGTGCGTCAGGCCAAGGCTGGCGGGCACCGATTGCATGACCACGACCTGTCCGGGCCGCAGAATTTCCATGCCACCCCGGTACCCCGGGTGGGGGTCATCGGTAACTTCCTTGGCGTGGTGGCGGCCGTGGGCGGGCTGTGGTTGCAGCAGTCCGACAAGGCCTGGCCCGCCACCTTGTTGATGCTGTGTGCCGTGCCGGCCTTCGGCTCCGGCCTCACCGAGGACCTGACCAAAACCCAGAGCCCGAGACGGCGGTTGTTCTTCACCGCCGTGTCGGCCGGGCTGGCCGTGGTGGCGATGGACGGCGTGATAGCCCGTACCGACATCCCAGGCCTCGACTGGATCGTGTCCTTCGGCCTGGGCGCGGCGCTTGTCACCATGTTCGTGGTTGCCGGCGTAGCCAATTCGGTGAACATCATCGACGGTTTCAATGGCTTGGCGTCGATGTGCGTAGTGCTGATGCTGATGAGCATCGGCTACGTGGCCTTCCAGGTTGATGACCGGCTGATCGTCTGGCTGGCGGTGGCCGGCGTAGGTGCGGTGCTGGGCTTCTTCATCTGGAACTTCCCGTCCGGCCTGATCTTCCTGGGCGACGGCGGCGCCTACTTTCTGGGCTTCTACATCGCCGAGTTGGCCATCCTGCTGCTGCACCGCAACCCCACGGTGTCGCCGATGTTCCCCTTGCTGGTCTGCATCTATCCGGTGTTCGAGACGCTGTTTTCGATCTACCGCCGGGTGATGCTGCGCGGCCAGCCCGCGGGCATGCCCGATGGCATCCACCTGCATTCCTTGATCTACCGGCGCATCATGCGTTGGGCCATCGGCGAGCAGTCCAAACGCGCGGTGGCGCGGCGCAATTCGATGACGTCGCCTTACCTGTGGATGCTGTGCATGACGGCCGTTGTGCCGGCCATGCTGTTCTGGGACAGCACCGCGCTGCTCGGTGGCTTCATCGTGCTGTTCGGGCTGGTCTACACGGCGCTGTACTGGCGCATCGTGCGCTTCAAGGCGCCGCGCTGGATCGTCACCCGGCGCTGAGCGCTGGGCCGCAGCTGGCCGGCGTGACCTTCAGTTTCGGGTCGTTTGTGCCAGGTACCAGTCGGCTGCTACCGCCAGGCCGGTGCGGATGTCGTGCGTAGGTTGGTAGCCCAGCGATTGGGTGGCCTTGCCGATGTGGGCGCGAGAGTGGCGCACATCCCCTGCGCGAAAGTCCCGATGCACCGGCAAGGGCACGTCAAGTGTCGTTGCCCGCGCCCGCAGGGCCAGTGCCAGCAGGGTATGCAAGGACTTTAGCGTGGTCTGGTCCCCCACCGCCACGTTGTAGACCTGGTTCACCGCAGCCGCATCCTCGGTCATCGCCGCAAGCAGATTGGCCTGCACCGCATTGGCCACTAAGCAGAAGTCGCGGCTAGTCTCGCCGTCGCCGTTGATGTAGACCGTCTCGCCGGCCAGCATGGCCGCCGCCCACTTCGGGATCACCGCCGCATAGGCCCCGTTCGGGTCCTGCCGCGGCCCGAACACGTTGAAGTAGCGCAGCCCGATCGACGCCATGCCGTAGCTGCGCGCAAACACGTCGGCATACAGCTCGTTCACATATTTGGTCACCGCATAGGGCGACAGCGGCTTGCCGATGGTGTCTTCCACCTTGGGCAGGCCGGGATGATCGCCATAGGTGCTGCTGCTGGCCGCGTAGACAAAGCGTTGGGCGCCCGCGTCGCGCGCGGCCACCAGCATGTTCAGGAAGCCGGTGACGTTGGCTGCATTGGTGGTGATCGGGTCGGCCAGCGATCGGGGCACCGAACCCAGCGCCGCCTGGTGCAGCACCCGATCGACGCCCGCGCAGGCCGCCTGGCAATCGGCCAGATTGCGGATGTCGCCTTCGATGAAGCGGAAGTTCTGCCAGGCTGCATCGCCCACCAGCGCCCGCACCTCGTCCAGGTTGTGCCGGTGGCCGGTGGCAAAGTTGTCCAGCCCAACCACCCTTTGGCCCAGGCCCAGCAGGGTCTCCAGCAGGTGGCTACCGATGAAGCCGGCCACGCCGGTGACCAGCCAGGTGCAGGGCCTGTCGCGCAACTGCGCCTGCAGGGCCAGGTAAGCGGGCGATTCGGTGCGGGGATCTTGGTCGGGCATGGCGGGGGTTGGTTGATGCAGGCGATTCAGAAGGCTTCGGCGTCGCCAAGCAGTGGCGCGGTCGCGTCCTTGGGGGCCAGGCGCGGCAGCAGGCCCTGGGGCCAGGCGATGCCGATGGCCGGGTCGTCCCAGCGGATCGCGCGCTCGCAATCCCTGGCGTAGAAATCGGTGGTCTTGTAGAGAAAGCGGGTGTTGTCCTGCAGCGCGACAAAGCCATGGGCAAAGCCCTCGGGGATCCACAGCTGGCGCCGGTTGTCGGCCGTCAACTCGGCACCCACCCATTGACCGAAAGTGGGTGAGCCGCGCCGGATGTCCACCGCCACGTCCAGCGCCGCGCCTTGCACCACGCGCACCAGCTTGCCCTGCGGGTGCGGCGGCAACTGGTAGTGCAGGCCACGCAGCACGCCGGTGGCCGAGTGCGATTCGTTGTCCTGCACAAAGGGCCGGGGCGCGGGCAGGCCCAGGGCGGCCAGGCCGTCGTTGAAGCGGCGCTGGCTGAAGCTCTCCATGAACCAGCCGCGGTCGTCCTCGAACACGGCGGGTTCGATGATCACGACATCGGGCAGGCGGGTGGCAAGGAATTTCATGGTGGGCTTCTGTTCATCGCAGGGGCAGGATTTCAGCCAACAGGCGGTCGACACCCACGCGCCAGTGGGGCAAGGTCAGGCCGAAGGCCTGTTGCAACCGGCGGGTGTCCAGGCGCGAGTTCTTGGGCCGCTCGGCCGCAGTGGGGTAGGCGCTGCTGGCCAGGCCGGTCACCTGGTCTGGGGTGGCCTTCAGCGGCAGGCCTTGCCGCAGCGCTACTTCGATCACATGCCGGGCATAGCCGCACCAGCTGGTCTCGCCTGCGGCGACCAGGTGGTAGGTGCCGCCGAGCGTGGGCTTGTGGGCCGCCTGGCGCAGCGCATGGGCGGTGCAATCGGCGATCAGGTCGGCGCCGGTCGGTGCGCCGATCTGGTCGTCCACCACCGTCAGTGCCTCGCGCTCGGCCGCCAGGCGCAGCATGGTGCGGGCGAAGTTGCCGCCGCGCGCGCCATGCACCCAGCTCGTGCGCAGGATCAGGTGGCGGCAAGCGCTGCTGCGGATGGCCTGCTCGCCGGCCAGCTTGCTGCGGCCATAGGTGTTCAAGGGCCCGGTCGGGTCGGCCTCGCCGCGCGGGGCGCTGCCGCTGCCGTCGAAGACATAGTCGCTGCTGTAGTGCACCAGCCAGCCGCCCTGTTCTGCCAACAGCGCGGC
>JANNZD010000010.1:0-11746 GCA_031410435.1 Betaproteobacteria bacterium | reverse complement strand
GGCGGCATCACCCTGGGCATGAAGACCACGCACGAGCGCATCCCCGAGGTGCTCGAGCGCTTCCCGCGCATCAAGGAGCGCCTCAACAGCCCCGCCTCGGCGCTGTCGGGCGGCGAGCAGAAGCAATTGGAGGTGGGCCGGGCGCTGCTGCTGCGGCCCAAGGTGCTGCTGATCGATGAGCCCAGCATCGGCCTGAGCCCCTTGGTGGTGGCCGACGTGTTCAAGCTGCTGCGCGTGCTGGCCAACCAGGGCTGCACGGTGCTGATGGTGGAGCAGAACGTCAAGAGCGCACTGAAGATGGCCGACGAGGCGATTGCGCTGGAGTCGGGCCGGCTGGTGCTGCACAAGGCCGCCGATGAGTTGCTGAACGACCCGAATATCGAGCGCCTGTTCCTGGGCGGCGGACATGCGCCGGCCGCCGCGCCCATGCCGGCCTGAGCGACCCGGCCGCTCAGGCGGCGGCGATCATCTCGGCCGGGATCTGGTGGTTCTGGCCGCCGCGCTGGGCGATCTTCAGCGCCCCCACCCGGTTGCCCAGGGCCACGCAGCGCTCCAGCGGCCAACCCAGCGACAGGCCGTGCAGCAGCGCGCCGCGGAAGGCATCGCCGCAGCCGGTCGGGTCCAGCACCTCGGTGGCTGGCACGCCCGGTACATGGGTGCGCAGGCCGGCCTGCCACAGGTCGCAGCCCTGCTCGCCCAGCGTGACGATCACGCCGGCCAGGTTGGGCTGGCGCGACAACTCTTCCAGCGTGGTGCCCATGCGCTCGCACAGCATGTGGCCCTCGTAGTCGTTCACAGCCACCCAGCGCGCCTGCTGGGTGAAGCGGCGCAGCTCGTCGCCGTCGAACAAAGGCAGGTTCTGGCCCGGGTCGAAGACAAACGGGATGCCGGCGGCGGCAAGTTGCTCACCATGGCCCTGCATTGCCTCGCGGCCGTCGGGCGCGATGATGGCCAGCGTGAGGTCGCGGCGCTCGGGCGGCACTACGGTGGTGTGGGCCAGCATCATCGCGCCGGGGTGGAAGGCGGTGATCTGGTTGTTGTCCTGGTCGGTGATGATGATGCACTGGGCGGTGTAGGTCTCCTGGGCCTGCAGCACCAGGGAGTTGTCCAGGCCCCAGCCGGCCAGGCGGGCCAGGTAGTCGCCGCCGTCATTGCCCAGCGCGCCCTTGACCACCGGTTGGCCGCCCAGCAGGTGCAGGGTATAGGCGATGTTGCCGGCGCAGCCGCCGTACTCGCGCCGCAGGGTGGGCACCAGGAAGGACACGTTCAGGATATGCACCTTGTCCGGCAGGATCTGCTGCGAGAAGCGCCCCGGAAAGTTGGTGATGGTGTCGAAGGCGAGCGAGCCGCAGATCAGGACTGACATGGTGGGAAGGCTGGCCGCACCGGGCCCAGCAGGTTAGGGTGGATTCGGGTCAGGCGCGCCCGGCCCCGGGAGGGGCATTGCGCGGGACAAATGCTCAAGGGTAAAACAATTCGACGGTGTAGCCGTCGATGCGCTGCTCTCCAGCCGACAAGAGGGCCTGCAGCGTGACAGCCTGCCCGGCCGGCAGCACGCTGCCGGTCAGGCCCAGCTCGGCCAGGCCCAGCACCCGGCGGCTGACCAGTTGGCCCTGGCCGTTGGTCAGGCTCAGTTCCAGTGCCGGCGCCTGCAGGGCAATATCGGCCCGATTGCGCAGGGCCAGGCTCAGCCGGTACAGCCCGGCGGCGTCGAGCCGGCCGAGCGCCGAGCTTTCCACCGCCAGTGCCTCGATGCGGCGCGGTGCCTGCACCTGGCAGCCCAGTGCGGCGCACAGGCTGCGCAAGGCCGGGGCGGTGGCCGGCGCCCGGGCCGCCAGCAGATCGCGTCCCAGCAGGGCCGCCTGCAGCGTGGCGGTCAGTGCCAGCAGGCCCAGCCCGGCCCACAGGCCGGCCCGCACCCTGGGCTGGCGCCACCGCGCCGCACGTTCGGCTGCCTGCAGGAAGCGGGCCGGCGCCTCGCCGCGCGCCAGGCCGCCGGCGCTGGTGGCTGCAGCCGGGATGCCGGTGGGGGCCATCGGCGCCGCGTCGACGCTGCGGCCTTCGTCCTCTTCGGCCTGGGCTGCCCGACGCAGCAGCGGCGCGGCCGGCCCGGCTTGCCTGCGGTCGGCGTCGGGCCCGGTGCCGTCGAAGCTGGGCTCTATGCGTTGCGCCGGCCCGGCCCGAGGGGGGATGCCTGCGGCCTGCGCGGTGGGGTGCACCGCCCAATCCGTCACCACCAGCGGCTCGTCGGGCTCGGCCCGCCCGCTGGCACTGCCCGCCGCTGCCGCTGGGGCCGGGCTGGCCGGCGGCACGCGGGCTGCGGGCGGTGGGCCTGGCAGCCCGGTGGGCTCGCCGGTGGCCGGCGCCGGGTCGGTCGCAAGGGGGGCGCTGGTGGGCGACAGGTCCAGGTAGACCGGCGTGCCCAGGTCGATGTCGAACAGCACCTCGGCCGCGTCGAATACGCCGTTGCAGCGTCCGCAACGAACCCAGCCGGCCGAGATGCGCAATTGGTCCAGCACGACCCGGAAGACCGTGCCGCAGGATGGGCAGCGGGTGGCCAGGCTCACGGCGGGCTCAGCCCGGTCGGTGGGCGGTCATCAGGATCCAGCCCTCTTCCTGGTCGGCCACCTGCATGGCCAGCCAGGGGGCATAGGCGGCCTTCAACTCGTCGGCCTGGCGGCCCAGGATGCCGGCCAGCACCAGATGCCCGCCGGCCGCCACATGGCCGGCCAGCAAGGGCGCCAGCAGTTTGAGCGGGCTGGCCAGTATGTTGGCCAGCACCAAGGGGTAGGTGCCGGTGGCCGCGTCCGGCAGGCCGGCGTTCAGGGCGACGCCATTGGCCTGGGCATTGGCCTGGGTGGCCTGCACCGCCGCCGGGTCGATGTCGACCGCATCGATCTGGCGGGCGCCGTGCAAGCCAGCGCCGATGGCCAGGATGCCCGAGCCGCAGCCATAGTCCAGCACCCGGTGCCAGCCGGCCGCCAGCGCGGGCGCCTGTTGGGCGGTCCAGCGCAGGCACATGCGGGTGGTGGGGTGGGTGCCGGTGCCGAAGGCCAGGCCCGGGTCGAGCCGGATCACGGTGCGGGCCGTGGCCGGGGCCTGATGCCAGCTGGGCACGATCCAGAACTGCGGTGTGATCTCGACCGGTGCAAATTGCGATTGGGTCAGCCGCACCCAGTCCTGCTCGGCCACTTCGCGCAGTGCCAGCACCTGCAGATCGGCAAGCCATGCCTGGGCCAGCAGCAGGGTGGCCGCAGCGGTGGCCTCGGCCTCGCTGGCGAACAGCGCGGTCAGCTCAGACCGCTGCCAGCCCTGGGCCGGCTCGGGCATGCCCGGTTCGCCGAACAGGGCTTGCTCGTCCAGGGTGCCGGCATCGGCATCGGCCACCGACACGCTGAGCGCGTCGAGTTCGTCGACCAGGGCCTCGGACACGCTTTCGACCAGCGCTTCGGGCAAGCGCAGCAGCAGTTCATGCATGGCGGTCACCGCTTGTGGCGCTCCAGCCAGCCTTCCAGGTAGTGGATGCTGGTGCCGCCCTCGATGAACTTGGCATCGGCCATCAACTCGCGGTGCAGCGGGATGTTGGTGTGTATGCCTTCTATCACCGTCTCGGACAAGGCCGTGCGCATGCGCGCCAGGGCCTGCTCGCGGGTGTCGCCGTGCACGATGATCTTGCCGATCATCGAGTCGTAGTTGGGCGGCACCACATAGTTGGTGTAGGCGTGCGAATCGACCCGCACGCCGGGCCCGCCGGGCGGGTGCCACATCGTGATGCGGCCCGGCGACGGGGTGAACTTGTAGGCATCCTCGGCATTGATGCGGCATTCAAGGGCATGGCCGCGCATCTGCACCTGGCGCTGGGTAAAGGGCAGCTTTTCGCCGGCGGCCACCCGGATCTGCATCTGCACGATGTCGATGCCGGTGACCATCTCGGTCACCGGATGCTCCACCTGCACCCGGGTGTTCATCTCGATGAAATAGAACTCGCCGTTCTCGAACAGGAATTCGAAAGTGCCCGCGCCACGGTAGCCGATCTTCTTGCAGGACGCGGCGCAGCGGTCGCCGATGCGCTCGATGGTGCGGCGCGGGATGCCGGGCGCCGGCGCTTCTTCGATGATCTTCTGGTTGCGGCGCTGCATAGAGCAGTCGCGCTCGCCCAGCCATACCGCGTTGCGGTGCTCGTCGGCCAGCACCTGGATCTCCACATGGCGCGGGTTCTGCAGGAACTTTTCCATGTAGACCGCCGAATTGCCGAAGGCCGCACCGGCCTCGCTGCGGGTGGTCTGCACCGCGTGCAACAGCGCCGCCTCGGTGTGCACCACCCGCATGCCGCGGCCGCCGCCGCCGCCCGAGGCCTTGATGATCACCGGGTAGCCAATGGCGCGCGCCGCCTGCACGATGCTCTTGGGGTCGTCGGACAGCGCGCCCTCCGAGCCTGGCACACAGGGCACGCCGGCCTTGATCATGGCCTGCTTGGCCGAGACCTTGTCGCCCATCAGGCGGATCGATTCGGACGTGGGGCCGATGAAGGTGAAGCCGCTTTTTTCCACCCGTTCGGCGAAGTCGGCGTTCTCCGACAGGAAGCCATAGCCGGGGTGGATGGCCTCGGCATCGGTCACCTCGGCGGTGGCGATGATGGCCGGCATGTTCAGGTAACTCAGCGCCGACGGCGCCGGGCCTATGCACACCGCCTCGTCGGCCAGCTTGACGTACTTGGCCTCGCGGTCGGCCTCGGAGTACACCACCACCGACTTGATGCCCATCTCGCGGCAGGCGCGCTGGATGCGAAGGGCGATCTCGCCGCGGTTCGCAATCAGGATCTTCTTGAACATTTTGCTCGTTCCGGTCGTTCCACCAGCCAACGTCATTCGACGATGAACAAGGGTTGACCGAACTCGACCGCCTGGCCATTCTCGACCAGCACCTTGGTGATGGTGCCGCTGTGGTCGGACTCGATTTCGTTCATGATCTTCATGGCTTCGATGATGCAGATGCCGTCGCCGGCCTTGATCGTCTGGCCCACTTCAGCCAGCGCCTTGGCGCCCGGGCTGCTGGCCCGGTAAAAAGTGCCGACCATCGGTGACTTGACCACCAGGCCGCTGGGTTCGGGCTCTGCCACCGGGGCGGCGGCGGGTGCCGGGGCCAGCGCCGGCGCGGCGGCCGTCATCGCGGACATGGGCATCGCCATGACGCCGTGGGCACTGGCCTTGACGATGCGCACCTTGCCTTCGGCTTCGGTGATTTCGAGCTCGGAAATATTGGATTCGGACACCAGGTCAATCAGTGTCTTGAGCTTGCGCAGGTCCATGGGGTGATCCTTCGGTTTTCGGCCAGCGCGAGCGGCGCCGGCCGCTTGTCTTGCAGCACTTCGGTGTGGCAATGATCGGTGGGTATTTGCCGGCACCCGCGCGTCAAAATGCTGACAACGGATGTCAATTCATATGAATTGTGTCACACACTGCTGGCTGGCCGGCCGCTGGACAAACTGGCTGAATCCAGGCTGCATCGCTGCCGGTTGCGGGCTTTTGGCTGCAAGAAGCTGGTGAGATGCAAGATTTTGGATTGAAGCCCGGCAGGTGAGTCAGGCTTTGGCAGCCCAGCCGGTCAATTCGTCGAAACTGGTCTCGCCCATCTTGCGCTGCAACAGGCGGCCATCGGCGCTGAGCACCACGGTGAAGGGCAGGCCGCCCTGCGGGTTGCCCAGGCTGCGCAGCAGGTCCATGCCATCCAGGCCGGCCATGCCGATGGGGAAGCCCACTTTCACCCGGCCCAGGAATTCATTCACCGGCGCCGGCCGGTCCACCGCCAGGCCCAGCACCTGCCAGCCGCGCGGCGCGTATTCGCGGTGAAACCGGTCGATCAACGGCATTTCACGCACGCAGGGCGCGCACCAGGTGGCCCAGAAGTTGATCAGCAGCGGCTTGCCGCGCAGGCTGGCCAGATCGAGTTCACCGCCCTGGGGCAGCGCTGCCTTCAGCGCCCACAGCTGCGCCAGCGCAGCGCCCGCGTCTGCGCTGGCCGTAACCGCGTTGTGGACAGGCAAGCGGTACCAGGCCAGGCCCGCGCCGGCACCGGCCGCCAGTGCGCCGACGCCCAGCAGCCAGGCGCGCCGACGCGGGCCCGCGCCGGGCAGCTGGCTGCCCGCCCGGCCGTTGGCTTCTGCGGGGCTGCGCTGCGGGGCAGATTCGGGGTCGGTCACGGCGGGTCTCCGGTGGATGCGGCCGCATCGGCCAACAGGCATTGCAAGGCGGCCGCATCGCCGCGCCAGCTGCGTCCGCGGGCGTCGGGCTTGAGGGCGCCACGCAGATCGTCGTGGTCCAGGATCGTCAGGAACAGGGTCACCGTTTCGCCCAGTTCAGCGCTGCGTGCCGCGATGCTGAGCAGATCGACCTGCCGGCCACGCGGATCTTGCCGGCTGCCCACATCGTAGTCCACGCGCTGGTTGACCAGCGCGATCTCGGCCGATTTGGCATCGTCGCAATACAGGTCGAGGTGGATCGCCGACAGGCGCGTAGCCGTGCCGCGCCAGACCGCGCCGCTCAGGTGGGGCCGGAATTCGGCCAAGCGCTGCATCCAGCGCAATGCCAGCCGGCGCAAGGCCAACAGCTCGGCGGGCTGGCTGTCGGCGCAGAACAGGGCCAGGTGTTGGCGCACTTCGTCTTCCACCTGCTCGTTGCTGGGCAGGTCGGTGGCGCGCCCGCTGTGCCGACCCAGGTCGCGCGCCGCCTTGCGCTTGGCGGCGGCGTACTCCATGCCTTCGTCCACCACCAGTCGGGCGGCAGCGGCGGCGATGTCCAGCGTCATCGGCTTGCGCATGCTTGGGCGGTCTTGTGCCGGCGGTTCAGCGCGGCAAGGCCACCGCCGGCATGCGCGCCAGGATGGTGGCGGCCCGGCCCTGCACATAGGCCGAGCCCGGGTTTTTCTCGAAGCGCTTGGGCGCCGGCAGCATCACCGCCAGCCGGGCCGCCGCGGCATTGTCCAGCCGTGCCGCGTCTTGGCGGAAATAGTGACGGGCGGCCGCCTGGGCGCCGAACACGCCCTCGCCCCACTCCACATGGTTGAGGTAGATCTCCAGGATGCGACGCTTGCCCAGCAGGGCCTCCAGTGTCAGCGTCAGCACGAACTCCTGGGCCTTGCGCAGGGCCGTGCGCTCACCCGACAGGAACAGGTTCTTGGCCAATTGCTGGCTGATGGTGGAGCCCCCCACCAGCTTGGGCTCGACCCGGGCCTTGGCGCTGGCGCTGGCCGCCGGGCGCTTGTCCCGTTCGGCCTGGCGGCGGCCTGCGGCGGCTTCGGCGCGCTGGTTCTTCTCCCAGGCCTTCTCCAGTGCGTCCCATTCGACGCCGCTGTGGTCGACAAAGCCGGCGTCCTCGCTGGCGATCACCGCGCGGTGCAGGGCCGCGCCGATCTGGGCATCGTCGACCCAGGTCTGCGACCAGGCGACCTGGTGTTTCTCGACCGCCAGGCGCCAGATTTCACTGCGCTGGAAGGTGGTGGATTGGGGTGCGACCAGGCCCATCAGCGCGATGCGCGCCAGAAAGTAGAGCTGCAGCGACAGGCCGCACAGCAGCAGCAGCGCCGCCGCGCGCCACAGGCTGGCCAGGCCCAGGCGGGCCCGGGCGCCAGACCGGCTTCGGGCGGGCAGCGCGGCCACGGTGCTCAGGCCGGCGCGGCCGCCGGGGCGGCCAGCCGGGTGCGCAGGGCGGCCAGCACCGGCGCGGTCTCGGGCATCACGCCGCGCCAGAGCCGGAAGGCCTCGGCCGCCTGCTCGACCAGCATGCCCAGACCGTCGCGCCCGGTGGCACCGTGGCGCGCGGCCCAATCCAGAAAGGGCCGGGCGGCCGGGCCGTACATCAGGTCGATAGCCAGGCTGCCCGGGCGCAACACCGTTGCCGGCACTGGCACCGGGCCGCCCGCCAGGCTGCTGGCACTGCTGTTGAGCACGATGTCAAAGTGCTGGCCGGGGTCGTCCAGGCCACCGGCGTGCAGGGCGCAGGCATGCTGCGCGGCCCAGGCCCGGTGCCGCTGGACCAGCTGATCGGCCTTGGCGGGGGTGCGGTTGGCCACCATGATCTGGCCGCAGCCGGCGCCAATCAGCGGGCCCAGCACGCCGGCGGCGGCACCGCCGGCGCCGATCAGCAGCACCTTTTTGCCAGCCAGCACCTGGCCGGCCTGCAGCTCGATATCGCGCACCAGGCCAATGCCGTCGGTGTTGTCGGCCCACCAGCCGTCGGCCGCCAGGCCCAGCACATTGGCCGCCTGAGCCAGCGCTGCCCGTTCGCTGAACCGACGGGCCAAGGGCAGGACCTGGAACTTGAAGGGCACCGTGATGTTGCAGCCGCGCGCCGGGCCGATGCCGGCTGCCGGATCGGCCGCGTCGACAAAGGCCTGCAGCGTGCTTGCAAAGCCGTCCAGTGGACAGGCCACCCGGCCGTAGTCCAGCGCTTGCCCGGTCTGGCGCGCGAATTCGGCATGGATGAAGGGCGATTGGCTGTGCGCCACCGGTTGGCCCAGCACCGCATAGCGATCGACCGGCCGGCAGGCCGGCAGGCCGGCCGAAGAGGTTTCGGGGGGGAATGTGGCAGGCATAGCGGCCCGATTGTCTCAGGCGTCGCCGGCGGGCTAGGGGCGCGCGGCGCCCATCGTCGCCTCCAGCCCGTCCTCACGGGTGAAGCGGAAGCGCGAGGTGAAGACGATCTGGTCGGCCTGCTGCAGCATGGGCATGCTGAAGTTGCCGAAGGGCGATGCCGCCGTCACGATGGCCTCGGCCCGGCGGTCGAGCAGCTTGTTGCCCGAGCCGCGCATCACCTCGGTCTGCAGCACCCGGCCGCGCGCGTCGATGGTGATGTTCATGGTCAGCTCGCCATACAGCTTGCGGCCGCCGTTGTGCGGGAAGTCGACCGTGCCGCGCTCTTCGATGCGGCGGCGCAGGCGGTCGGTGTAGACCGCATACACCGACTCCTGGGTGGCCGGGCTGATGTAGCGCTTGCGCGGCTTGGCGTTGTCGTCGTTGATGCGCTTTTCGATTTCGGCCAGCAGCTTGAGCAATTGGCGGCGGCGCTCTTCCTGGTCGACCTTCTCGGGCAGGCCGGCATCGCGCAAGGGGTCGGGCGAGGGCAGCAGGGCCATTTCGCGCTGCACCGAGGCCAGCAACTGCTGCTGCAGGTCCTTCAAGGTGTCGACCCGGCGGTGGGTCTCTTCGGGCGCATTACCGATCTCCACCTGGCCGGTGGCCGGCAGGGGCGAAGTGGCGCGGCCGCTGTCGGCTTCGCCCCCGCCAGCCAGCGCGGCCTGGGCCAGGGCCTGTGCCTTCAGCGGCGCCTCGGTGGTGCGGGCGTTGACCAGGATCACGTCCAGCGGGGTGTCCTTGAACACCCGCTCGAAGCCGGCCGGGTCGGCGATATGAAAGCCCAGCAAGGCGGCATGCACGGCCAGCGAGATGCCCAGGGTCCAGCGCAGCACATGCCCGGGCCGGGGCCGGGCACGGGCCTGCGAGCCCAGGTGGCGGCGCCGCGCCGGTCGGGCGGCGGCGACCGGTAGCACTCTGGGCAGGCGCCCGGCCGTCATGAAGCTGCTCAGGCCGCTTCAGGCGTCGGGTTCGGCGGGCGCGGTGGCGGGCCGGTCGCTCTCGCCCAGGTCGATCGCCAGCGCCAGCGGGGCGGCGGCCTGCAGGTCCTCCTCGTCGCCGGCCTCGTCGCCGCCGGCGGCCGGTGCGGCGTCATCCAGGCGCGCGGCCAGGCGGGCATGCAGATCGAGCGTGAGCAGGTCCATGCCGGTGATGCGCACCCGCACCCGGGTGTTGCGCGCCAGCGGCTCGCAGCCGGCGGCCTTGAACACCAGCGGCAGAGTGTCGGCGCGCACCAGGCCGTCTTTCAGCACTGCGGCGTCGAGCTGGTCCACGCCCTGCTGCTGCAGCCAGCGCAGGGCCCAGAAGCGCTCGATGTCGCGCTGGAAGTCGTTGTAGGCGGTGTAGGCCGCGTCGAACAGCGAGATCACCGAAAACAGCGTCGCGTCCTTGGGCTTGAAGGGCGCCACCAGTGCGGCGCTGCGGCCGTGGCGGGCGCAGGCGATGATCTGCCACTGGTTGACCAGGTCGACATAGCGCCGCAGCGGCGAGGTGGCCCAGGTGTACTGCGCCACGCCCATGCCGGCATGCGGCGCCGGCTTGGTGCCCATGCGCACCTTGACACCCGGCGCCATGCTGGCCTGGCTGCGGTAGATGCCGGGCAGGCCGCACTCGGCGATCCAGCCGCCCCAGTGGCTGTTGGCCAGGATCATCGCCTCGCTGACGATCAGGTCGAGCGGCGCGCCGCGCCGGCGCTCGCTGATGCGCACCGTCTCGTCGCCCTGGGGCTCGCCCACCGGGCTGGCGCCGTCCTTGTCGAGGCGGAAGTTGTAGTCGGGCCGGTTGAAGTTCTCGGGCTTGCCGCGCACCAGCTCGCGCTGCGCCTTCAGGTGCCGGGCCAGGCGGAAGGTGAAGGCCAGCTCGGGCGCAAAGGGGTAGTCGGCCACCGCATCACCGGTCAGTGACGACTCGGTCACCACCTCTTCGAGCTGGTCGTGGCGCAGATTGGCCTGGATCGGCACCCGCTCCAGCCGGGTCTCGGCGCCCTGCAGCGCCAGCGTGGACTCGTCGAAGGTGAAATAGACGCTGACGGCCGGGCAGTCGCGGCCCTCGATCAGCGTGTAGGCCTGCACCACTTCATCAGGCAGCATGGTGAGCTTGCCGCCGGGCATGTAGACCGTGGACAGGCGCTCGCGCGCCAGCTTGTCCACCGGTGAATCGGGTGCGAAGGCCAGCGCCGGCGCGGCGATGTGCACGCCGAAGATCACCGAGCCGCTGCCCAGCCCGTTGACCGACAGGGCGTCGTCAATCTCGGTGGTCTGCGAGTCGTCGATCGAGAAGGCCTGCACCGGCGCCAGCGGCAGTGTGTCCTTGATCTGTGGCGCGGCCAGCGCCGGGAAGCCGACCCCCTTGGGGAACTGCTCGAAGAGAAAGCGCTTCCAGTGGAACTGGTAGGGGCTGTTGATGGCGCCTGCGGCCTGCAGCAGGTCCAGCGGCGCGCGCTGTGTACGTTTAGCGGCCTCGACCACGGCCTTGTACTCGGGGCCGTTTTTGTCGGGCTTGAACAGGATGCGGAAGAGCTGCTCCTGCACCGGCGCCGGGCAGCGGCCGGCGGCCAGCTCGGCGGCCCATTGCTCGATCATCGCGGCCTGGGCGGCCTTGCGCTCGATGCCCAGCAGCGCGGCCTTGACCGTTTCTTCGGGCGCCTTCTTGAACTGGCCTTTGCCGGCGCGGCGGAAGTAGTGCGGCGCCTCGAACAGCTTGAACAACATCGCTGCCTGTTGCTCGGGCCCGGCGCTGGCCGAGAAGTAATCCTGCGCCAGCGCACCGAAGCCGAACTCGCCATCGGGGGCGAATTCCCAGGCCATCTCCAGGTCGATCTCGGCGGCGCCGGCCTGGGCCGCGGCCATCAGCGCGGCCGGTTCGGGCTTGGCAAAGCGCAGCAGCACGTTGGCGGACTTCACCTTGACGCGCTTGCCGGATTCCAGCTCGATCTGCACCGAAGCATCGGCTTCCGACATCACACGCCCGGCGTGGAACTTGCCGGCATCGTCAAACAGGGCATAGGAGGACATATCCGGGCGATTGTCGTCGCTCGGCCAGCGGCTTTAAGATCCGAACCATGGGACATGCGCAGCCGATCTTCAGCCTGGACGACTTCCTGGCCTGGGAGGAAACCCA
>JANNZD010000009.1:0-15644 GCA_031410435.1 Betaproteobacteria bacterium | reverse complement strand
GGGCCCCCGGGTCGTTGCCATACTCGCAGGCTGATCCTCGCTGCACCGACACGCATGCAACCCGAATCGCCACCCGCCTCACCAATCCTGCAGGCCTTGCAGACCCTGGCGCGGCCATCAAAGGCTGGCAAGAACGCCGCCCTCGAACCCGCCGGCCACTCCTGCGCGGAAGGCCGGTTGGCGCTGGACGCCGTTGGCGTGACGGTGCGCAACGTGGGCACGCTGGACCGCCCCGTCACCTCAGAATCCGCGGCAGCCCTGCACGCGGCCAGCGCTCCCGCGCGCCACGGTCGGCGCGAGGCCACGCTGCTGGACAAGCGCGTGCGGGACACCGGCGAGTTCGACGCCGGCGCGCTGTCGCTGGAATGGGCCGCCGGTGCGCTGCCCTCGCTGCAGGCCGAGGTCGCACAGGCCTTGGGCGTTCCTTGCCTGGAGGCGCGGCTGCACAACCTGCTGGTCTACGGCCCGGGCCAGTTCTTCAAGCCGCATCAGGACACGGAAAAGCACCCAGGCATGATCGCCACGCTGGTGCTGGTGTGGCCCTCGGCGCACATCGGCGGCGAGTTGCGCGTGTGCCACCGCGACACCGAGGTCCACTTCGCATCGCAGCACCTGCGGGCCAGCGCGATCCGCTGGTTCGTCTTCTATGCCGACTGCCGGCACGAGGTGGCGCCGGTGTCCGAGGGTTGGCGGATCGTGCTCACGTTCGACCTGCTCCTGCCGGCCGAGCCTGCGCGCCCGCGCGCGCCGGTGCATGCGCCCCTGCTGGACGCGCTGCGCGCGCACTTCCATCCCGAGGACGGAGAGCCGTGCCTGCAGCCCTGGGTGCTGCTGCTCGACCATGAATACACCGAGCGCGGGCTGCGCTGGCGGCTGCTGAAAGGCAAGGACTCTGCACGTGTGGCCGCATTGCGCGCGGCCTGCGAGCCGCTCGGGCTGACCGTGCACCTGGCGCTGGCGGCGATCCACGAGCAGTGGACCGCGATCGACGCCTATGGCGGGCGGCGCGGCGGCGCCGGCGACCCTGAACCGGACGAATTGATCGACGAGGACATGGTGCTGGACTTCTGGGTCGATGCCGACGACCGGCCGCTGCGTCTAGATGCCTTGCACGTCGCGCCGGCAGACACCGTCAGCTTCACGGAAACCGGCGAAGACTTCCTTGTGGACGAGGCGTACGAAGGCTACATGGGCAACTACGGCGAAACGCTGGACTATTGGTACCGTCGTGCCGCGCTGGTGATCCAGACGCCGCTGGCCGCCGAAGCGAGCCGCTTCACGACCGACTTCGATGCGGCGCTGGCCGATGCGCTGGCGCTGGCGCGCGGAGGGCGCAGCGACGAGTTGTCGCAGCGCTTGCAGGCCGCGCGGAAGGCGCTTCGCATGCAGTGCCAGACACGAGGTCGGAAGCTGCTGGGCCGCTACGCGGAATTGTCGGTTGCACTGCCCGATGCGGCGCAGGCCCATGCACTGTGCGAGGGGTTTGCGTGGACCGATCTCGTGCCCAGCGACGCTGCGGCATTGGCCCGTCTGGCCGGCCGATGGGGCGCGCCGTGGATGCATGCGCTGCTGCAGACCTTGACCGCGCGCTCGATGGCCTGGCGCTTCAGTGAGTGGAACGACAAGCAGGACGATGGCGTCGCACCCTGGCCGCAGTCGCTGGCGGATTTCGTTCTCGAGGGTGAGTCGGCCGGACTGCAGGCGGCCGTGATCGACGACATCCTGGATCGATGCTGCGCCGAGCTGATCGCCGCCGACAAGTCGTTCGCTTCGCGCCCGCCCGCACTTCGCGGCGCCACGCTCGAACGGCGCCTGCGCAGTGTGGGCGACTTGGCGGCTGCTCTGCAGCGATCCACGACGGCCCCGCAACACCAAGCGGCCCTGGTGCTTCACGTGCAGGCGCACCCAGGCCTCTACCCCTTGCGCCAGCTGCGGCCGCTGCTGCAGGCCTGGCCGCCCGACGCGGTCGTGCTGCAGCCGGTGCAGGGCTTGCGCGCTGCGGTGATCCAGGCATTGCAGCAGGCGCTCGATGAGCCCGCGCTGCCCGCTGGCGACTGCAGCCTGCACGACATCGAGTGGACCTGCCGGTGCAAGGACTGCGGCGAAGTCATCGCCTGGGCCGAATCGGCCAACGGGCAGCCTCTGGCCCTGGCAATGGCCGAGCCGCGACGCCAGCATGTGCAGTCCCGATTGCAAGAGGCCGGCGTCGCGCTTGACACCGAAACGGTGAAGCAGGGTTCGCCCTATAAGCTGGTCATTCGCAAGCCGTCCGACTTGGCTGACCGCCGAGGTGCCCGGCGACGCGCATGGACGGACGACCTGGCGGCGCTCGGCCTGCGCTCTCGCAGAGCGCAAGGGTAGTCCGGTGTGTCGGCGCCGATCTAAATCTGACAAGGTGCAATCGACCCGCGACAGGACCACGCTTCTGAAGGTGGTCAACGGATGAAGTCAGGAATAGTCGCGCAGAAAGTCGCGCAAGACTAAAAAACGGCCTAGAGACCGAAATCTCTAGACCGTTGATTCATTTCTTGTTTTTCTGGTGCGGCTGGCAGGAATCGAACCCACGACCCCTTGGTTCGTAGCCAAGTACTCTATCCAGCTGAGCTACAGCCGCGCAGCCTGAGAGTATACGTTGTTTTTGACGGTCCAGCCATAGGCTGCGCGCAGAGCGCTGGCAAGTCCGCAACACCACTTGCTAGACAAGCTCAGTCGATCAAGGCCGCCGCATGCAGGCTGGCGTAGGCGCGCTCCGCATCACCCTCGGCTGCCGCCACGGCGGCCAGCGCACGCCAGGCCTGGCGGCGGGCTCTTGCAGGCAGGCTGGCAGCATGCGCGGCCAGTTCCAGTGGCGCACGCGCCTTGCCCCAGAGTTGACGCTCGACCAGCACCGCGCCGGCCGCCGCCTGTACCGCAGGTTCCGTGACAAAGCCGCGCTGCGCGGATTCGACCCTGGGCAGCCAGTCCGGGCCAATGCCGGCACTGGCATCGGCCAGCGCCAGGGCCAGTTCGGCGCGGCCATCGGCTTCCTGCGCCTCCAGGCGCTCCCAGAGCGGGCGCAGCCAGGCACGGCCCTCGTCAGCCGACCCCAGCAGCGCCGCACGCCTTGCGGCGCGCGCGACCACATAGGGATCGCGGTGGTCGGCGCCGTCGAACTGCTGCCAGGTGCGGCGCAATTGCTCGATGTCGTGGGGCGCATCCAGCGCCTCGATGGCCAGCGACCGCAACAGGCCTTGCGCGGCGACCAGCGAGAAGGCCTGGTGATTGGCCAGCAGACGCGCCGTGTGCAGCGCCTCGAGCGGGCGGCGGGCCAGCCGCGCCGTCTGCAACTTCAGGCGCAGAGCCTGGGTGCGGCGCGCCACGCCCGGGCTCATCTCGACCAGCAGGGCTTCGGCCCGCGCGGCATTGCGGTCATCCAGCGCCCATTCGGTGGCCACCAGGCGGGCGCCGTCGTCGACAGCCGTGTTGCCGCTGCGCCGGTTGGGCAGCAGCATCGCCTGCATCAAGGCATCGCGCCGGCCCTTGTCCTGCAGACGGTGCAGGCTGGCTGCAGCCAGCAGCCGGGCCAGGCGTTCAAAGTTGGCGTCGGCCATCAATACCGGCACGTCATGGCACAGCGTCATGGCCCGCTCTGCGGCCTTGTGCGCGCGGCTGTAGCGCGCCGCCAGGTACTCGGCATGGGCCTCGCGCAGCGCCGCCTGGGCGCTACGCTCCAGACGCAGACCGCGCCATTCGCGCGCGCGCGCCGGCAGCGCCAGCAGGCCGTTGATCGCGTGCATCGCCGTGACGATCGCAAAACCCAGCGCCAACGCCGCGAGCACGAAGAAATTGAGTGACAGGTCGATGCGCCAGCCACCCCAGTAGAACGACGCCAGCCCGTCGTTGTCGCCCAGCGTCAGTGCGGCCACCACGGCCACTGCAAACAGCAGAACCAGCCAGATGATGGTGCGCATGCCGCTATCGGCCCGCTTGTGCGGCAGCCAATGCGGCCAGCGATTCGTCCGGCCGCGGCAGGCTCAGCTGGCGCGCCTGGCCAGCCACCTGGCGCACCAGATCGACCGCCAGGCCGGTGCGCCTGGCACTGCGGTCGAAGTAGCGGTCCAGCATGGACTGCACGTCGCGCAAGTCCGCCTGCACAGTGTCGAATTGGCGCGACAGCAGGGCCAGCCTGGCATTGAGCAGACGCAGCTTGAGGTTCTCGCGCAGGAACCAGGCCTGCTCTGGCGCGATCAGCATGGCGTCGGGGTTATCGATGCGCGCCACCCGCACCAGGTTGCGCGCCTCGGACCAGACCCGGTTGCCGGCAATAGACCAGCTGTCAGTCAGCCAGGCCCACCACGGCCCCAGGCCGCCCGCAGCGGCCGAGGCCGCCTTGGCAGGCCGGGCAGATGGCACCGCGCTAGCCGCTGCGCTGGCGCCACTGGCCACCGACGCTGCCGACGTGGCAGCCGTTGCGGCGGCATAGCGTCGCTCGGGCTGGGCCAGCAAGGGCAGCTCGTCCACCAGGCGCACCGCCTCATCGAGCTTGATGCTCAACGAGGCCATGTCGCTCACCGCCACCGCCTGCACCCGGTCCAGGTCGCGGGCCAGGGCGCGTCGCACCCGCTCAACCCGCGGCTGGTTGATGCGCGACAGCCGCGCTTCGGCCTGTCGCAATGCTGCGGCCAGGGGCTCCGCACCACCGGTGATGGCGCTTTGCTGCACCGCCACCCGCAGGGCCGCGTCGATGTCGGCCAGCATGTTTTCGTCACGTGAGCGCGACAGCTGCTGGATCAGGTCTTCCAGCTGCGAGCGCTGCAGCACGGTTTCAGCCAGCCGACCGTCGAGCAAGCTGACCTTGGATTCCATGGCCCGGACCGTGTCCTGGGCCTGCTTGGACAAGGCCAGGGCCTCGATCGCCTGGCCCTGGCTGTCCTGCTGGCGCCGCACCAGTTCCTGTTCGAGTGACCGGATGCGCTGCTGCCCGGTCAGCGCCAGCACCAGCGCGACCAGCGCCAACGCGGCCAGCGCGGCCAGCAACCAGGGCAAGGCCGGGGTCAGCGCCAATGGCAGCGGCCCGGCGGGCACCAGGGCGGAACTGTCAGGCGCCACGCCGGGCGTCACTGCAGCGGCGGAAAGGGGGGCGGCAGCGTTGTCAGTCACGGCGGGCTACGGGGGTCAGACGATTGTATCGGCGGCGCCTGGCCGGGCCGACCTGCGGCGGCATCCGGGCACCCGCTGTGCAGTGCCCGCACCACCGCGTCTGGCGTGGGGTCGCACAGCCCTACCCGGCCGAAGCCCAAGGCCAGCGCAGCGGCGGCTATGCGGCCATGGGTGGCCAGCGCCTGGTGCGCAACCCAGGCCTGGCCAGGCGGCGCCAGGGCGGGCAGGTGGCCCACGGCCTGGCTGCTGCTCAGCAGCCACAGGTAGGACGCCGGCGCGTCCAGCACCGCCTGAAGCCGGCGGCGCGCCGGCCCGTCCAGCACCACCCCGGTGCGCCGATAGGCTTCGACAAAGTGCACGCTGGCACCACGCTGGCGCAGCGCATCGGCCAGCCAGTCGCGCCCGCCCTGGCCACGCACGATCAAGGTTTGCCGGCCGGCCCAGTCGCGGCCTGCCAATCCCTGCCACAGGGCCTCGCTGTCAAACGGCCCGCCATAGGCCGGGTCCTGCATCCCCGGGCTGCAGATCTGCGCCGCCGGCACGCCCGCCGCCAGCAGGGCCTGGTGGGTGCCCGGGCCGGTGCCCGCTGCCAGCGCATCTGCAGGCCAGGCGCAGTGCGCCGGCCGCAGCGCAAAGAAGCGCGCGGCCGCATTGGGGCTGACAAACATCACCAGGGCCTTGTCGGCCAGGGCCTGCCAGGCGGCCAACACCGGCCCGGCCTCGGCTGCGGCTTCGATGGCCAGCAGGGGAATGGCCAGGGCCGGCCAACCGCGCGCCGCCAGCTGCGCCACCCAGGCATCGGCCTGCGGCTGCGGCCGCGTGACCACCAACATCGGGCCGAGGGCTGCCGGGCCGGTCAAGACAGGGGCAAGTCCAGGTAATGCTGCGCACCCAGGGCCGCCAGTTGCGCAGCGGCCCGGTCGCCCAGGGCAGTGGCAGCGGCGGTGGCATCGGGCCCGCCATCGGCCTGCGGCGGCAGCCGGGCCAGCCGGGCCAGGGCACGCGTGCGCAGCAGCGGCCGGTGCAGATCCCGGCCGTCGCCCAGCGCCACCTCGACCACCAGCGTATCGCCCTGCCAGGTGGCATGGGCCGCCAGCGGCATGCTGCAACTGCCGCCCAGGGCGCGCGACACGGCACGCTCGGCATGCACCGCCAGCCAGGTGGCGGGGTCGATCAGAGCGCCGAGCAGGCGGTGCAGGCCCACCGCGTCAGCCCGCAGCTCGATGCCCAACGCGCCCTGCCCGGCCGCCGGCAGCATCTCGCTGGCGTCGAAGGCGTGGCGGATGCGGCCGGCCAGCCCCAGGCGCTTGAGCCCGGCCGCCGCCAGCACGATGGCGTCGAAACCGCCTTCGTCGAGCTTGCGCAGGCGCGTGTCCAGGTTGCCGCGCAGAGGCTCGATGCGCAAATCGGGCCGGCTGGCCAGCAATTGCACCACCCGACGCAGGCTGGACGTGCCGACCACCGCACCCTGCGGCAATGCCGCCAGGCTGGCGTAGCGTGGCGACACCAGCGCATCGCGCGGGTCTTCGCGCTCAAGCACGGCGGCCAGCACAAAGCCCTCGGGCAGGGCCATGGGCATGTCCTTGAGCGAATGCACGGCCAACTGGGCCCGGCCTTCTTCGAGCGCCTGCTCCAGTTCCTTGACAAACAGGCCCTTGCCGCCGACCTTGCTGAGCGCCCGGTCCAGGATCTGGTCGCCCCGGGTGGTCATGCCCAGCAAGCCCACCTGCAGGCCGAAACGGCGCACCAGCAGGTCGCGCACGAACTCGGCCTGCCACAGTGCCAGGCGGCTCTCGCGAGTGGCAATCAACAGGGGGCTGGCGGCGGCATCCATCATGGTGGCCCGATTATCGCTAGCAGCGTGGGCGAACCGGATCAGCGCGCGCCGCCCGGCTGATAGCATCGCAGCCGCAAACGGATGTGTAATTCAGTTACAGACTCTGGAGAAAATCATGGCCAAGTCGCCTGCTACCGGACCGCGCACCTCAAGCAGCGCACGCACCGGAATTTCTGCTGAGCGGCCCAGCCCGTCCGAGGACGCAGCGGCCAAGAACAAGCCGCTGATGGAAGACATCCGGTTACTGGGCCGCATCCTGGGCGACGTGATCCGCGAGCAGGAGGGCAAAGAGGCTTTCGAGCTGATCGAGCGGGTACGCCAGCTGTCGGTGGCCTACCGCCTGAAGAAAGATGCGTCGGCCGGCCGGGTGCTGGACCGCCTGCTCAAGAACCTGTCAAACGACCAGACCGTGAGCGTGATCCGCGCCTTCAGCTATTTCTCGCACCTGGCCAATATCGCCGAAGACCGCCACCATGTGCGCCGGCGCCTGCACCATGAGCGCCAGGGCCACCAGCAGGAGGGCTCGCTCGGCCTGAGCTTCGAGCGCCTGCACCAGGCCGATGTGCGCTCGGCCGATGTGGCGCGCATGCTGGCCCAGGCCTATATCGCGCCGGTGCTCACCGCCCACCCCACCGAGGTGCAGCGCAAGAGCATCCTGGACGCCGAGCGCGCGGTGGCCGAGCTGATCGGCGAGCGCGACGACCTGCACACCGACCGCGAACGGCGCGCCAACGAGGCCCTGGTGCGCGGGCGCATCACCCAGCTGTGGCAAACCCGCATGCTGCGCTACACCAAGCTCACCGTGGCCGACGAGATCGAGAACGCGCTGAGCTATTACCAGAGCACCTTCCTGCGCCAGATCCCCCGGCTGTATGCCGAGATCGAGGACCACCTGGCCGGCCATGCGGTGCCCAGCTTTCTGCGCATGGGCCAGTGGATCGGCGGCGACCGCGACGGCAACCCGAATGTCACCGCCGCCACCTTGCGCATGGCACTGGCCCGGCAGAGCGAGGTGGCGCTGCGCTTCTACCTGACCGAGGTGCATGCGCTGGGCGCCGAGCTGTCGATCAGCCTGCAGCTGGCCGGCGTGACCCCGGCGATGCAAGCGCTGGCCGATGCCTCGCCCGATGCCAACCCGCACCGCGAAGACGAGCCCTACCGGCGCGCCCTGATCGGGATCTACGCCCGCCTGGCGGCCACGCTGCTGGCGCTGACCGGCACCGAAGCCTTGCGCCATGCGGTGCCGCCGCAGAACCCCTATGCCGACCCGGCCCAGTTCCTGCACGACCTGGGCGTGATCGAGGCCAGCCTGCGCAGCCACCATGCCCAGGCCCTGGTGGCCCCGCGCCTGGCGCCGCTCAAGCGGGCGGTGCAGGTCTTCGGCTTCCACCTGGCCACGGTAGACCTGCGCCAGAGCAGCGACAAACACGAAGCGGTGATCGACGAGTTGCTGCGCAGCGCGCGCCTGCACGCCAGCTATCCGGCGCTGGACGAGGCCGCCAAGCGCAGCCTGCTGATGGGCCTGCTCAACGATGCCCGGCCGCTGCGGGTGCATGGCGCGGACTACAGCCCGCTGGCGCTGAGCGAGCTGGCGATCTTCGAGACCGCGCGCGAGCTGCTGGCACGCTATGGGCGCGAGGCGCTGCGCCACTGCATCATCAGCCACACCGAATCGGTCAGCGACCTGCTCGAGCTGCTGCTGCTGCTCAAGGAATCGGGCCTGATGACCGGCACCCTGGACGCCGGAGCCCGCAGCGCGCTGATCGTGGTGCCGCTGTTCGAGACCATCGGTGATCTGCGCCAGGCCGAACCGGTCATGCGCGAGTTCTACGCCCTGCCCGGCATCGTCGACATGATCAAGCGCGACGGTGGCGAGCAAGACATCATGCTGGGCTACAGCGACAGCAACAAGGACGGCGGTTTCTTCACCAGCAACTGGGAGCTCTACCGCGCCGAGCTTGCACTGGTCGGCCTGTTCGGCCCGCTGCGCGCCGAGCAGGGCATCACGCTGCGCCTGTTCCATGGCCGCGGCGGCACCGTGGGGCGCGGCGGCGGCCCCAGTTACCAGGCCATCCTGGCCCAGCCGCCCGGCACCGTGAACGGCCAGATCCGCCTGACCGAGCAGGGCGAGGTCATCGGCAGCAAATATGCCAACCCCGAGATCGGCCGACGCAACCTTGAAACCCTGGTGGCCGCCACGCTGGAAGCCACCCTGCTACACAGCCAGGCCGGCGCCGGCGGCCGCGGCAACGCGCCCAGGGCCTTTCTGGACGCCGCAGCGGCGATCAGCGACGCCAGCTATGCCGCCTACCGCAAGCTGGTCTACGAGACGCCGGGCTTCACAGACTACTTCTTCGCCGCCACACCGATCCGCGAGATTGCCGAGCTCAATATCGGGTCGCGCCCGGCCAGCCGCAAGGCCAGCCGCGCCATCGAGGACCTGCGCGCCATCCCCTGGGGCTTCAGCTGGGGCCAGTGCCGGGTGGCGTTGCCGGGCTGGTGCGGCTTCGGCTCGGCCATCGAGGCCTTTCTCGGCAGCGATGACGGCCGCGCCGCCCGGCTGGCCCTGCTGCAGAAGATGCACAAGCAGTGGCCCTTCTTTCGCACCCTGTTGTCCAACCTGGACATGGTGCTGGCCAAGAGCGACTTGCGCATCGCCGCGCGCTATGTCGACCTGGTGGAGGACAAGCGCATGGCCAAGCGCATTTTCGGCGCGATCCGCGACGAGTGGGACCGCACCCACGCAGCCCTGTCGCAAATCACCGGCGAGGCCGAACGTCTGCAGAGCAACCCGGCCCTGGCGCGGTCGATCGAGCACCGCTTCCCCTACCTCGACCCGCTCAACCACCTGCAGGTTGAACTGATGCGGCGCTACCGCAACCGCAAGGAAGGCGACCCGGCCAATGAGCGCCTGCAGCGTGGCATCCACTTGTCGATCAACGGGGTGGCGGCCGGCCTGCGCAACACCGGCTGAGCGCGGCCGCCGCCCGCCCCGCAGCGCTTCAGGCCGGGTGGCGCGCCAGCGCCTCGCGCACCGCCGGCAACTGTCGGCGCGACACCGCCAGCCAGTCGCCATTGGCCATCTGCAGCTGCCAGCCCTCGTCGGCTGCCGCGCCCTCGCGCCGCGCCAGGGTGCGCGCGGCGGCCAGGGCCACCACCGCATTGCGGTGCACCCGCAGAAAACCCGGGCCCAGGCGCTGCTCCAGCTCGGCCAGGGGCTCATCCAGCAGCCAGCAGCCGCGCTGGCTGCACAGGCTGACATATTTGAGTTCGGCCTTCAGGTACAAGACTTCGGACAGCGGCACGCGCAGCACCCGGCCGCGGTCGCTGACCACGATCACCGGCCCGGTCTGCAGGGCCGATGGCTCATGCGCCAGGCGCTGGGCCACCCGCAGCAGCGCGGCCTGCAAGCGGTCACGCCGCACCGGCTTGGTCAGGTAGTCGGCGACGTCCACCTCGAAGGCGCGCAACGCATGTTCACCATGGGCGCTGACGATCACCACCAGCGGCGGCCCCGGCAGACGCCGGATGTCGTCGGCCAGCTTCAGGCCGCTGCCGCCAGGCATCACGATGTCCAGCAAGACCAGGTCACAGGGGATTTCGGCCAGGCGCAAGGTGGCCTCCTGCACGCTGCCGCATTCGGCCACCACTTGCGCCGGCGGCTCGGGGTTGGCGTCGATCAGCGCGCGCAGGCGCAGGCGGGCCAGGGGCTCGTCGTCCACCAACATCACGCGCAGCCTGCGGGGCCCAACCTCAGGCGGGGCCGCCGGCGGGCCGGCCCCGGGCGGCGCAGCCAGGTTCACATCGGCACCAGGATGCGCGCCTGGTAGTGGTGGCCTTCGATGCCGGCGCGCAGGCTGCCGGCCACATCGTGCAGCAGGCGCAGGCGCTCGGCCACATTGGCCAGCGCAATGCCGGTGCCGGGCCGGCCCGGCAGTTCGGGCAGGGTGTTGGTCACCAGCACCTCGGCCATGCCGCGGTGCACACGGGTGCGCACCACGATGCGCCCACCGGCCACCGCCGGCTCGATGCCGTGGCGCACCGCGTTCTCGACCAGCGGCTGCAGCACCAGCGGCGGCAGCATGGCCTGGGCGGCGGCGGCGTCCAGGTCCCAGACCACCTGCAAGCGCTCGCCGAAGCGCAGCTTCTCGATCGCCAGGTAGCGCTGGGCCAGGTCGATCTCTTCGTCCAGCGACACCGACGCACCGGTCTCGGCCAGCGCCACCCGGAACAGCTGGGCCAGGTCCTCCAGCACCGCCTCGGCCTGCTGGGGATTGATCTGCACCAGCGCCAGGGCGGTGTTCAAGGCGTTGAACAGGAAATGCGGGCGGATGCGCGACTGCAGCTCGGCCAGGCGGGCATGCGCCAGCACCGGCTGGGCCGCCGTCGAGCGCAGCCCGAGCCAGCGCCACAGCAAGAGCGCCAGCGCGGCGCCACCGGCGGCCGCGCCCAGGACAGCGCCGGCGCGCCAGGGCATCAGGCCCGGCCAGGCCACCAGCAGCCAGGCCCCGGCCCCGGCCAGCGCGCCCAGCGCCGCCAGCGCCGCCTGGCGCAGGCGCGGGCCTTGCCGCATCAGCAGTTCGCGCCCGGCGCATACCCCCGACAACCACAACAAGCCGCCGGCCAGCGCGGCAAAGGCCAGCACCGACGCGCGGCTCAGGCCATCGAGCAGGCTTTCGGCCAGCGCCAGCGCGGGCAGGCCCACGGCCAGCTGAACCGCCAGCAAGGCGCGCAAGGCCAGCGCCGGCCGGCACAGGTCGAACTGGGTGGCCAGATGCTGGCGCGCGCGCGCCTTGGCGTCGAATTGGGGGTCGAAGTGCGACACCTCGAACAGCGAATGGCCACCGGCCGCCGGCAGGTGGCCGGTGTCGGGCCAGATGCTGCCGTTCTGCGAGGGCAGGTCGGCTGAATCAACGGGCGGGCTTGCTGCGCTGGCGGTGGGCTTGACCATGTCATCCGGTTGCGGGGGTCCACCCGGATAATACGGGGATCGTTTGCCGCAGGCCGGCAAGCCGCCGTGTAACCAACCGCATCCGAAAGCCATGTCCGGCAACCAACTCGAACAAAAAACCCAGGGCTGGTCGGCGCTCTTTTCCGAGCCGATGAGCGAGCTTGTCAAGCGTTACACCGCCAGCGTCGACTTCGACCAGCGCCTGTGGCGCGCCGACATCGACGGCAGCCTGGCCCATGCCGCGATGCTGTGCCGCCAGGGCATCATCAGTGCGGCGGATGCGGCCGACATCGCGCACGGCCTGGCCCAGGTGCGGGCCGAGATCGAGTCGGGCCAGTTCACCTGGAAACTGGAGCTGGAGGATGTGCACCTCAACATCGAGGCCCGCCTGACCCAGCTGGTGGGCGACGCCGGCAAGCGCCTGCACACCGGCCGCTCGCGCAACGACCAGGTGGCCACCGACGTGCGGCTGTGGCTGCGCGGTGAGATCGACGCGCTGGCAGGCTTGCTGGTGGGCCTGCAGCGGGCGCTGGTGGACCTGGCCGCCGCCCACAGCGGCACCGTCATGCCCGGCTTCACCCACCTGCAAGTGGCCCAGCCGGTGAGCCTGGGCCACCACCTGCTGGCCTATGTGGAGATGTTTGCGCGCGACGCCGAGCGCCTGGCCGACGTGCGCCGCCGCACCAACCGCCTGCCGCTGGGCGCGGCCGCGCTGGCTGGCACCAGCTACCCGCTGGACCGCGAATCGGTGGCCGCCGCGCTGGGCTTCGAGGCGGTCTGCGAAAACAGCCTGGACGCGGTGAGCGACCGCGACTTCGCGATCGAGTTCCTGGCCTTTGCCAGCATCACCATGGTGCATGTCTCGCGCCTGGCCGAAGAGCTGGTGCTGTGGATGAGCCAGAACTTCGGCTTCATCGACCTGGCCGACCGCTACTGCACCGGCTCGTCGATCATGCCGCAGAAGCGCAACCCCGACGTAGCCGAGCTGGCGCGCGGCAAGAGCGGCCGGGTGGTGGGCCACCTGATGGGCCTGATCACCCTGATGAAGGGCCAGCCCCTGGCCTACAACAAGGACAACCAGGAGGACAAGGAGCCGCTGTTCGACACCGTCGACACCCTGGCCGGCACCCTGCGCATCCTGGCCGAGATGGTGGCCGGCATCCGGGTCAAGCCCGCCGCGATGGAAGCCGCCGCGCGCCGCGGCTATGCCACCGCCACCGACCTGGCCGACTACCTGGTCAAGAAGGGCCTGCCTTTCCGCGACGCCCACGAGGTGGTGGCGCATGCAGTCAAGCTGGGTCTGCAACTCGGCGTCGACCTGGCCGATTTGTCCCTGGGCGACCTGAAGGCCCTGCACCCGCTGATCGGCGATGACGCGCCAGCGGTGCTGACGCTGCAGGGCTCGCTGCAGGCCCGTAATGTGCGCGGCGGCACCGCGCCGACCCAGGTGCTGGCCCAGGTGGCCCGGCACCGCGCCCGCCTGGCCTGAGCCGCCGGGCCTGCGCGCCTGTACCCGCGCCCTGCGCCGGGCCGGGCCCCGCAGCGCTGCGGCAGGCAGTCCGCAGCATGGCTTACTGCCCTGGATTCACCCCGCTTTTTGCGGCCTTGCCTGCGGCGTTGCCGTGGAACCATGGCAGCACTCACCACTGGGGGAATCTGGCTTGTTCGGCTTCACACACGGATCGTTGTTGCCAGGCTGGATCGGCTGCGTGCCGCAAGGCGACCAGCTGTGCCTGGCCCTGGTGCAGCCGCAAGCCGGTGGCCGGCCCGCCGTGCGCTGGACGGCACAGGAGCCCTGGCTGCATCCCACCCCCACGCTGCAACGCCTGCGCCGCAGCCGCGCGCTGCACCGCCACCGCTGCGTGGCCCTGCTGCAGCGGGCCCAATACCAATGCGTGGCGATGGACGCCCCCGCCGACATCCCGCGCGCCGAATGGGCCCAGGCGGTGCGCTGGCTGCTCAAGGACATGGTCGACTACCCGGTCGACAGCGCGGCCCTGGATGTGCTGGCGGTGCCCGAAGGCACCAGTTACCGGGCCCAGCAACAATTGATCGCGGTGGCGGCGTCGGCCGCCCAGGTGGCGCCACTGGTGGCCCAGGCCAGTGACGCCGGCACCCCCTGGCAGGCCATCGACATCGCCGAGACCGCGCTGCGCAACCTCAGCGCCCTGCTCGAGCCCGAAGACCGGGCCCAGGCCGTGCTGCACTGCCAAAGCAGCCATGCCACACTGGTGGTCACCTACCGCGGCGAATTGCTGTCCACCCGCCAGCTGGACCTGGCCTTGCTGGGCAGCGAGGCCAGCGACCCGGCCCAGCACGCCCAGGCCTTAGAGCAGGCCGGGCTGGAGCTGCAGCGCACGCTGGACGGCATCGAACGCAGCTTCGGCCAGGTCACGCTGGCGCGCCTGCTGATCACCCCCATGCCCGGCGCGCAGGCCCTGTGCGACCACCTCGGCCCGCTGCTCTATGTGCCGGTGCAGCCCATGCGGCTGGACCAGGCGCTGGACTTCAGCGCCGTGCCCGACCTGCTGGCCGACCCGACCCTGCTCAACCAGCAGATCGTCGCCATCGGCGCCGCCTTGCGCGCTGGCTGAGCGACCGCCAAGCCATGGTCCAGCAGCTCAACCTCCTCGACACCCGGTTCGCGCCGCAGCCCCAACGCTATTCCGCGCGCCAGGGCCTGCTGGCCATGGGGCTGGTGCTGGCCTTGAGCGTGGCCGGCACCCAGGCGCTGCGCTGGTCGGCCCACCGGGCGCTGGCCGAAAGCAGTGAACTGGCCCGGCAGCTGGCGCCGCTCAAGGCTCAGCGCCAGGCCATCAGCGCTGGCGCCAGCCTGGGCCCGGACAATGAACTGGCCCAGCTGCGCCTGCTGGAGGCCGGCCACCGCCGCATTGCCGCCGCACTCGACGCCGGTGCGGCCGGCTCGCGCGAAGGCCATGCCGAGTACCTCGAGGCCCTGGCCCGGCGCGCCACGGGCACGCTGTGGATCACCGGTTTCGCGCTGGCCGAGGACGGCGGCGACATCGAATTGACCGGCCGCATGGCCGACGCCAGCATGCTCACCGACTACCTGCGCAGCTTGAACGCCGAGCCGCGCTTCAAGGGCCGGCCGTTTGCCCAGCTCAGCCTGAAGTCGGTGGACAAGCTGGGCCAGGCCCTGCCTTACACCGAATTTGCGCTGCTCTCCAGAGCCGCACCCAACCCGGTCAAGACACCATGAACCCTGCTGCCCCTGCCGCCGGCCTGGCTGGCCTGGCCGCCCTGAAAGCCGGCCTGTCCGGCCAGCTCAGCCTGCTGGCCACCAGCGCGCCCTGGCGTGCGCTGCAGCGCCGCTTCGACCAATGCGCCCCGCGCGAACGGCTGCTGCTGATCGGCGCGGCCGCCGCCCTGGTGCTGATGCTGGCCGATGCGCTTTGGCTGGGCCCGGCGCTGACCCAGTTTCGTGCAGCGCAGCGCCAGCAGCAGGAAGCCGGCAGCGCGCTGGCCGCGCTGCAGGCAGAGATCCGCAGCGTGGCCGACCGCCACACCGCACAGGCGCGCCAGCAGCAGGGTGAATTGCGCCACTGGCGCCAGCGTGTGCGCGACGGCGACGGCGTGCTGCGCAAGCATGAAGACAGCCTGGTCGGCCCCGACCGCATGCTCGACCTGCTGGGCCAGCTGCTGGCCCGCCATGGCGAGGTGCGGGTCAGGGCCATGCAATCCCTGGGTCGCAGCGAT
>JANNZD010000008.1:0-4295 GCA_031410435.1 Betaproteobacteria bacterium | reverse complement strand
TAGGCGACCTGGATCTGACACTGGCGCGCCAGGCCGGCCGCGACGATGTTCTTCGCGACGTAACGCGCCGCATAGGCCGCGCTGCGGTCGACCTTGCTCGGGTCCTTGCCGCTGAAAGCACCGCCGCCGTGCGGGCACGCGCCGCCGTAGGTGTCGACGATGATCTTGCGGCCGGTCAGGCCGCAGTCGCCCTGCGGGCCGCCGATGACGAAGCGTCCGGTCGGGTTGATCAGATAGCGGGTGTTTTTCAACCACTCCTTGGGCAGCACCGGCTTGATGATCTCCTCGCGCACCGCCTCGTAGAAGGTCTCGGTCATCTTGTGGCCCAGGCTGTACTCGGGCGCATGCTGGCTGCTCAGCACCACCGTGTCCACCGAATGCGGCTTGCCGTCCACATAGCGCAGCGTCACCTGGCTCTTGGCGTCGGGCCGCAGAAAGGGCAGGCGGCCGTCCTTGCGCAGCTGGGCCTGGCGCTCCACCAGCCGGTGGGCATAGTGGATGGCCGCGGGCATCAGCTCGGGCGTCTCGTCGCAGGCATAGCCGAACATCAGACCCTGGTCGCCGGCGCCGGTGTTGAGGTGGTCGTCGCTGGCATGGTCCACGCCCTGGGCGATGTCATTGCTCTGCTTGTCGTAGCAGACCATCACCGCGCAGCCCTTGTAATCGATGCCGTATTCGGTGTTGTCGTAGCCGATGCGCTTGATGGTGTCGCGCGCCACCTGGATGTAATCCACATGCGCGTTGGTGGTGATCTCGCCGGCCAGCACCACCAGACCGGTGTTGGTCAGGGTCTCGGCCGCCACGCGGCTGCGCGGGTCTTGCGCAAAGATCGCGTCCAGGATTGCGTCGCTGATCTGGTCGGCCACCTTGTCGGGGTGACCCTCGGAGACCGACTCGGACGTAAACAGGTAATCGTTCGCCACTTCAATACACTCCAGGTTGGTTGAGGCTGACGTCGCCACGACAACGGGAGGTTGCGGCGAACGCTTTAGCGGTATTCCTTGTGCCCGGCCCGGATCGTGTTGACCCTGGCCTGTGCACCCGGTGGTGAACCACCACCTGTCGCCCCGCAAGTAGTTCTATAACTCGGCGACAGCTTTGATTATATGGAACATGTTGCTGCTGATCCGCTGGCTGTCTCGCAGGCGTCTGTCGACTTTGCACGCTTGGGGCGCGCTCTTGGGCTGGCTGGCCTTTGGCGTGTCGCGCACCTACCGGCAGCGCATGCGGGCCAATGCCGACGCCGCGGGCCTGAGCGGCGCTGAGCGGCGCCAGGCAGTGGCCCAGGCCGGCCGCATGGTGGCCGAGCTGCCCTGGCTCTGGCTGCGCCCGCCCGGCCAGCCCCTGGGCAGCCTGCTGCGCTGGCAGGGCGATGGCCTGATCGCCAGCGCCCTTGACGAAGGCCGCGGCCTGGTGCTGCTGACACCCCATCTGGGTTGTTTCGAGGTCTGCGCCCAGGCGATTGCCGAGCGCTTCGGCCAGCGCACGCGCCTGACCGCGATGTACCGCCCGGCCCGCCAGGCCTGGTTGCGCAGCCTGGAAGAAAGCGCGCGCAGCCGGCCCGGCCTGGCCACGGCGCCGGCTGCGCTGGCCGGGGTGCGGCAGATGATCCGCGCCTTGCGCCGGGGCGAGGCGGTGGGCCTGCTGCCCGACCAGGTGCCGCCGCAGGGCATGGGGGTCTGGGCGCCCTTTTTCGGCCGGCCGGCCTACACCATGACCCTGGCCACCCGCCTGGTGCAGCAGACCGGCGCAGCCCTGCTGATGATCTGGGCCGAGCGGCTGCCGCGCGGCCAGGGCTTTGTGCTGCGGGTCGCGCCGCCGACCCGGCCGATGCCGGTGGCCGCTGCCGATGATGCAGCGCTGCAGCAGGCCTGCGCCAGCGCGCTCAATGACGAGATGGCCAGCCTGATCCGCCAGGCCCCGGCCCAGTACCTGTGGGGCTACCACCGCTACAAGCAGCCGCGGCGGGTGCATGCCGTCACCGGCGACGAGGCCGGCCCCTGATGCAGCGCGCCTTGGCCTATGCGGTGCTCGGCCTGCTGCGTGCCTTGCAGCTGCTGCCCCTGGCCTGGCAGGCCGGCCTGGGCCGGGGCCTGGGGCATTTGCTCTACGCCGTGGCCGGGTCGCGCCGGCGGGTGGCCATGCGCAATCTGCAGCTGTGCCTGCCCGAGCTCGACGCCGCCGCGCGCCGGCAACTGGTGCGGGCGCACTTCGGCTGGTTGGCGCGCAGTCTGCTGGAGCGCGGGCTGCTGTGGTACGCGCCCATCAGCCGGCTGCGGCGCCTGATCCAGGTCGAGGGCGACGTGGGCCTGGCCGCGCGCAGCGACCAGCCGGTGATGTGGCTGGTGCCGCATTTCGTGGCGCTGGATGTGGCCGGCGTGGCCACCCAGCTGTTTCAGACCGGGCAGGTGGCGTCGATCTACCAGGCCCAGAGCAACCCGGTTTTCGATGCGGCGATGCGCAAGGGCCGGCTGCGCTTCGGCCGGGGCGAGGTGTTTGCGCGCAGCGAGCGGGCGCTGCCACTGGTGCGGGCGATCAAGCGCGGGGCGATCTTCTTCAACCTGCCTGACATGGACTTCGGCGCGCGCGATGCGGCCTTCGTGCCCTTCTTCGGCGTGCCGGCGGCCACCTTGCTGGCGCCGGCGCGCATGGCGCGGTCGCTGGGCATGCGGGTGCAGCCGGTGCTGGCCGAGATCCTGCCGGGCGGCCAGGGCTATCGGGTGCAATTTCTGCCGCCCTGGGACGACTTCCCCGGCGACGATGACCTGGCCGCCGCCACCCGTGTGAATGCCTGGATTGCCGCACAGATCCGCCTCAATCCGGCGCAATACCTGTGGGTGCACCGCCGCTTCAAAACCCGTCCCGCAGGCCAGCCCGGCCTGTACTGACGGGCGCCGCGATAATCGACCTATGCGATTGAAGTTCACCAAGATGCAGGGTGCCGGCAACGACTTTGTGGTGCTCGACGCCACCCGCGGCCCGATAGCCCTCAACCCCGACCAGCTGCGCCGGCTGGGCGACCGGCGCTTTGGCGTGGGCGCCGACCAGATCCTGGTGGTGGAGCCGGCGCGCCAGGCCGGCGTCGATTTCGGCTACCGCATCTTCAACAACACCGGCGACGAGGTGGAGCATTGCGGCAACGGGGCGCGCTGCTTCGTGCGCTTCGTGCATGCGCAGGGCCTGTGCGACCGCAAGACCATCCGGGTGCAGACGGTCAACAACCTGCTGGTGCTGCACCTGCAGGACGATGGCCGGGTGACGGTGGACATGAACCGGCCGGTGTTCGACCTGGCCCGGGTGCCCTTTGACGCCACCGGCCTGGCCGCGCAGCGCGAAGGCGATTTCGAGCGCTGGCCCCTGGCGGTGGGCGAAGGCCGGCAGGTGCTGGTGGCGGTGCTGTCGATGGGCAACCCGCATGCGGTGCAGCGGGTGGAGGACGTGCGCGAGGCGCCGGTGGCCCAGCTGGGGCCGCAGGTCGAAGGGCATCCGCGCTTCGCGCGCAAGGTCAATGCCGGTTTCATGCAGGTGGTCTCGCGCAGCGAGATCGCCCTGCGGGTGCATGAGCGCGACGCCGGCGAGACCCTGGCCTGCGGCACCGGCGCCTGCGCGGCGGTGGTGGCCGGCATCCGCCTGGGCTGGCTGGACCGCAAGGTGGACGTGCAGGCCCGCGGTGGCCGGCTTACCGTGGAATGGGCCGCCGACGATGCCCATGTGCTGATGACCGGCCCGGCCGAAACTGTCTACCAAGGGGAAATTGAACTGTGACCATTCAGGCCGGCATCACCGAAAACGACATTGCCAACTACCTGGCCAACACGCCGGGTTTCTTCGAGCGCCATGCCGACCTGCTGGCCACGGTGCAACTGGCCAACCCGCATGGGCAGCGCGCGGTGTCGCTGCAGCAGCGGCAGATGGAAATGCTGCGCGACAAGATCAAGCTGCTGGAGCAGCAGAACATGGAGATGGTGCGCCATGGCCGCGAGAACGTGCTCATCGCCAACCGCCTGCACCGCTTCATCCAGTGCATCCTGCTGGCTGCGGCCCCCGCTGCGCTGCCGGCCAGCCTGCTGCAATCGCTGCAGCATGAGTTCTTGATCCCGCAGGCGGCCTTGCGGGTATGGGGCGTGGACCCGGCCTTCGAGGGCCTGCCCTTCGCCGCCGGGGTCAGTGACGATGTCAAGACCTTCAGCGCCAGCCTGGGCCAGCCCTACTGCGGCCTGAATGCCGGCTTCGAGGCCTCGGCCTGGCTCAATGAGTCGGCCAGCGTCAGCTCGATCGCCTTGATCCCGCTGCGC
>JANNZD010000007.1:0-16839 GCA_031410435.1 Betaproteobacteria bacterium | reverse complement strand
GGCACCTTGTGGCTTTCGCCCGCGATGGTGACTTGGCGCTCCTGCATCACCTCCAGCAGCGCACTCTGTACCTTGGCCGGCGCACGGTTGATTTCATCAGCCAGCAACAGGTTGGCGAACACCGGCCCGAGCGAGGTGTCGAACTCGCCGGTCTTCGGGCTGTAGATGCGCGTGCCCACCAGATCGGCCGGCACCAGGTCGGGGGTGAACTGGATGCGCTTGAAGCTGCCGCGCAGCGTTTGCGCGAGGGTCTTCACGGTCAAGGTCTTGGCCAGCCCGGGCACACCTTCGACCAGCAGGTGGCCCTGGGCCAGCAAGGCCACCATCACCCGCTCCAGGAAACGGTCCTGGCCGACCACGACCCGCTTGACCTCGTAGAGGATGCGTTCGAGCAACTGGGCCGATTCGGCCGGCACGCTGGGCAGGTTGTTCATGCGGGGCAGGGGTCTGGGTTCAGAAGGGCGGCATGCCGACGGCGGCCGCTGCGTTTTCGATCGGCACTGCAAAGCCGATGCCAATGAAGGTGCGCTGCTGGTTGGGGTTCATGATGGCTGCGACGATGCCCACCACATGGCCGTCCATCGTCACCAGCGGCCCGCCCGAGTTGCCGGGGTTGGCGGCGGCGTCGAACTGGATCAGGTTGGTCAGGTAGCGTTCGCCCTCGGGCGAGCGGAACTCGCGCTTTAGGCCGGACACCACGCCCTGCGAGGCCGACGGCCCGATGCCGAAGGGGAAGCCCACCGCCAGCACCGCCTCGCCCGGCGACAAGCCCGCAGTGGAGCGCAGCGTGGCCGCGTGCAGGTCGTCGGGGATGGTGTGGGCGCGCAGCACGGCCAGGTCGTTCTCGGGCTGGCGGCTGACCACCGTGGCGGCGCTCTGGCTACCGTCGAAGAAGGTCACGGTGACGCGCTGGGCGCCGTCCACCACATGCAGGCTGGTCAGGATCAGGCCCTTGTCGACGATGACCACGCCGGTGCCCACGCTGCGGTCCGGGTCGTTGCCATGCGGGCTGCGTTGCGGGTCGGGCCTGCCTTTGGGGCTGGCCGGCCGGGCGCCGGGCCGACCACCATCGTCGGCCCTGGCCGGGGCCTTGCCGGCCGGGACGGCGGCGTCGGCCTCGTCGTCGCCGTGGCCCACCACCCGCACCACCGCTGGCAGGATGACCTGGTAGGCCGCGATGCCGGCCGATTCGAGGGGCTGCTTGCTGATCGAATCGCGCAGTGCGGTGTCGATCTGCTCGATCGTCAGCGGGCGCTGGACCCGGGCGGTCCAGCCCGGCCAGCCGGCGATCACCAGGCCGCCCAGCAGCGCTGCGGCCAGCAGGCTCTTGCGATGCCGGCGCGCCCGGCTTTGCAGGCGCTGGTACAGGGTGAGCGGGGCGGCTGCGGGCAGCGGGCCGGCGTCAGCGGCGCTGGCCGCCGGATCGGCGGGCCCGGCCAGCGGCGGATGGGGCGCGGCGCTTGCCGTTCCCGGCCCGACAGCGCGCTGGGGGGACCGGCTGTACAGCGATGAGCGCACCATCGTCTCAGGCTCCTTTTGGCGGCAGAAATCGGCAGCGTTCACGGTATCACGCCCGGCCTGGCTGTGCGCCCCGGGGGCCGCAGGAATGCGCTCGCGGCGGACCCGTGACGCTGCGGGCCGGGCACGGCATCATCGGGACATGCGCTGGATCGATAGCCATTGCCACCTGGACGCACCCGAGTTCGACCCCGACCGCGCCGCCGTGCTGGCGCGGGCCCAGGCTGCCGGCGTGGCGCTGATGGTCGTGCCGGCGGTGATGGCGGCGCACTTCGACAGGGTGCGCGGCCTGGCCCACCAGCACGGTCAGGCCTATGCGCTGGGCATCCACCCGCTGTATGTGGACCAGTCCGATGAGGCCGATCTGGACCGCCTGGCCGACGCGCTGGGCCGCCACCGCGACGACCCGCGCCTGGTGGCGGTGGGCGAGATCGGCCTGGACCACTTCGTGCCGGGCCTGGACCGCGCGCGCCAGGCCCGCTTCTACCGGGCCCCGCTGCAGCTGGCGCGGACGGCCGGCCTGCCGGTGATCCTGCATGTGCGGCGCTCGGCCGACGCGCTGCTGGCGGGCCTGCGCCGCTGCACGGTGGCCGGTGGCATCGCCCATGCCTTCAATGGCAGCGATGTGCAGGCCGGGCAGTTCACCGCGCTGGGCCTGCGCCTGGGCTTTGGCGGCACGCTGAGCTTCGAGCGGGCCCTGCAGATCCGCCGGTTGGCCGCCAGCCTGCCCGAGACCGCGCTGGTGCTGGAAACCGACGCCCCCGACATCCCCCCTCACTGGCTGTACCGCAGCGCGGCCGAGCGCGCGGCCGGCGCCACCAGCCGCAACGAGCCGGCCGAGCTGCCGCGCATCGCCGAGCACCTGGCCCGGCTGCGCGGCTGGACCCTGGCCCGGACCGCGGCACAGACCGCCGCCAACGCCTGTGCGGCGCTGCCGCGCCTGGCCGCGCTGTGGGCGGCGGCGCCGCCCGAGGCTCAGCGGCTGCGCGCTGCCAGCGGGGTGTCAGGCACCGGGTAGCCGGCGTTGCCGAAGGTGGCTACCACCGCCTTGTGGGTGTCGAAATAGACCTGCCAGTAGTGGTCGTTGTGGGTGTAAGGCCGCACGCACAGCAGCGGGCCTTCCGGAGTGAACTGCAGGATCTCGATGTCCGGCGCTGGCTGGGCCGCGACATGGGGGATCTGCACGATGGCGGCCTTGAGCCGGGCGATCGCGTCCATCGGGTCGACGCTGTTGGCCACCTTGGCCACGCAGTCGACCCGGCGCACCGGCAGCGTGGAGTAGTTCTGGATGCTGTCGCCAAACACCTTGTTGTTGCCGACGATGGTCAACACATTGTCCGGCGTGATCAGCGTGGTGCCGAACAGGCCCACCTCGTGCACCGTGCCGGTGATGCCGCCGGCCTGCACGAAATCCCCCACTTTGAAGGGCCGCAGCACCTGCATGAACACGCCCGCCGCAAAATGCGCCAGCAGCCCGCCCCAGGCGGTGCCGATGGCCAGACCGGCACCGGCCAGCAAGGCCACGAAGGAGGTGGTCTTGACGCCGAAGATGTCGAGGATCGCCAGCGCCAGCACGATGTTGAGCACCACCCCCAGGATCGATCGGAGGTAATGGGCCAAGGTCGCGTCGACCCGCCGGCCGCGGTCCAGCAACGCACCGAAAGCGCGCAGCAGCAGGCCGATCAGCCAGCGGCCGATGATCCAGGCGGCCAGCGCGGCCACGATCTTCAGCGCGAAATCAGCACCCTCGGTGCTGAGAAACTTGACGATGGCTTCAACATTCATGGGAGTCGCTCCACCAGGACGCAAGGATGAAAAACCGGATGCTCACAGAAGCCACAGGCCTTGGCGATCCCCTAGTCCGACCTGCGGCGCGCCTGGTCGGGTTGGCGCCGGTGGTGTCGCCGGCCACCCGCTTGCTGCTGCTGGGCAGTTTCCCCGGCCGGGCCTCGCTGGCCGCGCAGCAGTACTACGGCCATCCGCGCAACCAGTTCTGGCCGGTGCTGTCGGCGCTGTGGGGCCAGGACCTGCTGGCGCTGCCCTATGCCCGGCGCCTGGCGGTGCTGCAGGCCTGGGGCCTGGGCCTGTGGGATGTGTACGCCAGCTGCCTGCGCAAGGGCAGCCTGGACAGCGCGATCCGGGCGGCCGAGCCGAACGACCTGGCCGGCCTGGCGCGCAGCCTGCCCGGGCTGCAGGCGGTGGCCCACCATGGCGCCGAATCGGCGCGCGCGATGCGGGTTACCCAGGCGCTGGGCCTGCCGGTGTACCGGCTGCCGTCCACCAGCCCGGCCCATGCCGGCTGGTCGTTCGAGCGCAAGCGCGCCTGCTGGGCCGAGGTCTTGGGCAAACACGGCATGATGCCGGCCGCATGAAGCGCAATCGACAACAGACCACCCTGGCCGGCGCCACGCTGAGCGAGTTCGACGGGGTGCGCTACCTGCACCTGGGCACCGACTGGGTGCAAGGTGCGATGCGCATCCGCGCCCCGCGCAAGCTGGAGCTGGCCTATATCCAGCGCATGATGGTGTGGCTGCTGTTCAAGCCCACGGCCGCGCTGGACCAGGGCCGGGCGGTGCAGCTGGGCCTGGGCGCGGCCGCGCTGACCCGCTTCAGCCACCAGGTGATGCGCTGGCACACCACCGCGGTGGAGATCAACCCGAGCGTGGTGCAGGCCTGCAGGCTGTGGTTTGCGCTGCCGCAGGACGATGCCCGCCTGCAGGTGGTGGAGGCCGACGCCGGCGCCTGGGTGCAGGCGCCCGGCCGGCTGCAGACTGCCGATGCGCTGTGCGTCGACCTCTACGACCATGACGCCGCCGCGCCGGTGCTGGACGACGCGGCCTTCTATGCCGCCTGCCGCGCCCTGCTGGCCCCGGGCGGGGTGATGACGGTCAACCTGTTCGGCCGCGCTGCCAGCTTCGAGCGCAGCGCGGCCCGGGTGGCGGCGGCCTTTGGCAGCGACCAGGTCTGGCAGATGGTGCCCACGCAGGAGGGCAATACCGTGCTGGTGGGCGGCTGCGCGGTGGTGGTGCCCGACCGTGAGACGCTGACGGCGCGCGCCGAGGCGATCGAGGCCCGTTTCGGCTTGCCGGCGCGCAAGTGGCTGCGCATGGTGCGGCCCTACCGCCCGGCCGCCTGAACGCCGGTGGGCTGTCGCCTACAGCGGCTTGATCATCACCTTGCGCCACTTGATCGGGCCGCCCAAGGCGCCCTGCACGCCGGCACCGAACTGCAGCGCAAACGGCCCACTGGCGAACTTGCCGTTCTGCATCGTGACGGTGGGCGTGCCGTTGAACTTGACCGTGACCGTGGCGCCGCGGGCCTCGATCTCGAAGGTGTTCCAGCGGCCCCCGGCCAGGAAGACCGGTGGCACCGGCACCGCGGCGAAATCGACGATGCCGCCGGTGCCGTACTTGGGGTCGGGCCGGATGTCCCAGATGTTGACCTCATAGGCGCTGTCGGCGCCGATCTTGGCCGGGTCCTGGGCGCGGATGAAGATGCCGCTGTTGGTGTCGGTGGCGGCCCAGAACTCGGCGTGGATGACGAAGTCGCGGTAGCTGGCCTTGGACACCAGGTAGCCGCCCTTGCCGCGGTCGGCGACGATGGCGCCGCCTTCGGCGCGCCAGTTGGCGTCGCCCAGGCGGGCCCAGTTGTCCAGGCCCTTGTCGCCGTCGATCAGGGTGGTCCAGCCGGGGCCGGTCGGTGCACTGCTGCAGGCCGCCAGGGCCCAGGCCAGCAACAGGCGCCAGGTGAGCTTGATCAGGAGGTTCATGCCGGGCATCCCTTCAGGGTGGTTCATGGACAGGTGCAAAGCGCCGGTCCATGCTACGCGATGCCGCGTGCTGAACCACCGGGCGGTGCCGGCGGCGGCTCATTCCACGCCGCGCCCGCCCAGCTTGCCGCGCATGGCCTTGACCTGGCCGCGCTGCACCTTGCCCTCCACCCGACGGCGCTGCGACGCCCGGGTGGGCTTGGTGGCGCGGCGCGCCAGCGGCACATGGGCGGCCTCTTCGATCAAGGCACGCAGCCGGTCGATCGCGTCTTGCCGGTTGCGCTCCAGACTGCGGTGGTCCTGGGCCTTGATCACCACCACCCCTTCGGTGCTGATGCGCTGGTCGCGCCAGGCCAGCAGGCGGGACTTCACCGCCTCGGGCAGGCTGCTGGCGGGCACGTCGTAACGCAGGTGCACCGCATTGCTGACCTTGTAGACGTTCTGCCCGCCCGCACCCTGGGCCCGGATCGCGCTGAATTCGATCTCGTCCTCGCGCGGGTGGCCGTGCAGGCCGGCTGGGGCTGGCATCATGGCGGGTTGATTCGGCAGCAGGGGGCGGGCATGTTTGGCGTGGCGGATTACGGGGCCTTCGTGGTGGCGGTGATTGTGTTCCTGGCGATCCCGGGGCCGGGCAATCTGGTGCTGCTCACTTCCACCGGCAAGGGCGGTGTCCGGGGTGGGGCCGCCGCCACGCTGGGTGTGATCGTCGGCGACCAGGTGCTGATATGGCTGGCGGTGGCCGGTGTGGCGGCCTTGCTGGGCACTGCGCCGCGGGTGTTTGCAGCGCTGCAGTGGTTGGGCGCGGCCTACCTGGCCTGGATGGGCTGGCGCATGATCATCGCCAAGCCCGGTGACGCGCCGGTGCTGAAGATCCGCACCGGCCAATATTTCCGCCAGGCCCTGCTGATCACCTTGCTCAACCCCAAGGCCATCGTCTTCTACATGGCCTTCTTCCCGCTGTTCGTCGACCCGCGGCGCCACCAGGGCCTGGTCACCTTCGGCTTCATGGCGGCCACGGTGGCGGCCATCACGCTGCTGTACTGCGCCGTTGCGGTGACGCTGACCCGGCTGTTTGCCGAGCGCCTGCGCGCCAACCCGCAGGTGGTGCGCTGGCTCAACCGGGTGGCCGGCACCCTGCTGCTGGGCTTCGGGCTGCGGCTGGCGCTGGCGTCGCGTTGAGGGCTGGCGGGCCTGGTTTTTTGGCGTCGAGGTTCTTAGGGGGCCGGATGCAACGGGCTGGTTGGCCCGGGGCTTTCGTGTCAGCATGGGGCGGGTTCAAGCCGGAGGGCAGGCATGCAGAAGATCTTGTTGCTGGTTGTCGCGATCCTGGCCGGCTTGGGTGGGTGGTATGTCGGGTCGTGGAAGGGGCGCGACGCGATCCAGGCCCTGGACAAGGCCAAGGACCTGGGCCAACAGGCCGAAGCGGCGCAAGCCAAGACCCAGAAGGCCCTGGACAAGCAGATTGCCGATCTGACCCAGCAGTTTCAGGCCAGCCAGAAAAAGCTCGAGGACGAGCACAGCCAGGCCAAGGCCGAGTTCGCCACCGTGCTGGCCGGCCGCGACAAGCGCATCGCCGATCTGGGCAAGACCCGCAGCGTGACCCAGACCCGCATCGTCACGCTGGAGGCGTCCGCGGCCCAGCCTGGCGTCAGCGCCGAGGAGCGCGCCCGGCTGCAGACCGAGATCGACCGGTTGAAGAAGGAGGTCGATGACCAGAAGGTGCTGATCGCCGGTCTGGAATGCTCCAAGGTGGCGGTGCCCGCCGAACTGCTGGCACCGATGCGCCGGGGGCAGCCATGATCCGGTGCCGCCTGCCTGCCCGCCTGCCTGCCCGCCTGGCCCTGCTGCTGCTGTGCGCCAGCCTGGTTGCCTGCGCGCCGACCCTGCCGGTGGTGGTCAAGCCGGTGGATTGCAATTTGCCGGCCGACCAGCTGGCCTACCGCTGCGACCCGCCGCGGGTGCTGCCCGACAGCCTGACCTACGCGGACCTGATCGACATCGGCATCGACGACCGCAAGGCCCTGCGGGCCTGCGGCGGGCATGATCAACTGCTGGTCAGGATGATCCTGGCCTGCCAGGCCGCGATCAAGGCCTACAACGACCAGCTGGTCGAGATCAACCAGAAGCTGTCCGCCAAACCCTGATGCGGCAGTGCGGGCCGCCGCCAGCCTTCTCTGATGCCCGCCCTACCCCAGCCGACCCGCCCCGTACTGCCCGCCGGCATCTGGATGCTGGGCTTCGTCAGCCTGCTGATGGACATCTCGTCCGAGATGATCCACAGCCTGCTGCCGATGTACATGGTGGGCGTGCTGGGCGCCAGCGCGCTGGTGGTGGGTTTCATCGAGGGCTTGGCCGAGGCCACCGCTTTGATCGTCAAGGTGTTCTCGGGTGCGCTGAGCGACTGGCTGGGCCGGCGCAAGGGCCTGGCGCTGCTGGGCTACGGCCTGGGCGCGCTGAGCAAACCGGCCTTTGCGCTGGCCGGCCTGCCCGGGCTGCCGGGGGGCGGCCTGGGCTGGATCATCGGTGCGCGCTTGGTTGACCGTGTGGGCAAGGGCATCCGCGGTGCGCCGCGCGACGCGCTGGTGGCCGACATCGCGCCGCCGGCGTTGCGCGGTGCGGCCTTCGGCCTGCGCCAGTCACTCGACACCGTGGGGGCCTTTGCCGGTCCCTTGCTGGCGGTGGCCTTGATGCTGCTGTGGGCCGATGACTACCGCGCGGTGTTCTGGGTGGCGGTGCTGCCGGCCATTGGCGCGGTGGCGCTGCTGTGGTGGGGCGTGCACGAGCCGCCCCGGCAGGCCGGCCAGGCCCATGTCAACCCGATCAGCCGGGCCAATCTGCGCCGTCTCGGCCCGGCCTTCTGGTGGGTGGTGGCGGTGGGCGGGCTGTTCACGCTGGCGCGCTTTTCCGAGGCCTTCCTGGTGTTGCGCGCGCAGCAGGCCGGTATTCCGGTGGCGCTGGTGCCCTTGGTGATGGTGGCGATGAATGGGGTCTATGCGGCTTCGGCCTATCCCTTCGGCAAGCTGTCCGACCGGCTGTCGCACCGCCGCCTGCTGGCGCTGGGCCTGGTGGTGCTGATTGCCGCCGATGCGGTGCTGGCCAGCAGCCTGCACTGGGGCGCGGTGCTGGGCGGGGTGCTGCTGTGGGGCCTGCACATGGGCATGACCCAGGGCCTGCTGGCCACGATGGTGGCCGACGCCGCGCCGGCCGGCCTGCGCGGCACGGCCTACGGCATGTTCAACCTGGTCAGCGGGGTGGCGATGCTGCTGGCCAGCGTCCTGGCCGGGCTGATCTGGGACAGGCTGGGCGCGGGCTATACCTTTGGCGCGGGTGCGCTGCTGTGCGGCCTGACGCTGCTGGCCCTGGCCTGGCGCGGCCGCAGCGCCTGATCGCTCAGCGGCCGGCCCGGGCGGCCGCCACCGCCTGCCCCAGTTCTATCACCGCCAGCGCGTAATAGCTGGACCAGTTGTAGCGGGTCACTGCATAGAAGTTCTGGCTGCCGGCCACATAGCTAGGCGCGGCGTCGCCGTTCTGTAATTCCACCAGGGCCAGCGCGCCCTGGTGTTCGGTGCCGGCGGCATCGAGCTCGGCGCCGGCCTCGGCCAGCTGGGCCGGCGAGAAACTGGGCAGGATGTCGGGCAGCAGCAGGCGGGCGCGCTGGCTGCTGTCGACCGGTGGCTTGACCTGGAAGTGGGTGGGCTGGCCGCGTTGCCAGCCATGTTCGGCCAGGTAATGGGCCACGCTGCCGATCACGTCGGCGGCGGATTTGTCACCCGCTGCGGCCATGTCGATCTGGCCGTTGTTGTCGAAGTCCACCGCAAACCGGTTGATGCTGCCTGGCATGAATTGGCCCAGGCCGATGGCCCCGGCAAACGAGCCCTTGACGCTGGCCGGCTCCCATTGCTGGGTGTGGGCCAGGGTCAGGAACTGGCCCAGTTCGTCGCGGAAGAAGGGGCTGCGGTCGCTGCGGCCGCTGGGGAAGTCCAGGCTCAGCGTGGCCAGCGCGTCCAGCACCCGGTAGTTGCCGGTGACCCGGCCGTAGAAGGTTTCCACCCCGATGATGCCGACCACCACGGCGGCCGGCACGCCATAGCGCTGCTCGGCGGCATCCAGCCATTGCGCATGGCGGGCCCAGAAGGCGGCGCCGGCGCGGATGCGCTCGGGCTCGACGAAGCGGGCCCGGTAGGCGGCCCAGTTCTTGGCGGTGCCGGGCTTGGGCGGCATGATCAGCCGCGCCACGCTGGGCTGGAAGCGGGCCTGGGCCAGCTGGCCCTGCACCCAAGCCGGGTCCAGGCCGTGTTTTTCGGCCAGGGCCTGGGCCAGCGCGACCGCGTCGGCACGGCGGCCGTAGGTCACCGCGTCGGGGTCGCCGTCCTGGGCGATGGCGGCCTTGGGCTTGGCGCGCTGCCTGGCCTTGGCGGCCCAGGCCGGCGCGCTGGCCAGCAGTGCCCCAGCCAGGAGGACGGGCAGCCAGCAGCGGCGGGCCCGGTTTGGCGCAGCAGGGGCAGGGCAGCACGCAGCGGGGCGGGGCGGGGCAGGCAGCATCGTACGGATTATCCCGGCCCGGGCGCGGCCGGGCCGGCTTGCGGCAGGCGCCGCAACTCGGCCTGCAGACCGGCCCACCAGCCTGGGGCGGGCAGGCGTGCGCCGGCGCGGCCGTAGCGGCGACGATCCAGCGCGTCCAGCGCCTGCGCCACGGCCTCGCCCTGGCTGCCCTGGCGGGCGCGCACCAGGCCGGCCAGGGTGCGCGGCGCATGGTGGGGCCGGGCGGCCACGCCTGCGGCCTGCAGGCCCTGGCACAAGCGCCGGTGCAGGCGCTGCCAGGGGTCCTGGCGGCGCCGGTCGTGCCAGGCCCAGGCCGCGCCGGCCAGCGCCGCGGCCGACAGCACCCCGACCAGCGCGCGCGCCAGATCAGCCCAATCCGGGCGGGCCACGCCCAGGCTTTGCAGCAATTCGAACTGGCGCGTCTTGGAATAGCCCATGACCCAGCGGGTCCAGCGGCCATCCACCAGCTCCCAGGCCTGGCGCAGCCGGCTGGCCAGCGCCGGGTTCACGGCATTCATGGCTTCGGTCATCAGGCCCGGCCGGGCCTGCAGTGCCAGGCTGGTGCGCACCCGCTCGGGGGCCACGGCGGCGGTGGGGTCGGCGCGTTGCCAGCCGCTGCGCTCGGTCCAGTACTCGGCCCAGGCATGGGCATGGCTCTGGCGCACGGTCTGGTAGCCGTCTGCGTCGGGCGGCTCGGCGCCCTGGTAGCCGGTGACCACCCGCGCCGGCACGCCCATGGCACGCAGCAGCACCACAAAAGTGGTGGCGAAGTGCTCGCAGAAACCCTCGCGCCGGTCGAGCCAGAACTCGTCGATCGCATCCCGCCCGTACAGCCCGGGCTGCAGGGTGTAGCTGAAGTTGCTGGTGCGGATATAGGCCATCAAGGCCGACACCAGGGTGCGCGCATCGACATCGCCCAGGCGTGACCGCATCTGGCCGGCCCAGGCCAGGGTGCGCGGGTTGTAAGCGCGCGGCAGCGCCAGCAGCGCGCTGAGTTCGGCATCGTCGAGCGCCCGGCCATGCTCGAAGCGGGGCCAGGCCTGGGTGCGCAGGCGCAGCCGCTCGCCCACCAGCCGGTCGGTATGCCACTGCAGGTCGCTGCCCTGGAACACCCCCCAGTCGGGCAGGGCGGGGGCCAGGCCGGGGCGATCGGGGGTGGCCTCCAGCAGCGGCAACAAGGGCAGGCGGATGGGCTCGAGCAGCATCTCGTAGGCCTGCGGCGAGCCCAGGGTGCGCAGGTCGACCGGCGCGGCCGGGCGTTGCCCCGCGAACACCGAAGGGCGCCATTCCAGGCCGTCGAAGCGCGCCAGCACCGGCCCGCGGAAGTACAACTGCTCGGCCGGCGGGGCGCCGTTGTCGAAGCGGATGCGCAGCGCGATGCTGTCGTCGCTGGCGAGTTCGGCCACCCCGCCCAGGCGCAGGCTACCCGACAGGCCGGTGCGGCCCACCGCATCCTGGGGCAGGCCCCAGAGCGGGCCGAAGCGCGGGAACAGCACGAACAGCACCACCATCACCGGCAGGCCGATCAGCGCCGAGCGCGCCGCGATGGCACCGGCCTGGCGCAGCGGCGGGCGGCCCACCGGCATGTTGGCCAGCACCAGGGCGGTGAGCAGGCCCCAGGTGGAGACCGCCATGGCCAGCGCGGTGAGCAGTGACTGCGAGTACAGGCACAGCGTGAGCACCAGGAAGAAGCCCAGGAAGAACACCACCAGCGCGTCGCGCCGGGCGCGCAGCTCCAATGTCTTGAGCGCCATCAGCACCACCAGCAGCGTGACGCCGGCCTCGCGGCCCAGCAGCGTACGCTGGCTCCAGGCGGTCAGGGCTATGCCCAGCAGCAGTATGGCCAGCACCACCCAGCGCGAGGGCAAGGCCCCTTGCACCAGGGCCAGGTAGGCGCGCCAGGCCAGCACGCCCAGGGTCAGGGCGGCGCACCACAGCGGCTGGCGCACCAGGTGAGGCAGTACCGTCCAGCCGATCACCGCCAGCTGGAACAGGGTGTCGCGGGTTTCGCGCGGCCAGGCTCGCCATGCCAGCCAGCCTGCCTGCAAGGCACCGGGCTTCATCGGCCGGCCGGCTGTGGCTGGGCCGGTGCCGGCCACAAGGCCAGCGCCTGCAGCGCGCTGCGCCGCTGGGCCCCGCCGCTGGCCGGGGCCAGCTGCTGGCCGGGCAGGGCCAGACCATAGGCCTGGCCCTGCCGGTCGGCGGCCAGTACCCAGGCGGTCAGGCGTGACAGGCGTGCTTCGGGTGCCAGCGGGCCGGCGCCGGCGTAGTCCAGCAGCAGGTCGCGTGCGGCCGTGCTGCTGGTGTCGCGGCTGACCAGCTCGCCGCTGCGCGCCGATTTCTTCCACACCACCTGGCGCAGCGCATCACCGCGCTGGTAGGCGCGCACGCCATCGAACTCGGCGCCATGGGCCCGGCGGGTCTGCTGCGGCCCGTCAGCGCCGGCTTGCGGCGGCGGCAGGGGCGGGGCGGTCAACTCGGGCGCCGGATAGACCAGCGCCAGGGTTGCCGGCCGCCACACCGTCCACACCCGGAACAGGCCGAGCGGGAAATGCGTCTCCACCAGCAGGGTGGGCAGCGGATGCAGGCCGCGCCGGGCCGGCGTGAAGCGCAACCGGGCCACCGCACTGCCCAGGGCCGGCACGTCGCAGAAGGCCATGCCATGGCGGCGCGCTTGGTACAGGCCCAGGCCCACGCCATGGCGGCCGTGGCCGGGGTTGTCCAGCACCACCTCCAGCGTGGCGGGCTCGCCGGCAAACACCGGCGCCGGGGGCTTGAGGTGCAAGACCAGGCGGCGCAGATTGCCATGGGTCTGGTGGATCGCTGCCAGCGCCGCGCCACCGAGCAGAAAGGTCAGCCCATAGCCCAGGTTGAGCTGGTAGTTGATCGAGGCCAGCAACAGCACCAGCAAGGTGATGCCGAAACCCCAGCCCGCCTTGGTGGGCAGGATGTAGAGGTTGCCCTGGTTCAGGGCCCAGCGGTCGCTGCGCGGCAGGCGACCTTCGAACCAGCGGTGGATGCGCGGGCCGATCATGCGAGTTCACTCAGCGGATGCCGCCGAACCGGCTCAGCCGGGACGCCGGGGTTTGCCAAACGGGCTGGCTGCCGGCCGGCGCCTGCCGGCCCAGAGCGGCTGGCGCGTCACGGCAGGCCGACCGCCTCGACCATCGCCCGCACCTGTTCGACCCGGCCGCGCCCGGCGCTGGCCAGGGGCAGCAGGCGGTGGGCGGCGGTCTGCGGCAGGATGGCCTGGATGTCGTCCGGCGCCACGTAGTCGCGTTGGGCCAGCAGCGCCCGGGCGCGCGCCGCGCGCAGGATGGCGATGCCGGCACGCGGGCTCAGGCCGTCAACGAACCACTGGCCCGAGCGGGTGGCGGCGATCAGCGCCTGCAGGTAATCCAGCAGCGCGTCCGATACATGCACCTTCAGCACCTGGGCCTGAGCGTCCAGCAGCTCGGCCGGGCCCATCACCGGGCCCAGGCGCTGGGCCAGGTGGCGCCGGTCCGCGCCGGCCAGCAGCGCGCGCTCGCTGGCGCGGTCGGGGTAGCCCAGGGTGATGCACATCAGAAAGCGGTCGAGCTGGCTCTCGGGCAGCGGGTAAGTGCCGAGCTGGTCGCTCGGGTTCTGGGTGGCGATCACGAAAAAGGGCTGGGGCAGCGGGCGGGTCAGGTTCTCGACCGAGACCTGCTGCTCTTCCATCGCCTCGAGCAAGGCGCTCTGGGTCTTGGGCCCGGCGCGGTTGATCTCGTCGGCCAGCAGCACCTGGGTGAACACCGGCCCTTGATGGAACACAAAAGATTCGCTGCTGCGCTCGAAGACACTGACCCCGAGCAGGTCGGACGGCATCAGGTCGGCAGTGAACTGCACGCGCGAGAACTGCAGCCCCAGCGACACTGCCAGCGCATGCGCCAGGGTGGTCTTGCCCACGCCGGGCACGTCTTCGATCAGCAGGTGGCCGCCGGCCAGCAGGCAGGCCACGCAGTCCTCGACCTGCGGCTGTTTGCCGACGATCACCGTGCTAATCTGGCTTGTGAGCTGCGCCAGGCGCTGCGCCAGTTTGTAATCAGCCATGCGCGGCACCATACCGGAAAACGATTCGAGACAACGATGCCCACTGCCTACTTCAGCCATGCCGAGTGCCGATTGCACGATATGGGCGCAGGCCACCCCGAGTGCCCCCAGCGCCTGGATGCGATCGCCGACCAGTTGCTGGCCAGCGGGCTGGACGTGGCGCTGCAGCATCGCGAGGCGCCGCTGGCCACGCTGGCCCAAATCGAGCGCGCCCACACGGTGCATTATGTGAGCCAGCTGCAGGATTTTTTGGCGCAAGTGCAGGCCAGCGGCGAGCCGCGCCACCTCGACCCCGACACCGTGGCCTGCCCCGGCACCTGGCGCGCGGCCTTGCGCGCCGCCGGCGCGGCCGTGGCCGCCACCGAGGCAGTGCTGCGCGGCGAGGTGGACAACGCCTTCTGTGCGGTGCGCCCGCCCGGCCACCATGCCACCCGCGATGAGACCATGGGCTTCTGCTTCTTCAACAACGTGGCCATCGCTGCGCGTCACGCGCTGGATGTGATGGGGCTGCAGCGCGTGGCGATCATCGATTTCGACGTCCACCATGGCAATGGCACCGAGGACATCATCGCCGGCGATGACCGGGTGCTGATGTGCAGCTTCTTCCAGCATCCGCTCTACCCCAACTGCGGTGATGTGCCCAAGGGCAGCAATATGGTGAACGTGCCGATCCCGCCCTACACCCGGGGCCTGGCGGTGCGCGAGATCATCGATGTGATGTGGATGCCGCGGCTGGAGGCCTTTGCGCCGCAGATGTTGTTCATCAGCGCCGGCTTCGATGCCCACCGTGAGGACGATCTGGGCCAGCTCGGCCTGGTCGAGGCCGATTACGAGTGGATCACCCGGCGCCTGATGGACCTGGCTGGGCGCCATTGCCAGGGCCGTATCGTCTCCTGCCTGGAGGGTGGCTACGCGCTCAGTGCACTGGGGCGCAGCGTGGTCGCCCACCTGCGCGTGCTGGCCGACGTCTGAGCCGCCGGCGCGGCCTGCGCGCGGGTCGGGCTGAGACAATCGGCCCGACATGAACAACATCGATAGCCTGCCTGAACTGCTGGCCGCGCTGGTACACCCCACGGCACTGGTGGAGCTGGCCTTGCTGCTGGGCTGCCTGGGCCTGTCCTGGGCCGCTTGTGCGGCCCTGCGGCCACGGGGCGAGCCGGCCGGCATCTGGTTTGGCCAGCGCGGTTTCGACGGCGCCTTGTTCCCCTTGCTGGCGCTGGCGCTGGCCCTGGCCGCGCGTTGGGGCTTGCAGGGCCATCTGCCGGTGGCGGTGTTCAAGCTGGCGGTGCCGGTACTGGCCAGCCTGGCGCTGATCCGGGTGTTTGCGCGGGTGCTGCACGCGGCCTTCCCGGGATCGGCGCTGGTGCGGGCGCTGGAGCGCACGGTCAGCTGGTGCGTCTGGATCCTGACGGTGATGTGGATCACCGGGGTGCTGCCGGTGGTGCTGGACGAGATGGAAGCCCTGACCTGGAAGATCGGCGGCAGCCCGGTCAGCCTGCGCAGCCTGGTGGAGGGCGCGCTGTCGGCGGCGGCGGTGCTGGTGGTGGTGCTGTGGCTGTCGGCCACGCTGGAAGCCCGGCTGATGCGCGCCACCCGGGTGCACCTGAGCGTGCGCAAGATCACCGCCAATGCCACCCGTGCCGGCCTGCTGTTGGTCGGCCTGCTGTTGGCGCTGTCGGCCGCCGGCATCCCGCTGGGCGCGCTGGGCGTGCTGGGCGGCGCGGTGGGGGTGGGCATAGGCTTCGGCCTGCAGAAACTGGCCTCCAACTATGTGTCGGGCTTCGTGATCCTGGCCGAGCAGTCGCTGCGCATCGGCGATGTGGTCAAGGTCGACAATTTCGAGGGCCGCATCACCGACATCAGCACCCGCTACACCGTGATCCGGGCCAACAACGGGCGTGAATCGATCGTGCCGAACGAGCTGTTGATCACCCAGCGGGTCGAGAACTACTCCTTTGCCGACCCCAAGGTGGCGCTGACCTCGACCCTGCAGGTGGCCTATGGCAGCGACCTGGCGGCGCTGATGCCCCAGCTGGTGGCGGCGATGACGGCGGTGCCGCGGGTGTTGGCTGACCCCGCCCCGGCGGTGCAGCTGGCCGGCTTTGGTGCCGACGGGCTGGATTTGAATCTGGTCTATTGGGTGGCCGACCTCGAAAACGGCCAGGGCAATGTGCGCAGCGATGTCAACTTGGCGGTGCTGGCCGCGCTGAACGCGGCCGGCGTGCAGATCCCCTTTCCGCAACGGGTGTTGCACGGTCTGCCGGCCAGCGCTGCCGCCGCGCCGGCGGCCGACCCGGCGGCGCCGCTCAAACTGGCTTGATCGGGATGCTGGAGGCGATGCGCCCGGCCCATTCCTTGGGGCCGGTGGTGTGCACGCTGGTACCGGCCGAATCCACCGCCACCGTCACCGGCATGTCCCTGACGTCGAACTCGTAGATCGCCTCCATGCCCAGGTCGGCAAAACCCACCACCCGGGCGCCCTGGATGGCCTTGGCCACCAGGTAGGCCGCGCCGCCCACGGCCATCAAGTAGGCGCTCTTGTGCTTCTTGATGGCCTCGATGGCCACCGGGCCGCGCTCGGCCTTGCCCACCATGCTGATCAGGCCGGTCTGGCTGAGCATCATCTCGGTGAACTTGTCCATGCGGGTGGCGGTGGTGGGGCCGGCCGGGCCGACCACTTCATCCCGCACCGGGTCGACCGGGCCGACGTAGTAGATGACCCGGTGGGTGAAGTCCACCGGCAGCTTTTCGCCCCGGGCCAGCATGTCCTGGATGCGCTTGTGCGCGGCGTCGCGGCCGGTCAGCATCTTGCCGTTGAGCAGCAGGGTGTCGCCCGGCTTCCAGCTGGCCACTTCGGCCGGGGTCAGGCTATTGAGGTCGACCCGCTTGCTCTTCTGGTAGTCGGGCGCCCAGGTCACGTCGGGCCACAGGTCCAGGCT
>JANNZD010000006.1:0-7389 GCA_031410435.1 Betaproteobacteria bacterium | reverse complement strand
TCCAGCGCCTACTTCCCCAACACCTGGCAGCTGGCGCTGGGCCTGTTCCTGCTGGCGGTGATCCGCTTCCTGCCCAAGGGCATAGGCTCGCTGTGGATGCGTGGGGCGACCCGGTGACGACGCTGCTGCAGGCCAGCGGCCTGAGCAAGCGCTTCGGCGCGGTGGTGGCCGCGGCCGACCTGAACATCGCCGTCCAGGCCGGCGAGCGGGTCAGCCTGATCGGCAGCAATGGCGCAGGCAAGACCACCTTCGTCAACATGATCACCGGCTACCTCAAGCCAGACACCGGCCGGATCACGCTGGCCGGGCGCGACATCACCGCGCTGCACCCGCGGGCCATCGCCCGGCTGGGGGTGGCGCGGTCCTTCCAGATCCCGCAGCTGTATGGCGAACTGACGGTGCTGGACAACATGCTGGTGGCCAATGCCTGCCATGACCAGCGCCTGAGCTTCTGGCAGCCGGCGCGCCGCAGCGAGGCGGTGGACCGCGCGCTGGCACTGCTGGCCCGCTTCCGCCTGGCCGACCAGCGCGAGCGCCGGGTGGCCGAGCTGCCCGGCGGTGTGCGCAAGCTGCTGGACATCGCGATGGCACTGACCGCCCGGCCGCAATTGCTGCTGCTGGACGAGCCCACCAGCGGCGTGTCGGCCGACGAGAAGTTCCCGATGATGGACACCCTGATGGCCGCGCTGCTGGGCGAGACCGACACCACGGTGCTGTTCGTCGAGCACGACATGGACATCGTCGAACGCTATGCCAGCCGGGTGATCGCCTTCTATGCCGGCCGGGTAATTGCCGACGATGTGCCTGCCCGCGCCCTGGCCACCGACGATGTGCGGCGCTATGTCACCGGCGAGCTGACCACCGAATGACCCCAAAAGGCCGGCCATGTTGAAGATTGAAGGCTTGCATGTGGCCATCCAGGGCGTGCTGGCCCTGCGCGGGCTGTCGCTGGATGTGGCCGACGGCACCATGGTCGGCCTGGTGGGCCGCAACGGCGCGGGCAAGACCACGCTGCTGCGCTCGGTGATGGGCCATCTGCAGCCCAGCCAGGGCCGCATCGAGTTCGATGGTCAAGACCTGGCCACGCTGCCGCGCCATGCGCGCGCCGGCCTGGGCATCGGCTACATGCCCGAGGACCGCGGCCTGGTGCCCGAGTTGACGGTCGAAGAAAACATCCTGCTGCCGGTGTGGGTGAACAAGGCCCTGCGCCAGGACGAGCGCCTGGCCGGGGTCTACCGCGTGCTGCCCGAGTTGCTGGAGATGAAGGACCGCCGCGCGCTGCTGCTGTCAGGCGGCCAGCAGAAGCTGGTGGCGCTGGCCCGCGCGCTGGCCGAGGGCACCCGCATGCTGCTGCTTGACGAGCCCTTCGAGGGCGTGGCTCCGGCCCTGTCCAAGCGCCTGGGTGACGTGATCGCCGGCCTGAAGGGCAGCGCGGTGGCGGTGCTGATCGCGCAGAGCGACCTCAACCATTCGCGCCGCCTGGTTGACGCCGAGTTCGTGATCGAGCGCGGCGCCAATGTAGCGGCCGCCCCGGCCTGAGCAGATCCCAGATCCCAGATCCCCGAGCCCAAGTAGCCCGAGGACCGTTGTTGGCATTTCCCTAACCCCCAAGGAGATCGACTTGAAGACCCTGCACAAGACCCTGATCGGCGCCGCCGCAATCGCATTCAGCCTGGCCGCCAGCGCCCAGCAGACCTGGTATCCCAGCAAATGGGGCCCGAAGGACGAATTGGGCGCGGCCAACTACCTGACCCCCGAGCTGGCCGCCAGCGCCGCCAAGCTGGTCAAGGGCGGCAAGACCTATTCGCTGGGCATCACCGTCAATACCACGACCCCGGCCTACCCGCCGCGCACCTGCTCGATCTACATCGTGCAGCCCGGCCAGCAGGGCTCGTCCGATGGCCTCGGCCCGACCAAGACCACCTACAACGACGACATCCTCAATTGCTGGACCGGCATCGGCACGCAGATCGACGGCCTGGGCCATATCGGCGTGGGCGACCGCTACTACAACGGCAACAAGTGGCAGGAGTTCGGCAACATCAGCGGCTTGACCAAGCTGGGTGCCGACAAGATCCCGCCCTTCGTCACCCGCGGCGTGCTGCTGGACATGGCCGCCTACTACGGCGTGGAGGTGGTCAAGGAGGGCACCGCCTTCAACAAGGCCGAGATCGAGGGCGCGGCCAAGAAGCAGGGCGTGGAGATCCGCCAGGGCGATGTGGTGATCTTCCACACCGGCTGGCTCAGCCTGATCGAAAAGGACCCCAAGCGTTTCGGCTCGGTCGAGCCCGGCCTGGGCCGCGAGGGCGCGCGCTACCTGGTCAGCAAGAACATCGTCGCGGTGGGCGCCGATACCTGGGCGGTGGAGGCCATCCCCTTCGAGCAGGGCGCCGGGGTATTCGAAGTGCACCAGATCCTGCTGCCGATGAGCGGCACCTACATCCTGGAGAACATCAACACCGCCGAGCTGGCCAAGGACAAGGCCTGGGAGTTCATGTTCGTGCTGGGCCAGAACAAATACCAGGGCGCGGTGCAGTCGATGATCAATCCGGTGGCGATCCGCTAGCGCGCCAGCGGCTCAGGCCGCCGGCTCACGCAGAAAGATCTCGACCCGGCGGTTGCGCGCGCGGCCGGCCTCGCTGGCGTTGTCGGCCACCGGCTCGCGCTCGCCGCGGCCGCTGGTCTGCACCTGCGAGGCCGGCACACCGCGCCCGACCAGGTAGTCGCGCACGCTCTGGGCCCGGTCGACCGAGAGCGGGTTGTTGACCGCATCGCTGCCGCTGCTGTCGGTGTGGCCGACGATGCTGATGCGCGAATGGCGGTCGTCGCGCAGATTGCTGGCAAAGGGGTCGAGCACATTGCGCATTGCCGGCCGGATCGCCGCGCTGTTGACATCAAAGGAGATGTCGGCCGGGATGTTGAGCTTGAGCTGGTTGTCCGAAGTGCGGCTGACATCCACGCCGGTGCCGCGGGTGGCCTGCTCCAGTGCCACGCGGCGGTCTTCCTGGCGCTTGGACCAGACATTGCCGGCCACCGCGCCGATGGCGCCGCCGATCACCGCACCGCTGCCGGCCTTGCCGCCGGTGGCCGAACTGAGCACTGCCCCGGCCAGTGCGCCGATACCTGCGCCCTGAGCCGTGCCTTGTTGGCGCGGGCTCATGTCGGCACAGCCGGCCGCCAATAGCGCGGCGCCGGCCAGCGCGCTGGCGGCCCAGCGCATCGAGATTCCTTCAGTCATGGTGCTTCCCCTTGTCAGGCTGCTGCACCGGCGTTTGCCGGTGCCAGCGCTGGCAGCTTGACCCATGGGGCGCGCCCAGGCCATCGGCGCCCATCGCCAGACCGTGTCGGCGTAGGCCTACGCCGGACAGCCTCAGCCGTCGGTCGACAGCGCGTTGGCGCAGTGCTGGGGCAAGTACAGCTGGCCGTCGGCCCCGGCGATGGCCTGGATCTGGATGCGCGGCGGCGACGCCGTGACCGGCCCGAAGATGGTCGCAAAGGCCACGTCGGCCGCGTCTCGGCCGGTGCCGATGCGCACCAAGCCCTGGGGAATGGCGATGCCCGAGGGGTCGAACAGATACCAGCGCCCGCCCACCCAGGCTTCGACATAGGCATGGAAGTCGGTCGGCCCGAGCGCGGGGTCGGCGCCATAGTCGATGCCGGTGGTGAAGCGCGCCGGGATGTTGCAGGCGCGGCACAAGGCGATCATCAGGTGGGCAAAGTCACGGCACACGCCCACCGCCTCCAGCAGGGTGTCAACGGCCGAGGTGTTGCTGTTGGACGTGTTGGGGGTGTAGGCGGTGTGTTGCTGCACCCAGTCGCGGATGCCCTGCACCCGGCCATAGCCCTGCCAGCGCTGGCCAAATTCACGCAGAGCCACACGGCCCAGGCGGTCAGACTGGCAGTAGCGACTGGGGTAGAGGTAGGCCAGCACATCGGTGGGCAGGCGTGCCACCGGCACCTCGGCAATCTGCGCCGGGTCGGCCTGCAGGTGGTCCAGGTCCAGGGTGGCGTTGTAGGACACCCGCAGAGGTCCGGGCATTGCGCTGAGCCGCAGGTAGCGGTTGAGCGAGACCGGGTCGGTATCGACCGTGAAGGGCAGGTTCTGGCTGAGCTGCAGGGATTCGTCCAGCACCAACTGCCGCGCCGTGCGAGCGGCATGGATGTTGAAGATGAAATCGCAGCCCGGGCTGGCCACCTGGTAGTCCAGATCCACTGCCAGTTGCAGGCGGATCATCGAGCCTCCGGGGATTTGCCGGCGGCGTTGGTCAGGCAGGACAAGGGCATGGGGGCTCCATCAAATCGCCGCACCCTAACACCGGGCCGGCCAAGCCGCCCGAGGCAATGCCCCTGGCACCGTCATGCCGGCATGCTCCAGCAGCCCCGGCCCCGGGCCGCGCCGGGCGGGTCGGCGCCGGCGTGGGCGGCGCGGTAGGGCCGGCTGGCGCCTAAACTGAGGCCATGACACGCGCCGACGCCATGGGACTGCTGCTGGCCTTCATCGCCCGCCTGATCACCGGCGCGCAAGGCCACTGGAAAGGCTGCCCGCCCAAGGCCGAGCAGCGCATCTATTTCGCCAACCACCAGAGCCACCTCGACTGGGTGCTGATCTGGGCCGCACTGCCGCGCGAGCTGCGCGCCAGCACCCGGCCCATTGCCGCCCGCGACTACTGGACTGCCGGCCGCTTCAAGCACTGGGTCACCCGCGAGGTGTTCAACGCCGTGTATGTGGCGCGCACCCGCACCGACGATCAAGACCCGCTCGAACCACTGCTGGAGGCCTTGCGCCACGGCGATTCGCTGGTGATCTTTCCGGAGGGCACGCGCAGCCACAAGGGGCTGCCGCAACCCTTCAAGAGCGGCCTCTACCACCTGGCCGAGCAGTTCCCGCAGGTGCAGCTGATACCGGCCTGGATCGATAATGTGCAACGCGTGATGCCCAAGGGCGAGGTGGTACCGGTGCCCATCCTGTGCACCGTGACCTTCGGCGCACCGCTGACGCTGCAGGCCGGCGAGGACAAGCGGGGCTTTCTCGACCGGGCCCGCCGGGCGGTGATCGCATTGCAACCGGCAGGCTCGGTCGACGCGGCAGCCCCGGCATGAAGGCGCCCGTCCGCGCGCAAACCTGCATCCCGCATAGCGCGGCGCACGGAGCCGCCCGATGAGCAGCCTGCAGGGCCTGAGCGCCGACCAGCAGGTGGCCCTGCTGTTCGTGATCCTGTTCGGCCTGCTGGGGCTGGTGACGGCTGCCGCCAGCCTGGTCTCGCTGCGCGAACATGCCAGCGCACAGGCCGAGCGGCAACAGCGCCTGCAGCGCGAATTGCGCGCGGTGTGGGTAGGCGCGGTGGTGTTCTGGCTGGCCTGGATCTCGGGCCCGGCGGGTGCCACCTTGCTGTTCGGGGTGATCTCCTTTCTGGCGCTGCGCGAGTACGTCACGCTGCTCAAGACCCGCCGCAGCGACCACCGCAGCCTGCTGCTGGCCTTCTTCGGGGTGCTGCCGCTGCACTATGCGCTGCTGGGCTGGCGCAGTTTCGATCTGTTCTCGGTCTTCATCCCGGTCTATATGTTTCTGGCGATACCGGTGGTCAGCGCGCTGGCGGGCGACCCCGAGCGCTTCCTCGAGCGCAACGCCAAGATCCAGTGGGGCATCATGGTCTGCATCTATGGCCTGAGCCATGCACCCGCACTGGTGCTGCTGGATTTTCCGCAGCACCGCGGCCGTGGCGCCTTCTTGCTGTTCTTTCTGGTGATGGTGGTGGCCTGCGCCCAGATCGTGCAGGGCCTGGCCAGCCGCCGCCTGCGGCGCCGGCCGGTGGCGCGCCACATCGACCGGTGGTTCTCGCTGCGCGCCTGGGCCATCGGCGCCGGGGTGGCCGCGCTGCTGGGCGCGGCACTGTTCTGGATCACCCCCTTCAAGGCTGGCCAGGCCCTGGCCATGGCGGCCATTGCGGCGGCTGCGGGCACCCTGGGCGAGTTCGTGATGAGCGCGCTCAAGCGCGACGCCGGCGTGCGCTACTGGGGCAATACCAGCTCGGTCACCGGCGCGGTGGGTCTGCTCGACCGCGTGGCACCGCTGTGCTTCGCGGCGCCGGTGTTCTTCCATTCGGTGCGCTGGTATTTCCAGTTGAAGAGCGTCTGAGAGGCATGCAGCCGACCCGGCGGGCGGGCCTTAACATCCCGCCATGACACCGCCCTCCGCATGCGCATCCTCGGCATAGACCCCGGCCTGCAGCGCACCGGCTTCGGCGTGATCGAGATCGACGGTGCGCGCCTGGCCTATGTGGCCAGCGGCACCATCAGCACCCTGGAACTGGCACGCGGCAACCTGCCCGGGCGCATCAAGCTGATCTACGAGGGCGTGGCCGAGGTCAAGCGCCGCTACCAGCCCGAGGCCGCGTCGGTCGAGATCGTGTTCGTCAATGTCAACCCGCAGAGCACCCTGCTGCTGGGCCAGGCCCGCGGCGCAGCCCTGGCCGCGCTGGTCAGCGACGCGATGCCGGTGTCGGAATACACCGCGCTGCAGATGAAGAAGGCGGTGGTGGGCCATGGCCTGGCCACCAAGAGCCAGATCCAGGAGATGGTCAAGCGCCTGCTCAAGCTGCCCGGCCTGCCCGGCAAGGACGCCGCCGACGCGCTGGGCCTGGCCATCACCCATGCCCATGCGGCGCGCAGCTTCGAGGCCCTGGCCGGTGCTGGCCAGCGGCGCAGCCATGCGCAGTTCAAGGCCGGCCGCAGCTACTGAGTTGCCCGCCGCTCAGCTGCGGATGATGTCGTACAGGCCCTGGAACACCCGGGTGAAGATGGCGATGTTGAAGGTGCCCAGCACCACCACCACGCACCAGCGGTAAAGCGCCTTGGCGCGCGCCAGCGGCACCGACTCGCCAGTGGACAGGTGCAGCACGAAGGAGACCAGCATCGGCACGGCCAGCAGGCAAAAAAGCAAGCCCGCGGTCCAGAACAGCACTTTCATCGGGCCCCCGTCACAGCAGCAAGGCCAGGCGCTCGAGGATCAGCACGCCAAAGAAGCCGGCGGCGGCAATCAAGGCCCATTTCAGGATCATCACGCCACGCCGGCGCCAGACCGCATCGCCAGTGCCCACGCTCATCGCAAAGCACAGCAGGCTGGCCAGCAGCAGCAGACCGAAAACCAGACGGAAGATCAGCATCGGCGTGACCCGGTGCCGGGCCGCCCCCAGCCGGGCCCTGCCCCTTGGGGGGGCGACACCGCAGATGTCCTGGGGGTCAACATCATCACCAGGCCGGCGCCAGGTCGGCAAAGCCGGCCGGGGCCAGGCTGGCGTCGGCGAAGGTGACGATGTCCCAGGCCTCGGGGCGGGCCTGCAACGCGCGCAGCAACAGATTGTTCAAGGCATGGCCGCTCTTGTAGGCCGT
>JANNZD010000005.1:0-27145 GCA_031410435.1 Betaproteobacteria bacterium | reverse complement strand
CGCGCCACGGTGTCGGACATGGGCCCGCTGCTGCTGACCCGCATGCTGGCGCTGAACGACACCCAGGCCGGCGTGCTGAACATGGTGTTCAAGATCGCCGACGACCAGGGCCTGCTGCTGCTGGACCTGAAAGACCTGCGCGCCATGCTGCAGCATGTGGGCGACAACGCCAGCCAGTTCACCACCAGCTACGGCAATGTCAGCGCCGCCAGCATCGGCGCCATCCAGCGTGGCCTGCTGCAGATCGAGCAGCAAGGCGGCGACCAGTTCTTCGGCGAGCCCATGCTCGACATCAGCGATTTCATGCAGACCGGGGACGCCCTGGGTGTGGTCAACAACCTGGCCGCCGACAAGCTGATGAACGCGCCGCGGCTGTACGGCACCTTCCTGCTGTGGATGCTGAGCGAGCTGTTCGAGCTGCTGCCCGAGGTGGCGATCTGGACAAACCCAAGCTGGTGTTCTTCTTCGACGAGGCCCACCTGCTGTTCAAGGACGCGCCGGCGGCGCTGGTGGAGCGCATCGAACTGGTGGTGCGCCTGGTGCGCAGCAAGGGCGTGGGGGTGTACTTCGTCACCCAGAACCCGCTCGATCTGCCCGACACCGTGCTGGGCCAGCTGGGCAACCGGGTGCAGCATGCGCTGCGCGCCTTCACCCCGCGCGACCAGAAGGCGGTCAAGAGCGCGGCCAGCACCATGCGCGCCAACCCCGGCCTGGACATCGAGTCCGCGATCACCGAGCTGGCGGTGGGCGAGGCGCTGGTGAGTTTTCTCGACGAGAAGGGCCGCCCATGCGTCACCCAGCGGGTCTTCGTGTTGCCGCCGGGCAGCCAGATCGGGCCAATCACGCAGGCCCAGCGCCAGGCCCTGCTGGCCGGCTCGCTGGTGGCCGGGGTGTACGAGAAGGAGGTTGATCGCAGTTCAGCCTACGAGCTGCTGAGCGGCCGCGCCGCTGCTTCGGCCCAGGCCGGCGCCGCGCCGACGGTCGGCCCTGCCGGCACTGGCCGCAGCATGGCCGACGAGGCCGAGGCTGCCAGCGCCCGTCCTGCGCCAGCCACCGACGCACCTGGCTCCGCCGGGGGTGGCCTGATGGACGGCCTGAAGGACATCATGTTCGGCAGCAGCGGGCCGCGTGGCGGCCGCCACCCGGGCCTGGCCCAGACGGCGGCCACCTCGGCCATGCGTTCGATCGGCTCGGCCGTGGGCCGCGAGATCATCCGCGGCGTGCTGGGCTCGCTGCTGGGCGGTTCGCGCCGGCGCTGAGCCCTGCCGGGGCGCACAGCGCTGGCTGGCTGAAAGGGAACCGGGCCGGTGCGGGCCTGGCCTGCGTCAAGCGCCGCTCGCGCCATGGCGGCGGCATCTGGCGACCTCCGGGCGCCGGCGGTCGCGCAATGCTGGCCAGGCCGGCCGACCGGCCCGAGCATGCGCCCATCGCATCCCCGACCTGCCCAAGCCTGGAGCCCCCGATGACCGCCCTTGCCGTTGCCCTGACCTTCCTGTCCCGCACCCCGCCCTGGGTCTGGCTGATCCTGGCCGCCCTGGTGGCACTGGGGTTGAAGCAGGCCGCCGACCACCGGGTCGGCACGCGGCGGCTGCTGCTGCAGCCACTGGCACTGGGGGCGCTGTCGGTGCAGTCCGCGCTGGCAGCCTTCGGCCTGCATCCCGGCGCGCTGGCCGGCTGGCTGCTGGGCCTGTGCGCCGGCGTGATGCTCAACCGCTGGCTCGGCCTGCCGCGCCGGGTGCAGGTGCTGGCCGACGGCCAGTTCGAGATCGGTGGCAGCTGGACACCGATGCTGCTGCTGATGTTGATCTTCTGCTTGCGCTACGCCATCGCTGCAGCCTTGGCAGTACAGCCCGCCTTGGCCGGTGATCCCGGCTTCAGGCTGCTGGCCTGCGCAGCCTTCGGACTGGCCGGCGGGCTGTTCGGTGCCCGCGCCTGGCGCGTGCTGCGGCAGCGCCGGTCGCCCGCGCAGGCAGGCAGCAGCCCGGTGCTGTTGGCTTGAACCCGGCCGGGCCGGCCTGGCCCGCCGCCACAATGGACGCAATGCCCGCCCTGCCCTCCGCCCCCTCCCAGGCGCCCAGCGCCGTGCTCGGCAGCCCTTGGCAGGGCTTCGCTCGCCGCGGCCTGCGTAACCAGCTTGTCTGCGCCGCCATCGCGGTGGTGATCTGGCTGATGAGCTCGAACGGCCGCGGCGATCTGTTCACCGCCTGGGTCTATTCCACGGCCATCGGCACCCTGTGCTGGTTGTTCATTGACGGCGGCCGGCTGATCACCGCCGGCCTGCTGGCGCGGCGGGCGGGCTTGCCGACGTCGGGCCGCCTGCGCTGGCCCGGGCCGGGCTGGATGCTGGCCTGCATACTGGTCGGCACGGCGCTGGGCTATACCCTGGGCACCGCCCTCGGCGACGCCGTGACCGGTTTCAAGACCGCCAGCCTGCTGGACAACCGCGGCGCGGTCGTGATCAGCGGGGTGGTGGCGGTGGCTGCCACCTGGTATTTCTATGCCACCGAGCGCCTGCGGGCCGAGCAGGCCGCCGCCGAGGCCGCCCGGCGCCAGGCCGCCGAGAGCCAGCTGATGCTGCTGCAGTCGCAGCTGGAGCCCCACATGCTGTTCAACACCCTGGCCAATCTGCGGGTGCTGATCACACTGGACCCGGCCCGCGCCCAGCACATGCTGGACCGCCTGATCGGCTACCTGCGGGCCACGCTGGGGGCATCGCGGGCGCAGCTGCATCCGCTCTCGGCCGAGTTCGACCGGCTGGCCGACTACCTGGCACTGATGAGCCTGCGCATGGGCCCCCGCCTGCAGGTGCAGCTGCAGCTGCCAGAGCCGCTGCGCGACCTGCCGGTGCCGCCGCTGCTGCTGCAGCCGCTGGTGGAAAACGGCATCCGCCATGGCCTGGAACCCAAGGTGGATGGGGGCCGCATCGAGGTGCGCGCCGAGCAGCGTGGCCAGCGCCTTTGCCTTTCGGTGCGTGACACCGGGGTGGGCTTGCCGGCGCTTGGCTGCATGGCCGGCGACCCGGCCCGGGACACCGGCGCCAGCCACTACGGCACCCAGCATGTGGCGGCACGTCTGGCCACCCTGTATGGCAGCCAGGCGCGCTTCAGTCTCGGCCCGGCGCCCGGCCCTGAAGGCGGCGTGCTGGCCGAGGTGGACCTGCCCTGGCCCGCCCCCAGCCCGGGCCGACCATGAGCCAGGTCACCGCCCTGATCGCTGAGGACGAGCCACTGCTGGCCGCCGCGCTGCGCGCCGACCTGGCCCGGCTGTGGCCCGGGCTGCAGATCGTGGCCCAGGTGGGCGACGGACTGAGCGCGCTGCGCCAGGCGCTGGCCCTGCGGCCCCAGGTTTGCTTCCTCGACATCCGCATGCCCGGCGCTACCGGGCTGGAGGTGGCCCAGGCCCTGGTCGAGGATTGGCCTGAGGCCACGCCCTTCCCGCTGCTGGTCTTCGTCACCGCCTATGACCAGTACGCGCTGCAGGCCTTCGAGGCCCAGGCGGTGGACTACCTGGTCAAGCCGGTGGATGCGCGGCGCCTGGCTGCCTGTGTCGACCGGCTGCAGCGGCGTCTGGCCCAGGCGGGTGGGCCGCGGACAGCGCCCGCGAACCCCGCATCGGCCACGCCGACTGCCCCCGCAATCCCGGACGCCGGCGCGCTGGACGCCACGCTGGCCCAGCTGCGCGCGCTGCTGGCCGGCAGCACCGCACCGGCCGACCCGCCGCCACCGCGCCTGGTGGTGATCCAGGCCGGCGTAGGCAACACCGTGCACCTGGTGCCGGTGGACCAGGTGCTGTACTTCGAGGCGGCCGACAAGTACGTGCGGGTGGTCACCGCCGAGCGCGAACACCTGATTCGCGTGTCGCTGCGCGATTTGCAGCCCCAACTCGACCCGGCGCTGTTCTGGCAGGTGCACCGCAGCCTGCTGGTGCGGGCATCGGCCATCACCACCGCCCAGCGCGACGAATCGGGCAAGGTCTACCTCAGCTTGCGTGGCCGGCCCGAGCGCCTGAGCGCCAGCCGGCTCTACGCCCATCTGTTCAAGGCCATGTGACCGGGGTCATCGGCGCGGCGCATCTGGCGCCAGGCCAGGGCGGCTCGGTCGCAGCCGGCGCTGTTTCGTCGCCCCACGCCAGCGTGCCGGCCCACCGCGCCGAACAATCCGCCCCATGGCATCCCAGTCCTTCACCCATTTGCTGGCCACCCCCCCGGTGGTGTTCTTCCACCTCGTCACGGCCCTGGCCGCACTGCTGCTGGGCGGCCTGGTGCTGGCCCGGCGCAAAGGCACCGGCAGCCACAAGGCCCTGGGCTGGGCCTGGGTGCTGATGATGGGCAGCACCGCGCTGGCCAGTGCCTTCATCCGCGATTACCAGATGCCCAACCTGTACGGCTTCACCCCCATCCATGCCTTCACGCTGCTGACCGCCTGGATGCTGCCCCAGGGCATCCGGCAGATCCGCCAGGGCAATCTGGCCGGCCACCGCAAGACCCTGCGCGGCCTGTATGTCGGCGCCTGCCTGCTGGCGGGCATCTTCACGCTGCTGCCAGGGCGCTTTCTCGGCAATTTGCTGTGGCAGCAGACCCTGGGCATGATCGCCTGACCCGGCCCGGTCCCGCCCCGGCCGCTCTGCCGCCCAGACCGCCCCGCCACAGCCCCCGTTTGTCTGCCTTGGAGCCCCCGATGACCGATCGCCCCGACCCCACACTCCCCACCCTGGAACAACGCGCCCGCCGCCGCGTGGCACTCAAGAAGGGCTGGCTGGTGCATGCGCTGGTCTTCGTGCTGGTCAATGGCGGCCTGTGGCTGATGTGGCAGGTGGCCGACTGGGGCGGCGACGGCTGGCATATGCACCGGCGCGGTTTTCATGCCTTCCCGCTCTGGGGCTGGGGCCTGGGGCTGGCAATCCACGGCCTGCTGGTGCTGTTCAAGCTGCAGGGCGAGGGCCTGACCGAGCGCATGGTCGAGCGCGAGATCGAGGCCCTGAAGCGCCGCGAGGGCGCTGGGCGCTGAAACCGGGCCGTTGGCGGGCGGCCCCGATCAACCGCCGGCCCTGATCGGCCCGCCGCCCACCACCCGCACGGCCAGGCCATTCACCATCCTGGGCAGGTGGCCGGGCTGGCCCGGTTTGGCATAGTGCAGCACCACGAAGCGCTGGCCATGGACATCGCGCTCGATCCAGGCGCCGTCCACCCCATCGAGCTGGAGCAGGCCATTGGCCACCGCCTGGGGCAGCAGGTCGTCAGGATCGGGCGCTGCCGGCTGCCCCACCGGCTCAGGCGGGTTTGCCAGGAAATCGAGACCGGGCGGATCAGGCAGGCTCATGGCTTGGCTCCATCGGGCTGGGTGGCCCGAGCTTACGGCACGATGTTGACGTCCAGCGCATTCAGCACGTCGCCGATGCGGTTGGCAAAGGTGGTGCCATTGCCGCCGGCGAACAGCAGGCCCACCGGCGCGCGGCGGGCGTCCCAGGTCCAGATCAGCGAGCCCGAATCACCGCCCTGGCTGAAGTCGCCCTGGGGCGATCGCACCGACATCTGGTTGACGAAGCGGGCCACCCGGCCATTGCCATAGTTGACATTGATGGTGACCCCGATGGCGGTGATGCGGCCCGAGGTCAGCTGGGTGGTGCGCCCGCTCTTGCCGACATTCAGCCCGGGCACCGCGGCCACCGGCACCCCACCCACCCGGAAGTAGCGCACCACGCCGCCGCTGATATACATCAGATCCGGCCGCACCCGGTCGGGCCAGGCCCAGCCGGTGGCGCAATCGACCAGGTTGTTGCCGCCGGCAAAGTTGATCGGCACGAAGCGTTCCAGCACCGCGATCTGGTCGGCCGGGTTGCGGCCGCCGTCGATCGGGCCCGGCTGCAGGATGGCATCGCCCAATGCGCCGCCATTGCTGTTGGCCAGCACATGGTTGTTGCTCAACACCATCAGGCGGGCATTGCGTGGCGCGCTGCGGCCGCGGGTCAGGCAGCCCAGGGTGCCAGCGGTGATGCGGAAATGACCCACGCTGATACCACCGGGTGCGGGGCGCAGCCGCATCCGGTGCGGGAAGGCATCGACGATGCCGGTGCGTACCACATGGATCGGAAAATCGCTGTCATTCAGGGCCAGCACGCCGGCCATCGAGGCCATCCGGGCGCGGGTCTCGGTCGGCGATTCGTCCTCGATGGTGTAGATCTCCAGCACCGGCTCGCCGGGCACGCCGCTGCTGCCGGCCTCGCCCAGGCCGATACCGACCCCGACGATGTTGGCGTCCATCGCCGCCTGTGACTGGATGCCCTCGCTGTCGCCGGCCAGCTGGCCCAGCAGCTTCTCGATTTCCGCCTTGGCCGCCAGGATCTGGCTGTCGACCCCGGCGAGATAGCTGTCGGCGACCGCCTCGGCCGCATCGGCGGCCATCACGAAATCGCCATCCGGCGCTTCGTAACCGGCGTCGCCCCCGGCGGCGTCAGGCTCGGGTGACGGGGGTGCTTCAAAGCCGGCACCGCTTGACTTTCTGCTTGCCATGATGAGTTTCCTTGGGTGAGGTTGCGGGTTGCCGCAGGGGGCGCTTCGGCCGGGTGGGCGGGTGGGCGGCTGCTTGGCCACCCGCCCGGGCACCGGGTCGATGCGCGCTTGCGGTGCCGACAAATCTAGGCCTGTGACGCGAAATGCGCGTCGCTATATCAGCAGACGAGCGTCCACAAACTGCATGAGCGTTGCCCGCGCCAGGGCCTGGGGGGCCACGCTCCTAGAATCGGGTTTGCCCCTGTTCCGGCCCATCGCCAGCCCATCCGCCCCCATGCCCACGCCCACGCCCTCCGCCGCCGCCCCCAAACCCGCCAACTTCCTGCGCACGCTGATCGAGCGCGAGGTCGCTGACGGGGTGTATGCGCAGCGGCGCTGGGGCGGCTCGCCCGGCGATGCGGCCCATCACGCTGCCGGGGCGGCCGACCCGCAGCCGGTGCGGTTGCGCTTCCCGCCCGAGCCCAATGGCTACCTGCACATAGGCCATGCCAAGAGCATCTGCCTGAACTTCGGCCTGGCGCGCGACTTCGGCGGGGTCTGCCACCTGCGCTTCGACGACACCAACCCCGACAAGGAGGAGCAGGAGTTCGTCGACGCCATCATCGAGATGGTGCACTGGCTGGGCTGGTCCTGGGACAGCCAGGGCACCCAGCACCTGTACTACGCCAGCCACTACTTCGACTTCATGTACCGCGCCGCCGAGCACCTGGTCGAGCGCGGCCTGGCCTATGTGGACGAGCAGAGCGCCGAGGCCATGCGCGCCCACCGCGGCGACTTCAGCACCCCCGGCACCGACAGCCCCTGGCGCGGCCGCAGCCCGGCCGACAACCTGGCCCGGCTGCGCGAGATGAAGGCCGGCCTGCACGCTGACGGCAGCATGGTGCTGCGCGCCAGGATCGACATGGCCGCGCCCAACATCAACCTGCGTGACCCGGCGCTCTACCGCATCAAGCGGGCGCATCACCACAACACCGGCGACGCCTGGTGCATCTATCCGATGTATGCCTATGCGCACCCGATCGAGGACGCGCTGGAGAACATCACCCACAGCCTCTGCACGCTGGAGTTCGAGGACCAGCGGCCCTGGTATGACTGGCTGCTGGAGCGCCTGTGCGAGGGCGGCCTGCTGCAGCGCCCGGCGCCCAAGCAGCATGAGTTCGGCCGCCTCAACCTCAGCTACGTGATCACCAGCAAGCGCAAGCTGCGCGCGCTGGTGGACGAGGGCATCGTCAGCGGCTGGGACGACCCGCGCATGCCCACGCTGGCCGGCATGCGCCGGCGCGGCTACACGCCTTCAGCCGTGCGCAAGTTTGCCGAGGACACCGGTGCCAGCAAGACCGATATCTGGGTCGACTACAGCGTGCTCGAAGGGGCGCTGCGCGCCGACCTGGAGGGCAAGGCCGCCCGCGCGATGGCGGTGATGGACCCGCTGCCGCTCAAGCTGAGCAACTGGGCTGAATTGTTCGGCGCCGACCACCGCGAGCCCTGCAGCGCGCCGGCCCATCCGCAGCTGCCCGCGCTGGGCCAGCGCAGCTTCTCGCTGGGCCCGCAGGTCTGGGTAGAGCGCGAGGATTTTGTCGAGCTGCCGGCCAAGGGCTTCTTCCGGCTCTACCCGCCGCGCACCGACGCGGCGGGCCTCACGACCCCGGGCAACAAGGTGCGGCTGAAGTACGGCATGGTGGTCGAATGCACCGGCTGCGAGAAGGATGCCGACGGCCGCGTCAGCGCGGTGCTGGCCCAGGTGATTCCCGACACCAAGAGCGGCACGCCGGGCGCCGATGCGGTCAAGGTCAAGGGCACCCTCACCTGGGTGGCGGCGCATGAGGCGGTGCCGGCCACCTTTGTGCTCTACGACCGGCTGTTCACCGAGCCCCAGCCCGACGCCGGCGGGCGCGACTTCCGTGCGGTGCTCAACCCCGCCAGCAAGACGGTGATGCAGGGCTTCGTCGAGCCCGCGCTGGCCACGCTGGCGGCCGACCAGCGCTTCCAGTTCGAGCGCCATGGCTATTTCGTCACCGACCGCATCGAGCACCGCGCCGACACGCCGGTGTTCAACCGCATCACCGGGCTGAAGGACGGGTGGGCCAAATGAGCCAGGCGCTGCGGGGCCCGACGCCCCGGGCACCGGCCTGAGCGCGGTGCAGGATTTCTGGCCCGCCTGCGGCTGGCGCCACCTGCGCACCGATGCGCAGGGCCGGCTGCTGCCGACCCCGGCCTGGTGGGCCCATTGGCTGGACCGGCCCGAACTGGCCCTGGTGGCCGAGAGCTGCCCGGCCGAGACCGCGCTGCACCAGGCCCTGCGCGCCGACCCGCTGCACCCGGTGCCGCCGGCCGAACTGGCGGCGATCCGGGATGCCGACGCGCGTGCCAACTACCGTCTCTTTCTGGCACTGCGCGACGGTGTGCAGGCCGCCGGCACGCTGGAGCATTTCTACGCCGGGCTGTTCCGCCAGGGCGCGATCACGCTGCCGCCGCTGTTCATCGATCTACTGGTGCAGGCCATGCTGCGCGGGCTGCTGGACCAGGACGCCGACGCGCTGGAGACCCGCGCCGCCGAGCTGCTGTTTCGGCCGCAGCGCATCACGCTGCAAGCGCAGCGGGTGCTGGCCGGTGACCGCGCCACGCTGGACCGGCTGAGCGACGCTGGCGGCTTCGGCGCGCTGGGCCGCCTGCTGGCCGAGGCCCAGGTGCCGCTGCGCGCGGCCCAGCTGGCGGTGCTCAACACCGACAACGCCGCCGACTACTGGCACGACGGTGAACGCCACCGCTTCGTGCTGGACCTGACCCACCAGGTGGCCAAGACGCTGGCGCCGGGCGTCAGCGTGCCGCTGACCCTGGCCCGCTCGGGCCAGGCAGCGCTGGCCCGCGTGCTGGAACGCTGGGTGCACCAGCTGCTGGGCGTGGCGGTGACGATCACGCCAGTGGCCCGCATCGACGATGCCCATTGGCGCTGGCACCTGGGTCTGGACGTGGAGTCCACCGCCCTGCTCAACGACCTGTACCGCCAGCAAGCGGTGGACGACGAACGCCTGGCGCGCCTGATCGGGCTGTTCCGGCTCGACTTCGACAACCCGGCCGACATGCAGGCCGACCTGGCCGGTGCGCCGGTCTACCTGGGCCTGGCGATGGCAGCCGACGGCAGCCTGCGCCTGAAACCCCAGAACCTGCTGCTCAACCTGCCGCTGGCCCGGCGCAGCTGACCGCGCCAGGCGCCGCTCAGCGCGGGTGGCCGACGCTGAAATCGTTGCCGGCGCGGTCCTGTCCGCGCACCAGCCACAGCGGGCGCTGGGCGAAATTGACGGCCACGCCGGTCTTGCCATCCACCGGCTTCAGGCGCCGGTCGAACAGGCTGCTGGCCGGCATGTAGCGCAGCGCCACGCCGGTGCGGCGCTGGGCGCTGCGGTTGGCCGCGGCGCCGTGGACCATGTAGACATCGTGCAGGCTCATCTGGCCGGGCTGCAGCTCGATGTCCACCGCCTGGGCCGCGTCGAAGCTGCCGTCGGCCATGCGCTGCTGCAGCGTCAGGTCCTGGCGGTCTTCGTGCAGGTGCGGGTGCAGCTGCTGGCCGATGTGCGAGCCCGGGATCACCCGCAGGCAGCCGTTGGCCCGGGTGCTGGGCTCCAGCGCCACCCAGGCGGTGCAGGTGGCCAGCGGGCGGATCGGCCAGTAATGGCCGTCCTGGTGCCAGGGTGTCTCGTAGCCCTCGGCGGCCGGCTTGCAGAAGACATGTGCGCCCCAGAGGATCAGGTCCGCGCCGATCAGGTCGCTCACCAGGTCGACGATCTCGGGCTCGCGCGCCAGGTCGAGAAAGGCCGCCACGCCGCGCACCCCCTCGCCGTTGTCGGCGGCCCCGGCCGCACGCTCGACATGGGCCGACACCAGTTTCTCGGGCCGCACGCCGGGGTTGCGGCGCAGCAGCTCGTCCAGCGCGTCGCGCATCAGCGCGACGCGGGCCTCGGGCAGGCGCCACTGCGGCACCACCCAGCCCTCGGCTTGATATCGCTGGATCTCATCGGGTTGCAGGTGGGCCATGGCACAGGCAAGGGCAAATCTGGGGTCGGGTGCAGTATCGGCCGCCATGCGCGGGCTGGGCACCAGGGCCGACCCGCAAGCGGGCCATGCGGCCCTGCGCGCCGGGCCCGTCGACTGGCCTCAGCGGCTTGGCGTTTCAGTGTCTAATCACGCAAAAAAGCCGCTGGCACGGACCAGCGTGTCCAGTTTGGGAGCACTAACTGAAACTCGTCAACCTCGCCCGCCGGCTGGGGTGCCTGGCTTTGGGCCTGGCCGCCCTGGCCTCTGCCGCTGCGCCAACCGGGCCAGCGCCCGCGCCGACCCAGCCCTTGGCGCAACTACGCTTTGACAGCGTGGGGCTGGGCATCCTGCCGCGCGGGGTGGTGCCGGCGCTGGCCCAGGACAAGACCGGATTTCTGTGGCTGGCCACCGGCGGTGGCCTGGTGCGCTACGACGGCTACCGCTTCCGCGCCCAGGAACGCGACAGCGCCGACCCGGCCCTGCGCAACCTGGGGTGGATCCGCGCCCTGCTGCCCGGCCGCGACGGGCGCCTGTGGATAGGCACCGAAGCCGATGGTCTGGCGGTCTACGACCCGGTCACTGAGCAGGTGACCGTGCACCCGGACATCACGGCCCAACCCGGCGTGGCCAAGGCCGCACCCACCATCCTGGCGCTGGCCGAAGACAGCGATGGCGCAATCTGGACAGGCAGCCTGGGCGGCGGCCTGGCCCGATTCGACCCGGTCCGGCGCAGCTACACCCGGTTCCGGCAGGCCGACACCCCGGGCAGCCTGCCCGATGACCGGGTGTTGGCATTGCGCATCGACCGCCAGGGCACGCTGTGGGTGGGCACCTGGAGCGGCCTGAGCCGGCGCGTGCGCGGCAGTCAACATTTCGAGCCGGTGATGCTGCCTGACGGCCATGCGCACTGGCCTGGCCGGGTCCAGGCGCTGCTGGAAACCTCGGATGGCCGCCTCTGGGCCGGCAGCGAGCAGGGCGAGCTGGCACTGATCGACCCCGCCAGCGGCCAGACCCGGCAATTGACCCGCGCCGGCAGCGCGGTGACCTGCCTGCTCGAGGCGCCGCTGGGCCAGGTCTGGGCCGGTCGTACCCAGGGCATCACACTGCATGCGCTGGCCGAGGGCGCGTTGTTGCGCCGCTTGCGGCATGACCCCGGGCGCCCCGACGGCCTGGCCGCCAACCATGTGACCGGCCTGCTGCAGGACCGCGGCGGCTGGGTCTGGGTGGCCGGCCTGGGGCTGGGCTTGCAGCGGCACAACCCGAACAACCACAGCATCTGGGTGCGCGCTGCCGATACCCGGCCCGGCAGCCCCTTCGAAGATCCCGATACCCGCAGCGTGCTGGCCCTGGACAACGGCGATGTCTGGGCCGCCACCCACAGCAGCGGCGTGGCGGTGATGGATGCTTCGCTGCAGGTGATCGGCCAGTTGCAGGTGCCCGCCCCGGCCAATGCCGATCGACCCGACGACCCGACCCCGGCGGCAACGGCCCAGGCCCTGGTGCAGGCCGGCGATGGCACGGTCTGGCTGGCGAGCGCCAGCGCCTTGCACCAGTACGACCGCCAGCGCCGACTTTTGCGCAGCCTGGCCCATGGCGCTGGGCCGGTGCGGCGCCTGCTGGCCGGCCTGGACGGCACGCTGTGGGTGGCCACCCAGGACGGCCTGTACCGCCTGGTGGCCGGCGAGCCCGGCTTGCAGCGCCTGGGCCTGAGCGGCGGGCTGCCCCTGGTGGGCGAGGTCAACGCGCTGGCCGAGAGCGCCAGTGGCCTGCTCTGGGTGGGCAGTGCGGACGGCCTGTACCGGTTGGCCGCCGGCGATGCTGCACTGACCCCGGTGCGCTCGCCCATCGACGCGGCATTGGGCAACCCCACCGTCACCGGCCTGCTGATCGACCGCCAGCAGACCCTGTGGGTGGATACCGCCGTGGCCGGGCTGCATCGGCTGCTGCCCTGGGATGGCGGCTTGGCCCGATTCGAGCGCATCAGCCAGCGCCACAAGAGCCTGGGCCGGCCGTTTGGTGCCAACCTGATGCAGGACGCGCGCGGCCGGATCTGGACCCATATGCATGTCTACGACCCGGCGCTCGACCGACTGGATGAGTTGACCAGCGCCGATGGCGTGGGCTTTGGCACCGGTTGGTTCAATGCCTACACCCGCACCCGCGACGGCCGCATGCTGTTTGGCGGCAGCAAGGGCCTGCTGGTAGTGGAGCCCGAGGCCTTTGATGCCTCGGTCTTTGCGCCGCCCCTGGTGGTGTCCGAGCTGCGCCTGAACGGCAACCGCCAACCGGCTGGCGTTCTGCAACAGGGCCTGGTGCTGGGCCCGCAGGTGCGCAGCTTCAGCATCGAGTTCGCCGCACTCGACTTGAGCGACCCGGGCCACCTGCGCTATGCCTACCAGTTGCTGGGTTTCGACCCGGAGCGCATCGACGCGGGTTCGGACGTCCGCAGCGCCAGCTACAGCAACCTTGCACCGGGCGACTACCAGCTGCGGGTCAGTGCCACCAACCGCAGCGGCCTGTGGTTCGAGGACGCGCTGGTCGTGCCGGTCAGGGTGCTGCCGGCCTGGTGGCAGAAGGGCTGGGTCGGCTTGATCGGCCTGCTGCTGCTGGCCGGGCTGGTGCTGCTGCTGGTGCAATGGCGCACCCGCCAGCTGAGCCGGTCGCGCCAGGCGCTGGAGCTCAAGGTGCAGGAGCGCACCGCCAAGCTCGAGGCCCTGACCCAGGCGCTGCGGCTGGAATCGGCGGCGCTGCAGGAATCGAGCCTGAGCGACCCGCTCACCGGCCTGCGCAACCGCCGCTTCCTGACCCAGCATATCGACGCCGATGTCGCCCAGGTGGTGCGCCAGCACGAGAGCCACTTCAGCCACGGCTCGGCGCCCAGCGACGATGCCGACCTGGTGTTCTTTCTGGTCGACATCGACCATTTCAAGCAACTCAATGACAGCCACGGCCATGCTGCGGGTGATGCCGTGCTGGTGCAGATCAGCGAGCGGCTCAAGACCGTCTTCCGTGACGCCGACTACCTGGTGCGCTGGGGCGGCGAGGAGTTTCTGGTGGTGGCGCGCCAGACCGCCCGCAGCCATGCTGCCGAACTGGCCGAGCGGGCGCGCAAGGCGGTGGCCGACCAGCCCTTCGTGCTGGCCGACGGCACGCTGCTGGGCAAGACCTGCTCGACCGGCTTTGCCGCCTTCCCGCTCGACCCGCAACGGGCCCGCGACCATGATTGGAGCCTGGCGCTGAGCGCCGCCGATTCGGTGCTCTACGCCATCAAGCAGGACGGCCGCAACGGCTGGATGGGCCTGATCAGCGCCCGAAGCGACAGCGCCGACGCGCTGCGCGCGCTGCTGCGCCGTCCGGTGGCGCAGTGGTGGCAGACCCGCGCGCTGGTGCTGGCCCGGTCGGGCGAGGCAAGCGCCGCGGCGCCGGCCGAGCCCGGCTCAGCCGCTTGAGGCCGCAGGCGATGTGGCAGGAAATGCAGCAAGATCGCCAAACAAGCCGGCCGCCAAGGCCAGCGGGTCGTTGACGCAGCGCAGCCGGTCATAGGCCTGCTGGGCCTCGGGGTGGCGCCGGCGCAGCAGGTTCAACCACTGCTTGAGGCGGCCGGCGCGGTGGCGCGGTTCGACATGCCGGGCGATATTGGCCCAGTATTGCGCCAGCAGCGGCAGCAAGCGCGGCCAACCCCATTCGGGCAGCCCGGTTGGCTGGCCCTGCCGGATAGCCCAGGCCAGCCCGGGGTCGGCCACCATGCCGCGGCCCAGCATCAGGGCCTGGCAGCCGGACTCGCGGCGCGCCTGCTGCGCGTCGGCCAGGGTCCAGATCTCTCCGTTGGCCACCACCGGGATGCGCAGGGCGGCGCGGATGTCGGCGATCTGATGCCAATAGGCGGGCGGTTTGTAGCCCTGCACGCGGGTGCGCGCATGCACCACCAACTCGGTGGCGCCGGCCTCGGCAATGGCCAGCGCCGCCTCCAGACGGCGGCCGTCGCACTGGTTGCCCAGGCGCATCTTGGCCGATACCGGCAACTGCGCAGGCACCGCGCGGCGCACCGCCGCGACGATGTCACCCACCAGCGCTGGCTCGTCCAGCAGCACCGCGCCACCGCGGTGGCGGTTGACCGTCTTGGCCGGGCAGCCGAAATTCAGATCGACCCCCTCGGCCCCCAGTTCGGCCAGGCGGGCGGCGTTGTCGGCCAGGCAGGCCGGGTCACTGCCCAGCAGTTGGGCCCGCACCGGCACCCCGGCGGCGGTGCGGCTGCCCCGCAGCAACTCGGGCATCAGGCGCAGAAAGACCCGCGGCGGCAGCAGGCGGTCGGTGATGCGGATGAATTCGCTGACACAGCGGTCGATGCCACCCACCGCCGTGAGCACATCGCGCAGGCTGTGATCGAGCAGGCCCTCCATCGGCGCCAGCAGCAGCAGGGCTGGGCCGGCGCCTTGCGCTGGCGTCTCAGGTCGCATGCAGGGCCAGGATGCGCGGCGCCTGCACCATCGTGTCGCGGTAGCCGGCGGCGATGCAGCGCAGGCGGTATTCGCGCGAGGTGCTGGCCCAATAGCCAAATTGCGGATGCAGCAGCACATCGGCAAGGGCCGCATCGGGTTGGGTGAGCGCGCGCTTGCGCAGGTCAGACACCCGGTAAGAGGCCGCGCCCGGCGGCGCCTGCTCTTCATGCGCCGAGGCATCCACCGCCAGCACCCGCTGCGCGCCCAGGGCACGCGCCAGGCGCACCGGCAGTGGCTGGGCCAGGTCGGCGTCGGCATAGCGCTGGCCCAGGATGCGCACCGGCGTGAACTGGCCCTCGATGGCGGCAGCCGCCTGCACCGCCAACCCAGCATCGCCGCGGGTGAAGGCCAGCGCTGCGCCGTCGGCCAGGCGCTGGCATACACAGGCCACCATCACCGGCAGCTTATCCAGCAAGGGCTCGCGGCCGAGTTGGCGCAACTCCTCGCGCACGAAGTCGGCCACGCCGTCGCCGCTCAGGCGCTGGGCGCCGCCCAGCGACAGGCGCATCAGGCGCATCACCGGCAGGTCCAGCGCCAGGGCCTCCATCGCTGCGGCGCGCATGCCGCCGGCGCACAGCACTGCCACCAGGGCCCCGGCCGAGGCGCCGACGATCAGGTCGGGCTTGACCTGCAACTCGTCCAGCGCCTTGACCACGCCGACGTGGACGAAGCCGCGTGGCCCGCCCGAGCTGAAGACCCAGGCCGTGCGCACCGGCCGCGCCAAGGGGCCGGTGGTCGGGACGGTCGCGCCCAGGTGGTCGCGGTCATCGTTGACGGCGCAAGCGGCCGGCAGCAGCAGGCCGGCCAGCCAGGCCCGGCGGCGCAGCCCGCCAGCGCCTGCAGACGCGCCGCCCGGCATGCCTCAGGGCTTCTTGACGCGCGCGGCCTCGACCATCTGGGCCAGCTCGGCGCCGCTCTTGTAATGCGGCACCTTGAACACCAGACGGTAGCCGCGCTGGATGAAGCTGTTGCTGCCCTTGACCTCTTCGGCCCAATACTTGTCGGCCAGCTGGCGGTTGCGCGGCAGGTCCAGCTCGAATGCATCTTTGGAGCTGGCGCCGCCAAAAATGTAGAGCTTGCCGTCGTCGATGCGCCAGGTGTCGGCATCGCCGCCCCAGGGGATGGCGTAGACCAGGCCGTCGGCGCAATAGCCGCCGTACTGCGGCAGGTACTTCTGCGGATTGGCGTCGAACAGGGCCTTGTGTTCGGCGCTGGCGAAGCGAAAGGTGACCTGCTCGTAAACGCTGCTGAACTGGGCCAGGCCCAACGCATGCCGGCCCTGGGTGAAATAGGCCACTACATCATGGCCCTTGAGCATCAGGCGGTCGATGCCGGCATCGGCCACCGCATTCACCGGCTTCAGCGCCGACGACGGGTTCTGCGCCTGCATGGCCTGCATCGCCGAGCAGCCGCCCAGCAGGCCGATCGCACTGCCTGCCATCAGCAGGCGCAACAGGCCTCGCCGCCACGGCAAGGCCAACATTGAAAAAACGCTCATCGCAACACTCCTGGGGAAAGAATTCGGCTCGGGTCGCCATTGTCCGGCGTGCGGCCCGCCACTGCCTGCGGCAGGACATCGGCATAGGGTGCCGGCCAACCCAGCAGCGCGCTGGCCTGCCGGGTACGCTGGCGCAGGTCGACGGCGTCGCGCCCGCCCAGGTGCAGGATGCCGTAGCGGTGCGAGCCCAGCCACTTGAAGTCACGGTCCAGCGAATGGCCTGATTTGGGCATCGGGTAGAACAAGGCGTCGGCAAAGGTATCGCGCAGGGCCCGTTGGGCCGCCTGGCTCGGCATCGCCGGCACGCTGCTGGCGCTGAAGCAGCGGTAGACCAGGCTGGCCGCTGCGCCCGCGCTGGGCATGCCGCGTGGCAGGGCCAGCGGGTCTTGCCCCAAGGCCAGGGCCAGTGACATCGCATGCGGGTCGCGGCCTTGCACGCGTTGGTACAGATCACCAAACTGCGAGGCCAGGCGCGGGTTGAACTCGATCACCGCCAGGCGCTGGGTGGCGGGGTCGAAGAAGAACTCCATGTTGAAGAAGCCATGGGTGAAGCCGATGGCCGCCAGAAAGCGCCTTGCCACGTCCAGCGCCCGCGCCTGTACCTCGGCCGGCAGTGCGCTGGGCAACTGCCAGCGCATGAAGGCCTGGGTGCCGGGGTACATCACCGCGTCCACCACACCCAGCGCATGGATCTGGCCGTCCTGCACCCAGCCGTCCAGGTTGTATTGCGGCGTGTGGGCCGGCATCGGCGCTTCCAGCATCAGCCGATGCGCACTGCCTACGCCGGGCAGGCGCTGCAGCGCCACCCGCTCGAAGGGCTCGACCAGGCGGCGGATCACCCAAAGCTCGCGCCGGCCGAAGCGGGTGTGGGCCTGCAGCTCGTCGCGGCTGTCCACCTGGCGGGCCAGCACCGAGAAGGCCGCCTTCACCGGCTTGACATAGGTGGGGTAGCGCAGGCCCTCGGGCATGTCGTCGCCGTAGGGCACGTCCAGCGCCTCGAAATCGATATTGGCCTCGGGCGCCACCGCCTGCAGCACGCGGCGCGCATGCAGCTTGTGCTGCGCGGCGATGATCGACTCCGGCGTGGCGCCGGGCAGGCCCAGTTGCTCGGCCACCAGCGCGGCGGCCAGGGCGCCGAATTGCTCATGGTGCGACAGCACCGCCGCCCAGCCCCGGCGCCGGCCGCGCCGGGCCTGGCGCGCCGCAAAACGCTGCAGGTCGAAGCCGACCAGGGCCGCATTGCTGGGAAAGCTGAGCAGGTCGAAGCCGGCGCTGTCGAAACGGGCCTGCTGGCCGAGGCGGCCAAAGGCCTCGGCGTCCCAGTCGTGGTTGAACAGCAGGCCGACCGGCGGCAACGTTTGGGGCCGCATGGCAATCAGGCCGGGGCCGGCGCCGGGCGGCAGCGGCGCCAGGCCGCGCGCGCGGCCCAGGGCAGCAGGGCCAGAACCAGCAGGCCCGCCAGCAGACCGGGGCTGGCCAGGTCGGGCAGGGCCTGGGCCCGCGCCAGCGTATCGCCGGCCCAGGCATAGGCCACGCTGCCGGCCAGCATGCCCAGCAGGCTGACCGTGAAGAAGGTGCGCAGCCGCATCGACGTGAGGCCCATCAGCGGGTTGATCACCGGGTAGGGGATCACCGGCGCCACCCGCAGCGAGAACAGGTAGAACGCGCCATCGCGCGCCACCGCCGCCTGCACCCCCGCCAACTGCGCGCCCCAGCGGCGCTGCACCGCATCGCGCCACCAGCAGCGCGCCGCCAGGAAGGCCAGGCTGGCGCCCAGGCTGGACCCGACGACGATGATCGCCGCACCCAGCGGCACACCGAAACACAGGCCCGCAGCCAAGGCCAGCGGCGCATTGCCCGGCAAGGCCAGGGCCGACAGCAAGGTCATGCCCGCCACCAGCCCCAGCCCCACGCCCCAGGGATGGGCTGCCTGCAGCGCCAGCAGGCTGCTGCGCTGGCTGGCCCACCAGGCACTGGTGGGCCAGTGGCCAGCGGCCCACAACAAACCGGCGCCCAGTGCCAACAGCAGCAGCCCAAGGTGCCAATGGCGCCAGGGTCGTGGGTGGGGCAGTTCGTACGCCGTCATCACGGCCGATCATATCGGCCGATGCGCAAGCCTTCTTCACCGGGGCGTGATACGGCCCGGCGGCGCCCGCACCGCGGCCACTGCGCAACAATCACCCCCATGAAAACCCCCGAACGGCTGCGGCCGCTGCTGGACGAAGGCCTGATCGACGCGGTGCAGCGCCAGCTGATGAGCGGCAAGGAGGCGATGGTCTTCGTGGTGCGCTGTGGCGAGGAAACCCGCTGCGCCAAGGTCTACAAGGAGGCCACCCACCGCAGCTTCCGCCAGGCGGTGGACTACACCGAGAACCGCAAGACCAAGAACAGCCGCCAGGCCCGCGCCATGGCCAAGGGCACCAAATTCGGCCGCCAGGCGATGGAGGCGGCCTGGCAGAGCGCCGAGGTGGATGCGCTCTACCGCCTGGCTGCCGCCGGTGTGCGGGTGCCCAGGCCCTACAACTTTCATGAGGGCGTGCTGCTGATGGAACTGGTGTGCGACGCCAACGGCGACGCCGCCCCGCGCTTGAACGACCTGAGCTTCACGCCCGAGCTCGCCCGCGCCCACCATGCCACGCTGATCCGCGAGGTGGTGCGCATGCTGTGCGCCGGTGTGGTGCACGGCGACCTGTCGGAGTTCAACATCCTGATCAGCGCCGACGGCCCGGTGATCATCGACCTGCCGCAGGCGGTGGACGCCGCCGGCAACAACCATGCGGCGGCGATGCTGGAGCGCGACGTGGCCAACCTGCGCCACTTCTTCGGCCGCTTTGCGCCGGAGCTGTTGCGCACCGATTTCGGCCGCGAGATCTGGTCGCTCTTCGAGAAGGGCATGCTGCTGCCCGACAGCCCACTCACCGGGCAGTTCCGCCAGAAGCTCAAACCCGTCGACCTGCGCCAGGTGCTGGCCGTGATAGACGATGCCAAGGACGAAGAATCCGCCCGCCGACTGAGGATGCAGGAAGCCCGATGAGCAAGCCGATGACCGAAGGCGACCGTGTGATCGCCGAAACCCGGGCCTGGGTCGACCGGGCCGTGATCGGCCTGAACCTCTGCCCCTTTGCCAAGGCGCCGCAGGTCAAGGGCCTGGTGCGTTACGTGGCCAGCGCCGCCACCGACCCGGCGGCGCTGCTGGCCGACCTGATCACCGAGCTGGAGCGCTTGGCCGAGCGCAAGCCCGACCAGCTGGAAACCACGCTGCTGATCCACCCGGGCGTGCTGGCCGACTTTGCCGACTACAACGATTTCCTCGAAGTGGCCGAGGACACCGTGGCCGAGCTCGACCTCGAGGGCATCATCCAGGTGGCCAGCTTCCACCCCGACTACCAGTTCGACGGCAGCGAACCCGGCGACATCGGCAATGCCACCAACCGCTCGCCCTACCCTAGCCTGCACCTGATCCGCGAAGACAGCATAGCCCGCGCGGTCGAGGCCTTCCCCGAGGCCGAGACGATCTACGAGACCAACATCGCGACGCTGGAGAAGTTGGGCGCCGAGGGCTGGGCGGCGCTGCAGCAGCAGTGCCGGGACGACGCCGCAGGCTGAGCGGCCCGGGCCGCCGGCCGCGGCCCTGCCGAATTCAGGCGGATAGCTCCAGCCATTGCTTCACCTCGGCAATCGCAGCAGCGGGTTGCAGGGCCCAGCCCTGCGCTTGTGCGTCGGCAAAGGCCGCCGGCCCGAGGGCGGCCTCGGCGGCGGCCATCAGCGGTGCGATGAAGGCCTGGTCAACCGGCTCACGCTGGCTGCCACTGAGCTGCATGCGGGCCATCGCTGCACCGTAGAAGCGGGCAGCCGCGGCGTGCACCTGGCGCGCCGATGCCAGGCCAGCGGCGACCTCCAGCACGTCCTCGCCCATGCCCCTGAGCTCGGCATCGGTGGCCAGCTGCAGGCTCTCGAGCAACAGGCTGCGGGCCCGCGCCAGCTTGCCGGCCATCACCGACAGGCGCGCCAGGTTGCACAAAGGCACGAACAGGCCCTCGGGCGACTGCAGCTGGCGGGTGATGGCGATCGCCTCCTCGTAGCAGGCCTCGGCGGCGTCGAATTGGCCCATGCTGCGGTGCAGCTCGGCCAGGTTGTTCAAGGCCGCGCCCAGCCAGAAGGGCGACGCCAGCGCGCGGGCGGCGGCGCAGGCTTGCTCGTAATGGGCTCGGGCCTCGACCAGCCGGCCGGTCGAGTGCAGGCCCTTGGCCCGCAGGCCGAGGCTGATGGCGATCAGTTCGGCGTCGCCGATGGCGCGCGCCAGGGCCAGGCTGGGCTCGGCCCAGGCCAGCGATTCGGCATAGCGGCCGCTGCGGAAGGCCATCTGTCCGATGGCAATCTGCGCCCGGCAGTGCCAGAGCGGGTCCAGGCCCGCCGGCGCGCGGGCCAGTGCCTGCCCGGCCAGGGCCTGGCCCCGGTCGAGTTGCCCGGAGGCCACCCAATAACGCCACAGGCAGGCCACCAATTGCACGGCCGCGTGCGCACCGGTCGCGGACTGTCCGCACCAATCGTGGGCCACCAGGATGTCCTCCTGCGCCTGGGCCAGACGCGACATCCAGGCGCCTTGCTGCGGCCCCGACCCCTGCGCCAGCGCGTCTTCGGCCAGGGCCACGATGCTGGCCAGGTGCCGGTCTCGGGTGGCAGCGGATTCGCCGGCCTGGTCCAGCTCCTCCAGCGCGTACTGGCGCACGGTCTCGAGCATCCGGTAGCGCGCCTGCCCGGCGCCGTCCTGCTGCACCTCCAGCAGCGATTTGTCGTGCAGGCGTTGCAGCAGCGCCAGCACCGTGTACTCGTCGCCGGCCTCGGCCACCCGCGCGGCAGCGCGCAGGGTGCAGCCGCCGACAAAGACCGCCAAGCGCCTGAACAGCTGTTGCTCTGCTGCCGGCAGGGTGTCGTGGCTCCATTGCAGCGTGGCCTGCAGTGTCTGCTGGCGCGGCACGGCACGGCTGCCGCCGGTGAGAAAACGGAAGCGGTCGGCCAGCAGCACATTGATCTCGGCCACCGGCAACATCCCCACCCGCGAGGCCGCCAGTTCGATGGCCAGGGCGATGCCGTCGAGCCGCCGGCAGACCTCGACCACGGCCGGGGCATTGTGTTCATCGACGCTGAAGTCCGGCTGCGCCAGGCCGGCCCGGTCGATGAACAGGCGCACGGCTTCGGACTCGCGCATGGCCGCCAGGTCGGCTGTCGCGGGCAGCGACAAGGTGCGCACCGCCACCACCTGCTCACCGATCACCCCCAGGGCCTCACGGCTGGTGGCGACGATGGTCAGCGCCGCGCACCGCTCAACCAGCGCATCGGCCAGGGCGGCAGCCGCGTCGATCAGGTGCTCGCAGTTGTCCAGCACGATCAGCGCCTGCCGCTGGGCCAGGTGGGCGCACAAGTGGTCGATCAAGGGTGAGTGGGTCTCTTCGCGCAGCCCCAAGGCAGCGGCCACGGCCGGGGCGATGCGCTGGCCTTCGCGCAGCGGCGCCAGATCGACAAACCAGACGCCCTCGGGAAAGGCGGCCCGCTGTTGCCAGGCCAGCTGCAGCGCCAACCGGGTCTTGCCGCAGCCGCCTATGCCTGTCAGCGTCAGCAGGCGCGTGCGCTGCAGCAGCTGGCTGCACTGCGCCAGCAGGGCCTCGCGGCCGATGAAGCGGGTGCGCGGCGGGTGCAGGTTGTGGGGTACGGCTGGGCCAGACGGCAGCGCTTCAGGCCGCGCGTCATCGGCCGCCAACACTGCCGTGAAGCGGTAGCCGCGCCCGGGGATGGTGGCGATGGCCAAGGGCCCCAGCAGCTTGCGCAGGGCCGAGACATGCACCTGCAGGGTGTTGTCTTCGACCACCATCGACGGCCACACGGCAGCCAGCAACTCGGCCTTGCTGACCGGCGCGTTGCGCCGGTCGAACAGCACCATCAGCACGTCGAAGGCGCGGCTGCCCAGGGCGGCCGGCACGCCGTCCAGCAGTAGCGAACGCTGCGCCGGCCTCAGCTCGAAGGCGCCGAACCTGTATCCCTGCTGGGCCAACCGACCGGACACCGCCGCCCCTAGAAGCCTGGCCACAGCTTAAGGCCGCCGGCCCGCCCGGGATCAGAACTCTTCAGGGCCGCGCCAAAGACCTGTAGCGGCTTCAGGCCCACATTGGCCCAAGGCGCCGAGCCCGGCGCCCAACCCGGGGAGCCGCACCATGAACAGCCAGTCACCCATCGCCACCCACCAACACCTTGCGCGCCGGGCCAGGCCTGCGCCGCGCCCCCAGCGGCATGCTGTGGGCGCAGCCATTGCCGGCGCCGGCCTGGCCACGGTGATGTTGTCGACGCCGGTGGCCGCCAACGATTTCAGTGCGCTGTTCTCGCTCAAGGGGCAGAGCGTCTACAGGCCGGGTGACGCCGTCGATGTCGACATCAACCGGCGGCTGGGCCCGAACCCCTTCGACATCGGCAAGGAATATGGCGCGCTGTTCGACCCCTGCCTGGTCGTCAAATGCCCCACCGGCGTGCGCGCCGGCGCCAACACCAATGGCAGCTTTGGCCTGAACTATGGCGCCAAATTCAACAGCGGCGCCTATGACCTGCTGTACCCGGTGTTTGTCAAGATTGCCGAGCCCGTGCCCTTCTCCAATGTCGTGGGCACACCCTTCACGCTGGCCACCAGCTTCAGGGTGCCCGGCTATGACGCGCAGCCTTACCAGGAGGTCCTGAACGGGCAGCGCATGGTGGCCAAGCTCACCACCCACTCGCCAACGCTGCAGGCCTATGTCGACCTGGACGCCCGCTTCCATGCATTTATCGGCGCGCAGGCCTGTGTGGCCGGGGTCTGCACCGGCCCGGCGCTGGCTCCGCCCGATGTCGACGCATCGCGGCCCCTGGTGGGCATCAACCGCAACAACGACGGCCTGATCCGGGCCGGTGATCAAACCGTGCAGCTCAAGCAGTACTTCAGTGCGCTGGACGGCAACCTGACCGGGCGGCTGAACATCCCCAATCTGGACGCGGTCTCCAAGCCTGGCGCAGGTCTGGCGTCGACCCAACTGCAAACCTACGGCCGCGACAGCCTGCTGTCGCTGGGTGCCAATGTCGGCAACATGGTGTCCAAGGCGGTGGGCCTGCCCTTGGTCGGCAACATCGCGGGCATAGGCTACAACCTGCTGAGCATCAACGCCGGTCTCGGCATGGATGTGGCGCAGACGATCAGCATCGGCTTGACACCGATCGAGACGCTGAACTTCCTCAGCCCGGTGCAGCGAAAGCTGGACAACGGGCTGTGGAGCGCACCCACAAAGCAGCTGGTGGTGCCGCTGGGGCAGCAGTTGGAGCTGCGCTCGAACGTGCGCAATCTCGGGGTGGTGCCGCAGACCGCGCTGCAGGTGTCGGTGTCGAATGTCACCGAGCTGATCGTGCAGGGGGACTTCAATGTCCAGGCCCTGGCCGCCGACGTCTACGGCCTGAAGATCGGGCCGCTCTACGACTCGGGCCAGGTCAACGTCGGCAAGGTCAGCATTCCGCTCTACCAGAACAGCTTCAGCTTTGCGATGGGCGCGGTCTCCGGCCTGCCCTTCAACATCAGCCAGGCCTTGCCCGACAGCGTGTCGGCCGACCCGGGATATCGGGCCTTGTTCGCCCTCGGCAACCAGGACCCGAGCGGTCTCGCGTCGGGCCAGATTCGGACACTGGACCTGGCGTGTCCGGTCTACCTGAGCTGCAATTCGGCGTTTTATGCCAATGCCGATGCGTCGACCCAGAACCAGTATGGCGAGCGGGTGTTCATGACCGACAGCGACGCATTGCGCCTGGCCACCAACAACCCCGGCGAGGTGGGCACCGACGCGTCGCAGTTGGCGGCGCTGTATGCCAGCGGCTTCGCGCCCCAGCGCATCGAATTGAGCTCGCCGATCGGCGACCCCAGCCCGATCCCGGAGCCGACCAGCTGGGCCATGCTGTTGGTGGGCCTGGCAGGCTTGGGTGGGGCATGCCGGCGCAAGTCCACGATCGAACGGCGCCAATCCGCCTGAGCCGGGCCGGCACGATCGACGGCGGCCCTTGCAAGCCCACCCGTCAACCCGCCAGCAACATCGCCGCGCCCTTCTCGGCGATCATGATGGTTGGGCTGGCTGTGTTGCCCGAGACGATGCTGGGCATCACCGACGCGTCGATCACGTACAGCCCGGCCAGGCCCTGCACCTGCAAGCTCGCATCGACCACAGCACCCGCAGCGCCTGCCGGCCCCATGCGGGCCGTGCCTACCGGATGGAAGATGGTGCCGGCACGCTGCGCTATTGCGGCCTGCAAGGCGGCCGCGTCGTCGTCGCGCACCGCGGGCCCGGGCGACAGCTCGACCGGCTGCTGGCCGGCCAGGGCCGGCGCGGCCATGATGCGGCGGGTCAGGCGCAGGCCGTCGGCGGCCACCTGGCGGTCGCGCGAGGTGGCCAGGTAATTCATCAGGATGCGCGGCGGATCGCGGGCATCCCGGCTGCGCAGGCGCAAATGGCCACGGCTGCTGGGCCGCAGATCGTAGAAGATCATGGTCAGGCCAGGGTGCGGGTCGAAGGGCGCATCGAAGGCGGCGCGGCTGAAGGCCAATACGTTCCAGCCCAGGTCGGCATGGTCCACCGCCGGTGACGAGCGCGCGAACAGGCCCAGCTGGCAAGGCGCCATGGTCAGCGGCCCCTGCCGGGTGAGCGCGTATTGCGCTGCCATCAGCAGCTTGGCCAGGGCCGAGTTCATGCGCGGGTTCAGCGTGGCCGTGTCTTTCAGGCGATAGCGCAGCGCGATCTGCAGGTGGTCATGCAGATTCTCGCCGACCCCCGGCAGGTCGTGGTGCAGCGCCACGCCCACCTCGGCCAGGTGGGCCGCCGGGCCCACGCCCGATTGCAGCAAGAGCTTGGGCGAGCCGAAGGCGCCCGCTGCCAGCACCACCGCACGGCGGGCGCTGGCCTGGGTGGGTTGGCCGTCGGCCCCGGTCCAGCTCAGGCCGGTGGCCCGCTGGCCCTTGAAGTGGATTCTCTCGGCCAGCGCCCCGGTGACCACCTGCAGGTTGGGCCGGTGGCGAACCGGTGCCAGAAAGCCGTCGGCGGCGCTCCAGCGCCGGCCCCGCTTCTGGTTGACATGGATCGGCCCGACGCCGAGGTTGTCGCCGCCGTTGAAGTCGGCCAGCGCCGGGATGCCGGCCTGCACCGCGGCGTCGCGCACCGCGTCCAGCACCGGCCAGTGCATGCGGGCGGCGTCCACCGCCCATTCGCCGCCGGTGCCATGCAGCGCACTGGCGCCCAGCACATGGTCCTCGCTGCGCTTGAAGTGGGGCAGCACCTCGTCCCAGCCCCAGCCGGGCAGACCCAGCGCGCGCCAGCGGTCGTAGTCGGCGGCCTGGCCGCGGATGGCCACCATGCCGTTGATGGCGGTGGACCCACCCAGCACCTTGCCGCGCGGGTGCCGGATCACCCGCCCGCCCAGGCCCGGTTCGGGCTCGCCGTCGAAGCACCAGTCGTAGCGCGGGTTGCCGATGGTGTAGCGGTAGCCCACCGGCACCTTCAGCCAGGGCGAATCGGCCGGGCCGCCAGCCTCGATCAGCAGCACCTGGTGGCGCTGGTCGGCGGACAGGCGATTGGCCAGCACGCAGCCGGCGGCGCCGGCGCCGACGATGAGAAAGTCGACGGTCAGTGCCGGGCCGGGCGCCGCGCTCACTGCTTGGGGATGCCGGCGCGTTTGACCAGCGCGCCCCAGCGGGCGTAGGAGTCGCGCACCTCGCCGGCCAGCACTTCGGGGCTGGAGCTCTCGGCGGTGTAGGCGCCGGTCTTGTAGAAATCCTGCACCGCCGGCTGGGCGATGGCCTGGGCCAGCGCCGCATTGAGCTTCTTCACCACGTCCGGCGCCATGCCCTTGGGGCCGAACCAGCCCAGGAAGCTGACGATGTCGATGTCCTTGACACCCTGCTCGGTCACCGTGGGCACGTCGGGCAGGAAGGCATTGCGACTGGGGGCGGCCACCGCGATGATGCGCGCCTTGCCGCTCTTGGAATTCTGGATCGCGGCTGGCGCGGCGTCGAAGGCCACCTGCACCCGGCCCTCGATCAGGTCGCCGGCCAGGTCGGCGCCGCCCTTGTAGGGGATGTGCTCCATGTCGATGCCGGCATTGGCCTTGAAGGTCTCGCCAAAGATGTGGGCCGAGGTGCCGGTGCCGAAGGACGCGTAGCTCAGCTTGCCGGGGTTGGCCTTGCCGTAGGCGATCAGCTCCGCGATGTTCTTCACGGGCAGGCCGGCATGCACCACCACCACCAGCGGGCCGCGCGCGCCGATGCTGATCGGGGTGAACTCGGTCATCGGGTCGAAGGTGGCGGCCTTCAGGGTGTGCGGGATCTGCGCCATGGTGGACGAGGCGCTGTAGAAAATGGTGTGGCCGTCGGGCGCGGCGCGCAGCACTTCCTGGGCGGCCAGCAGGGTGCCACCGCCAGGCTTGTTCTCGATCACCACCGGCACGCCCAGGATCTCGGCCAGCTTGGGGGTCACTGCCCGGGCCTGCGCATCGACCCCGATACCCGGCGGGAAGGCCACGATCACCCGGATCGGCTTGCCCTTGATCGGGAACTCGGCC
>JANNZD010000004.1:0-6832 GCA_031410435.1 Betaproteobacteria bacterium | reverse complement strand
TTCAGGTGATCACGTCCGGCGCCGCCCGCCCGGTGCCTTGGCGGATCTGCGCGATCTCGTCGGCCAGCGTGATCAATGCTTGCAGGGCCTGCTGGGTGTCGAGGGCATGGCGCGCGCGGTCGGGCTCGAAACGTTCGATGTAGACCCGCAGCGTAGCGCCGGCGGTGCCGGTGCCTGACAGCCGGTAGACGATGCGCGAACCATCGGCAAAGACGATGCGCAGGCCCTGCTTCGATGAAACGCTGCCATCCACCGGGTCGGTGTAGCTGAAGTCGTCGGCGCTGGCCACCGTCCAGCCGCCGAGCTGGGCGCCCACCAGGCCGGGTAGCTTGGCGCCCAGCGCCTGCATCAGCGCCGCCGCGGCATGGCTGTCGATTTCCTCGTAATCGTGTCGGGTGTAGTAGTGGCGGCCGTAGGCGGCCCAATGCTGCTCGGCGATCTGGCGCACGCTCTGCCCGCGCGCGGCCAGGATGCTCAGCCACAGCAGCACCGCCCAGACACCGTCCTTCTCGCGCACATGGTCGGACCCGGTGCCGGCGCTCTCCTCGCCGCAGAGCGTGATGCGGCCAGCGTCGAGCAGGTTGCCGAAATACTTCCAGCCGGTGGGCGTCTCGTAGCAGGGGATGCCCAGCGCCTGGGCCACCGCGTCGGCGGCACCGCTGGTGGGCATGGACCGCGCGATGCCGACGATGCCACTGCGGTAGGCCGGCGCCAGGTGGGCATTCGCCGCCAGCATCGCCAGCGAGTCGGACGGCGCGACGAACAGGCCGCGGCCGATGATCAGGTTGCGGTCGCCGTCGCCGTCGGATGCCGCGCCAAGATCCGGCGCGCCGGGCGCCATCATCAGGTCGTACAGGGCCTTGGCATGCACCAGGTTGGGGTCGGGGTGGTGGCCGCCAAAGTCGGTCAGCGGCATGCCGTTGCGCACCGTGCCGGCCGGGGCGCCCAGCTCGCGCTCGAACAGCGCATGGGCATAGGGGCCGGTGACCGCATGCATCGCATCAAAGGCCAGCCGGAAGCCGCTCGCAAACAGCGCGCGCAGCGCGTCGAAATCGAACAGGCCACGCATCAACGCGACATAGTCGGCCACCGAGTCGAAAACCTCGACCTGCAGCTCGCCCACCGGGTGGCTGGCGATCACGCCCAGGTCGATGTCGGGCGCGTCCAGCGTGCGGATCTCGGTGATCACCAGGGTCTGGGCGTAGATCGCATCGGTGACGCGCTCGACCGCTGGGCCGCCGTTGGCGCCATTGAACTTGATGCCGAAATCGCCTTCGGGCCCGCCGGCGTTGTGGCTGGCCGACAGGATCAGCCCGCCAAAGGCGCCCTGCTGGCGGATCACGCCGCTGGCCGCCGGTGTCGACAGGATGCCGTGCTGGCCCACCAGCAAGCGCGAGAAACCGTTGGCCGCAGCGATGCGGATCACCAGCTGGATGGCCTCGCGGTTGTAGTAGCGACCATCGCCGCCCAGCACCAGGGTGCGGCCGGCAAAACCGCCCTCGGGCCGCACCGCGTTGAACACCGATTGCACGAAGTTGGCCAGGTAGTTGGGCTGCTGGAACTCGGTGACCTTCTTGCGCAGCCCGCTGGTGCCGGGCTTCATGCCGGCGATCGGCGCGGTGGACAGGCTGGTGATGATCATGTTGTCTCCGGTGCGCTGGTGCCAGGCAGCGGCAGGCGCCGGTAAAGCGCGGCGTATTCGGCGGCCGAGCGCTGCCAGCCCACATCGGCGCGCATACCGGCCAGTTGCAACGCCTTCCACAGCAGCGGCTGGCGGTAGAGCGCCACGGTCTTGCGCACCGCGTCGAGCAGGCCGTCGGGGGTGATGTCCGAGAACATCACACCGGTGGCCACGCCGGCCTTGAGCGCGGCATCGTTGGCGTCGATCACCGTGTCGGCCAGACCGCCCACCCGGCTGACTAGCGGCACGCAGCCGTAGCGCAGGCCGCACAGCTGGGTCAGGCCGCAGGGCTCGAAGCGCGACGGGATCAGGATCGCGTCGCTGCCGCCCTGCATCAGGTGGGACAGGCCCTCGTCATAGCCGATGGTCACCGCCACCCGCTCGGGGTGGCGCGCGGCACCGGCGCGCAGTGCGGCCTCGAGCGCGGCGTCGCCATTGCCCAGCACCACCAGGCGCGCGCCGGCGTCCACCAGCGCGTCCAGGCCGGCGGCCACCAGGTCTATGCCCTTCTGGGTGGTGAGCCGGCTGATCATGCAAAGCAGCGGCGCGTCATCGGCCGGCAGGCCGAAGCGGGCCTCGACCGCGCGCTTGTTGTGCTGCCGGTTGGCCAGGCTGCGCGCATTGAAGGGGCGCGCCAGCTGGGCATCGGTGGCCGGGTTCCAGACCTCGGTGTCGATGCCGTTGACGATGCCCGACAGCGCCGCACCGCGCCAGCGCAGCATCGCGTCCAGCCCCATGCCGCCGGCCAGGCCGCGGATCTCCTGCGCATAGCTGGGGCTGACGGTGGTGATGGCGTCGGCAAAGTGGATGCCGGCCTTGAGGTAGCCGATGTCACCGTGGTATTCCAGCCCCTGGGTGGCAAAGGCCGCCTCGGGCAGGCCGAGCTGGCCCCAGGCCTGGGCCGGGAAGCGGCCCTGGAAGGCCAGGTTGTGCAGGGTCAGCACGGTGGCCGGGCGGCGCTTGCCAGCGCCCAGGTAATGCACATAGGCCGGCGCCAATGCGGCCTGCCAATCATGCGCATGCAGCACCTCGGGCACGAAGCCGGGCAGCTCGCCCCAGCCGATGCGCGCTGCGGCGTTGGCCAATGCGGCAAAGCGCAGCGCGTTGTCCGACCAGTCGCGGCCACTGGCGTCCAGGTAGGGGTTGCCGGCGCGGGCGTAGAGGTGGGGGGCGTCCAGCACCAGCAGGGTCTGGCCCGCTACCGGCGCGGCCAGGATGCGCGCAGCGCCGCCAAAGAAGCCGGCCCAGGTGGCCAGCGCCGGCGCGGCGCCCAGCGCCGACAGCACCGCCGGGTAGCCTGGCAGCAGGGTGCGCAGCTCGATGCCATGCGGCGCCAGTGCCGCCGGCAGCGCACCCGTCACGTCGGCCAGCCCCCCGGTCTTGACCAGCGGGAACAGCTCGGACGCCACGCCCAGCACGCGCAGCGTGGGCGGCGGCGGGCTGCTGGCCGGTGCCGGCGCGGCATGGGCTGCTGCCACCTCAGGCCTCCAGCCGGTCCAGCATGGCCTGGGTGATCAGGCACACGCCCTTGTCGGTGCGGCGGAAGCGCTGCGCATCGAGCACCGGGTCTTCACCCACCACCAAGCCGTCGGGGATCTTCACGCTGCGGTCGATCACCACCTTGCTCAGCCGGGCGCCACCGCCCACCGTGACATAGGGCAGGATGATGGCCTCTTTGATGTCGGCGTAGGAATGGGTGCGCACGCCGGTGAACAACAACGAGCGCCACAACGTGCTGCCCGAGACGATGCAGCCGCCCGACACGAGCGAGGCCACCGCGGTGCCGCGGCGCTGGGGCTCGTCATGCACGAACTTGGCCGGTGCAGTGAGCTCGCTGTAGGTCCAGATCGGCCATTCGCTGTCATAGAGGTCGAGCGCCGGCAGCACCGCGGTGAGATCGATATTGGATTCCCAGTAGGCATCCACCGTGCCCACATCGCGCCAGTAGGCCTCGGCTTCATGCGCCGAGCGCACGCAGGACTTGGAGAAGCGGTGCGCCACCGCCTTGCCGTGCTTGACCACGTAGGGAATGATGTCCTTGCCGAAGTCGTGGCTGGAGTGGGGGTCGGCCGCGTCGCGGCGCAGCAGCTCGAACAGAAACTCGGTGTCGAACACATAGATGCCCATCGACGCCAGCGCCATGTCGGGCTGGCCGGGGATGCCGGGCGGGTCGGCCGGCTTCTCGACGAAATGCGCGATCGTGTCGTGCTCGTCCACATGCATCACGCCGAAGCCGGTGGCCTCCATGCGTGGCACCTCCAGGCAGCCCAGGGTGACGGCGGCGCCCGAGTCGACATGCTGCTGCAGCATGATCTCGTAGTCCATCTTGTAGATGTGGTCGCCGGCCAGCACCACGATGTAGTGCGGTGAATAGCTCTCGATGATGTCGATGTTCTGGTAGACGGCGTCGGCGGTGCCGCTGTACCAGCTGTCTTCGGACACGCGCTGGCTGGCCGGCAGGATGTCGAAGCTCTCGTTGCGCTCGGCGCGCAGAAAGCCCCAGCCGCGGCTCAGGTGCCGGATCAGGCTGTGGGCCTTGTACTGGGTCGCCACGCCGATGCGCCGGATGCCCGAGTTCAGCGCATTGCTCAGCGCGAAGTCGATGATGCGGGTCTTGCCGCCGAAGAACACCGCCGGCTTGGCGCGCCGATCGGTCAGCTCCATCAGCCGGCTGCCGCGGCCGCCGGCCAGCACGAAGGCCATCGCATCGCGCGCCAGGCGCGTGTGTTTCTTGCTCGGGGTCATGTCGTCTCCTGGGTGGGGGTGGCGCTTGCGGCGCGCCATTCAAAGAACACCGTGGCCAACGGCGGCAGGGCCAACGTGATCGACTGCCCTCGGCCATGCGCCGGCTGCGGCTGGGCGGTGATCTCGCCAAACGGTGCGCCGACGTTGCTGCCACCATAGTGTGCCGAATCGGTGTTCAGCTGCTCCCGGTACAAGCCCGCATGCGGCACGCCGATGCGGTAGTCCTGCTGCACCGTGGGCGTCAGGTTGCACACCACCAGCATCAGCGTGTCGTCGTCATGGCCGCGCCGGATGAAGCTCAGCACCGCATGCTGTGCATCCTGGTGGTCCACCCACTCGAAGCCCTCGGGCTGGTAGTCGCGCTGGTGCAGCGCCGGGGTGTCGCGGTAGAGCCGGTTCAGGTCGCGCACCAGGCGCTGCACGCCCGCGTGTGCCGGGTCTGCCGGGTCGGCCAGCAGGTGCCAGTCCAGGCTTTGGGCATGGTTCCATTCGGCCTGCTGGGCAAACTCCGCGCCCATGAAGAGCAACTTCTTGCCCGGATGGCCAAACATGAAGCCGTAATAGGCGCGCAGATTGGCAAACTGCTGCCAGCGGTCGCCCGGCATCCTGGCCAGCAGGCTGCCTTTGCCATGCACTACTTCGTCATGCGACAGGGGCAGCACGAAGTTCTCGGTGAAGGCATACACCAGGCCAAAGCTCAATTCATTGTGGTGATAGGAGCGGTGGATCGGGTCGCGCGCCATATAGGCCAGGGTGTCGTGCATCCAGCCCATATTCCACTTGGCATGGAAGCCCAGGCCGCCCACCGAGGTGGGCCTGGACACCGCCGGGAAGGCGGTCGACTCCTCGGCCATCGTCACCGCCTGCGGCCGCTCGGCGCCCAGCACCTCGTTCAGGCGTTTGAAGAAGGCGATGGCCTCCAGGTTCTCGCGCCCGCCCTGGGCATTGGGCACCCATTCGCCATGTTTGCGGCTGTAGTCGCGGTACAGCATCGAGGCCACCGCGTCCACCCGCAGGCCGTCCACGCCATAGCGCTCCAGCCAGTACAACGCATTGCCGACCAGGAAGTTGCGCACCTCGGTGCGGCCGAAGTTGTAGATCAGCGTGCCCCAATCCTGATGGAAGCCTTCGCGCGGATCGGCGTATTCATAGAGCTGGGTGCCGTCGAACTGCGCCAGGCCGTGGGCATCGGTCGGGAAATGCGCCGGTACCCAGTCCAGCAGCACGCCCAGCCCGGCGCCGTGGCAGCGCTCGACAAAGCGCTTGAAGCCGGCGGCGTCGCCGAAGCGTGCGGTTGGGGCATACAGGCCCAGCGTCTGGTAGCCCCAGCTGCCATCGAAAGGGTGCTCGCTGATCGGCATCAGCTCGAGGTGGGTGAAGCCCAGGTCCTGGGCATAGGGCACCAGGGTGTCGGCCAGTTCGTCCCAGGTCAGCCAGCGGTCGCCCTGCTCGGGCAGGCGCCGCCACGAGCCCAGGTGCACCTCGTAGATGCTGATCGGTGCATCGGGTGCGTTGGCGCGGTGGCGCGCCTCGCTGCGCGGCACCGGCGCCGGCAGCCGGGCCACCACGCTGCCGGTGGCCGGGCGCAGCTCGCAGCGCAGCGCATAGGGGTCGGCCTTGAGCGGCAACACCTGACCCTCGCGGCTGCGGATCTCGTACTTGTAGAGCGCACCCTCGGCCACGCCGGGCAGGAAGATCTCCCACACGCCGCATTCGCGCCGCAACCGCATCGGGTGGCGCCGGCCATCCCACTGGTTGAAGTCGCCGACCACGCTGACGCGTGAGGCATTCGGCGCCCAGACCGCAAACGCGGTGCCGGCCACGCTGGCCAGGCTGCAGGGCCGGGCGCCCAGCACCTCGTAGGGCCGCAGATGGGTGCCCTCGGCCATCAGCCAGACATCGAGTTCGCCCAGCACCGGCGGAAAGGCGTAGGGGTCGTCCAGCAGCGCCTGCTGGCTGTCGGCCCATAGCACCTGCAGGCGGTAACTTGGCCGATCGGCGCCGGGCAGGCGGGCCTCGAACAGGCCGTCGACATGGCGCAGGGCCAGCGTTGCCAGCACCTGGCCGCTGTCGGCGTCGACTGCGGACACGCTGGCCGCGCCCGGCAGCCAGGCGCGCAGCCACAGCGCGCCGGCCCCATCGGCATGCAGGCCCAGCACCGCGAACGGGTCGGGGTGGCTGGCGCTGCGGAGCAGGTCGATATCGTGCGGTGTCAGCATGTCATGCTCCGGTGGGAGAGGGCAGATCGGTGCCCCGGGTCAAAGAGCCAGGCATTCGGCCGGGATGTCCTCGGGCTTCATGGCCCCGGTCATCACGGCCACGGTGTCGCTCATGCCGATCTGCTTCGGGTTGAGCACCGCTGCGCGGCGGCCCAGGCGGGCCACGTGGATGCGGTCGGCGATCTCG
>JANNZD010000003.1:0-1522 GCA_031410435.1 Betaproteobacteria bacterium | reverse complement strand
CTCAGGGGTTCTTCACGTAGGCGTCGGCACGCAGGTAGAACCACCAGTTCAGCACCAGGCACAGCGCATAGAAGACCGCAAAGCCGTACATCGCGACCTGCGGCGTGCCAGCCTTGATCTGGGCGCCGATCACCACTGGCGCGATGAAGGCGCCATAGGCGGCGATGGCCGAGGTCCAGCCCAGCACCGGGCCGGCCTGGCTGCGGTCGAAGATCACGCCGATGGTGCGAAAGGTGCTGCCATTGCCGATGCCGCTGGCAAAGAACAGCAGCATGAACAGGCCCAGGAACATCGGAAAGTACTGCTCGGGCGTGGCCGAGCCATAGGCCTGCATCATCACGTAGCCCACCGCCACCGAGGCCACGGCCATCACCAGCGAGATGATCTGGGTGACGATGGAGCCGCCCACCTTGTCCGATATCCAGCCGCCCAGCGGCCGCACCGCCGCGCCTACGAAAGGCCCGATCCAGGCATAGGTCAGTGCCGACGGCGCGTTCGGATTCTTCAGCGTGTGCTGCATCACGCCGTTGGCGTCGGCCAGATGGCTGATGCCGAAGATCACCGTGATGGCCAGCGGCAGCGCCATCGAGAAGCCGATGAAGGACCCGAAGGTGACGATATACAGCGCGGTGAGCGACCAGGTGTGCTTGTTGCGGAAGATCGCGAACTGCTTGGCCACGCCCTCCTTCATCTCGCCGAAGGCGGCCAGCTTCATCACCGCCAGCGCCAGGATCACGTCCAGCGGGATCGCCACCCACATGCTCAGTAACCCCAGCCCGGTCGGCTTGGGCAGGTAGAGGTAGAGCATGAAGATCGACGGCACGAAGGCCAGCGAGTACAGGTAGGTGATCTTGGCAAAGGCCACCAGCGGCGAGCCGGTGTTGGGTGAGACGGTCTTCAGGTTCTTCATGCCGAACCAGCACAGGGCCGACAAGGGCACCAGCGACAGCACCCAGGCAAAGCCCGCGTTCTGGATCCAGGTGGGCGTGCCGGCCAAGATCTTGCCGAAGATCCAGCCGCTGTCCTTGACCAGCGTCATCGGCTCGCCGCCCCATCCGCCAAAAACTCCGCCGAACAGGCTCACCGTCATCACCAGCGGGATCACGATCTGCATCGTCGTCACGCCGAAGTTGCCCAGGCCGGCATTCAGCCCCAGCGCCGTGCCCTGCAGGCGCTTGGGGAAGAAGCTGCTGATGTTGGACATCGAGCTGGCAAAGTTGCCGCCGCCCACGCCCGACCACAGCGCCATCAATTGAAAGGCCCAGAGCGGCCAGTCCTTGTGCTGCAGCGCGATGCCGGTGCCGATGGCCGGCGCCAGCAGCATCGCGGTGGTCAGGAAGATGGTGTTGCGACCACCCGCCAGCCGGATCAGGAAGGACGCCGGGATGCGCATGGTCGCGCCCGAAATGCCGGCGATGGCGGTGAGGGTGAACAGCTCGGCCTGGGTGAAGGGGAAGCCCAGGTTGAGCATCTGCACCGTGATGATCCCCCACATGCCCCAGACCGCGAAGCCGCACAGCAG
>JANNZD010000002.1:0-16205 GCA_031410435.1 Betaproteobacteria bacterium | reverse complement strand
GCGCTGCGGTCGAGCAGGGTCTTGGCGGTGGTCTGGCCGTCGGGCTTGCCGCCGGCCAGCCGAGGATCGGCCGCGCTGAAGGTGCCCAGCAGAAAGTCCTTCACCGCTTCGGCACGGCGGGCCTGGGCGCGTGCCTCCTGGGTTTGCCAAAGCACGCCGCCCACGCCCATCGCCAGGGCCAGCGCCAGTGCACCGCCCAGTGCCACCGGCAGCCGGTGCCGGCGAACAAAGCGGGCCAGCCGCGCAGCGGCACCCAGGCGGTGGGCGTGCACCGGCAGGTGCTGGCGGTGGCGCCGCAGGTCGTCGGCCAGTGCCGACACCGAGGCATAACGTGCCTCGGGTGCGTGCTGCAGGGCCTGGGCAACGATGGCGTCCAGGTCGCCCGCCAAGGCCTTGCGCAGGGCTGGCGTGGCCGCCAGGCGTGACGGTTGCGGCGTTTCATCCAGTGCCGCATCACGCCGCCGGCCGGCAAAGGCCGCTTGCCCGGCCAACAGCTCGAACAGCATCAGCCCCAGCGCGTACACATCGGTGGCCACGCTCACCGGGCCACCCACCAATTGCTCGGGCGCGGCGTACTGCGGCGTGGCCAGCACGCCCTGGGCGCGGGTGAGCACGGTGCTGTCGGCATCAACCGCCGGATCACCCACCTCGCCGGCCTGCAGCAGCTTGGCGATGCCGAAGTCCAGCAACTTGACCTGGCCGTCGGCCGTCACCAGCACATTGGCCGGCTTCAGGTCGCGGTGGGCCACCAGCCGGCCGTGGGCGTGGGTCACCGCATCGGCCACCTGGTCGAACAAGGCCAGGCGGGCATCCAGCGGCAGGCCCTGCTGCTGGCACCAGGTGGTGATGGGCAGGCCGTGCACGGCTTCCAGTGCCAGCCAGGGCTGGCCCCCGGCGGTACTGCCATCGGCCGGCAGCTCTTCGGCCACGCCAGCATCGTAGAAGCGCGCGATGTGCGGGTGCGACAACCCGGCCAGGATGTCGCGTTCGCGGGCAAAGCGCTGGCGCACACCGGCGGCGTTCAGGTTTTCCAGCAGGTGGCGGTGCGGCAGCTTCAGCGCCACCTGGCGGGTGTAGGCGCCGTCAGCCCGCTCGGCCAGCCACACCACGCCCATGCCGCCACGCCCCAACTCACGCAGCAGTTGCCAGGGGCCGATGCGCTGGCCGGCGCGGTGGGCCGGGCCTGCATCGGCGTCTGGCGCCAGGCGCGGGGCGCTGAGGTAGCCATCGGCCAAGGCCCCGGGCTGCTGCGCCAGCACTGTGGCCAGCCAGGGGCGCAGCACCGCTTCATCGGCGGGCAAGGCATCGAGCGCGGCAGCGCGGTCGGCCGCTGGCAAGGCCAGCAAGGCGTCTAGCCGGTGCGAGAAGGCGGGCCAGTGTTCGGGCGGGCAGGGCAGGGTGGTCATGGCTGGTACGACCAACGGCCCGGGCGGTGGGATCCGGACATCAATCCAGCATGCTGCGCAGCAGCAACCGGGCTTTGTCCCAGTCGCGGCGCACGGTGCGGTCGGTCAGGCCCAGCACCTGGGCGATCTCTTCATCGGTCATGCCGGCGAAGTAGCGCATCTCCACCACCTGGGCCAGGCGGGGCTCGACGGTGGCCAGTGCGTTCAGCGCCTCATCCACCCGCAGGGCCTCGGTGCTGCCGTCGGCGGCAAGGCCATTGGCCACCACGGTGTCCAGGGTCAGGTCGGCCACGCCGCCGCCGCGTCGGTCGGCCTGCCGCTCACGCACGAGGTCAACGATCACCGAGCGCATCACCCGCGCCGCGTAGGCATAGAAGTGGCCCCGGGTAGTGAAGCGCAGCGCATCCACCCGTCCGGCCAGCCGCAGAAAGCTCTCGTGAACCAGGGCCGTGGTGTTGAGGCCTGGCGCGCCGTGCTGGGCCGAGTGCAGGCGCGCGCGGGCGATCTTCTTCAGTTCGGGGTACGCGGCTTCCCAGGAGGCCGGCGCGGCGTCGTCGTGGGCGTCGCTGGCATCGGTGGGCAGCATGGTGGCCAGATCTTCGCATGGGCTGAACACGTGCGGCCTGTCGCTCAGGTGCTCGCCGGGGTTGCCCACCCCGGTGCAATATCCGGCGTTGCACAAGGAGACCGCGCCATGGGCAGCGCCGAAGAAGCAAGACCGCCCGCACCGGTGGCTTGGCCATTTCTGGCCCCATTTGCGAGCCGAAGTTTTTGTTTCCAGTGGCCCGCCGACCTGTGCACGGCCTGGGCGTTGGAGATGGAGACGCTGATCCTGGGCTGGTACGTGCTGGTGCAGACCGGTTCGGTGTTGATGCTCACCGCCTTTGGTGCACTGCAGTTCATCGGCACGCTGGCCTCACCCCTGCTGGGCACGCTGGGCGACCGGGTGGGCCTGCGGCGGGTGTTGGCCAGCATGCGGTTTGCTTATGCCACGCTGTCTGGCGTGATCCTGCTGCTGGCGGCCAGCGGCCACCTCAGCCCCTGGGCCGTGCTGGCTGTGGCGGGTGTGGCCGGCATGCTGCGCCCGTCCGACATCGGCATGCGCACGGCGCTGGTCGGGGCCACCGTGCCGCCGCAGCACCTGATGGCGGCGATGGGCATCTCGCGCACCAGCATGGATTCGGCCAAGGTGGCCGGCGCCCTGGTGGGCGCGGGCGTGGTGGCGGTGTTCGGCATGGTGGTGGCGTATGCGGGCATCACGCTGATCCACCTGGCCGGCGCGCTGCTCACCTTGCGTGCCGACAGTGGCTACCACCAGGCCCCGCTGCTTGCGGGCCAGGCGGTGGCGGCGCGGCCGTCGCCGTGGCGTGAACTGCGCGAAGGGCTGGCCTACATCTGGCACACGCCAATACTGTTGGCGGCGATGACGGTGGCGGCCCTGGTCAACTTGAGCGCCTATCCCTTCACAGGGGGGCTGATGCCCTACATCGCCCGCGACATCTTCCACTTCGACCAGCGTGGTCTGGGCTGGTTGGTGGCCAGCTTTGCCGGCGGCGCGCTGCTCGGGTCCCTCACCATCAGCACCTTGGGCGCGCACCTGCGCCCGGCCCGCACCATGCTGTTGACCTGCGTGCTCTGGTACCTGTGCCTGCTGGGCCTGGCCGGGCCGGTGGGCGTGCCGCTGGCAATGGCGCTGTTCATGGGCGCCGGGCTGAACCAGAGCCTGAGCATGGTTTGCCTGTCCATCATCTTGCTGCGCATGTCGGACCAGCGCTTCCGCGGCCGGGTGATGGGCGTGCGCATGCTGGCCATCTACACCCTGCCGCTGGGCCTGTTGGCCGCTGGCGCGCTGATCCCGGTGATCGGCTTCGCCAGGCTGGTGCTGGCCTATGTCGCGCTGGGCCTGCTGCTGACGGCGGCCATCGCCTGGGTCTGGCGCCAGCCGCTGCTGGCGCGTGACGCGCCGGCCAACCGGCGTTGATGCCGGCCAAGGCATCCGAAATCTGAAGTCGGCGTACCTATCATCCCCGCCATGCCGGATCTGTCGACGCCGCCCCTGCCGGCCGCCCGGGCCTGGTTCCCCCTGGCCATCTGTCGCCGTCTGCCATGTCCCTGACCACCCAAACCACCCCCAGCCAGCTGGCCGATCGGTTCGCGGCCGTGCGCGCGCTGTCATTGGCGCTGGCCGCGCCGCTCAGCGAGGCCGATACGCAGGTGCAGAGCATGCCTGATGCCAGCCCCACCAAATGGCATCTGGCACACACCACCTGGTTCTTCGAGACCATGGTGCTGGAACCGGCCGAGCCGGGCTTCCGGCCGCACCACCCGGCCTTTCGCGTGCTGTTCAACAGCTACTACCACGCGGTGGGTGAGCAGCATGCCCGGCCCCAGCGCGGCCTGATCACCCGCCCCGGGCTGGCCGAGGTGCTGGCCTACCGCGCCGCCGTGGACGCCCGGGTGCTGACGCTGCTGGCGCGCAACCCGTCGCCCGACACCCTGGCCTTGCTGACCCTGGGCCTGCACCATGAACAACAACACCAGGAACTGGTGCTGACCGACCTGAAACATCTGTTGGCCTGCAACCCCTTGCGGCCCGTCTACCGGCCGGCGCCTGGTCGCGGCGCGGGCGCGGCACCGCCGCCGCCGCCGCCAGGCTGGATCGAATGGGGCGGCGGCGCGGTAGACATCGGCCACGCCGGCGCAGGCTTCGCGTTCGACAACGAAACCCCGCGCCACCGGCATTGGCTGGCGCCGCATGCCCTGGCCGACCGCCTGGTGACCCAGGGTGAGTTCGCCGCCTTTGTGGCCGAAGGCGGCTACCGCGATGCACGCTGGTGGTTGTCTGCGGGCTGGGATTGGGTGTGCAGCCAGCAGGTGCGGGCGCCGTTGTACTGGCAGGCCGACGGCGCGACGGGCTGGCAGGTGTTCACCCTGCATGGCCTGCAGCCGCTGGCAGCCGCCGCACCGGCGCTGCACCTGAACTTGTACGAGGCCGATGCCTATGCCCGCTGGGCCGCAGCGCACAGCGGCCGGGCGTTGCGCCTGCCCACTGAAGCCGAGTGGGAGCATGCCGCCGTCAACGCCAGCGCCGAGCCCCCGGCCGGCGCGCCGGGCTTGCAGGATCCGGCCAGCGACTGGCTGCATCCACAAGCCGCGCGCGCCGAGGCCGGCCCGCAGGCCCTGCCGCGCCTGGGTCAGGCCCGGGGCGCGGTGTGGCAGTGGACCGCCAGCGCCTACAGCGCCTACCCGGGCTACCGCCCCTGGCAAGGCGCGGTGGGCGAATACAACGGCAAGTTCATGGTCGACCAGACCGTGTTGCGCGGCAGCTCTTTTGCCACGCCGCGCGGCCATGCGCGCTTGAGCTACCGCAACTTCTTCCCGGCGCAGGCGCGCTGGCAGTTCAGCGGCCTGCGCCTGGCCTGCGACCTGTGAGACCGCCCGCCGGCCTCAGTTCTGCGAGACCTTGCTGCCCTTGATCACCACATCGCCGCTGGCCTTGACGTCGATCTTGCCGCTGCCCGCGATGCTGATGTCCTTGCCCCGGATCTGGATGCTGCCGTCCTTCTTCATCACGATGCTGGCGTCGCCGCAGACCAGCTCCAGAGAGTCAGCGGCGATGATGCGCAGCTGCTTGTTGGCCTTGACCGTGAGGTTCTTCTCCACGGTCTGGGTCTGGTTGGCGGTGACGGTGAAGCTGCTGTTGCGGCCCACCTGCACCGTCAGGTCACCGCCGACGCTGAGCGCGTCGTTGATGGCCACCGCCACGTCGCGGCTGCCTGGCACTTGTTGCCTGCCTGTGGTCATCGGCTGCTCCTGGGGTTGAGCGGGCATCCTAGCCCGGGCCGGCGCTCGGTGCTACCAATGGGCCGGCAGGCGCTTCAGGCCGCGCAGCACAAAGGTCGGCCGCCACTCGGGGTTCTGCGCATCGTCCAGGGCCAGGTCGGGCAGGCGGCGCAGCAAGGTGGCGATGGCCACTTCGGCCTCGATGCGGGCCAGCTGCGCGCCCAGGCAGTAGTGGATGCCGCCACCGAAGGATTGGGGCCGGATGTTGGGCCGGGTGATGTCCAGCCGCTCGGGGTGATCGGGGTAGGCCGCCGGGTCGTGATTGGCCGAGCCCAACAGGCACAGCACGCTTTCACCCTGGGGGATGGCCCTGCCGCCCAGGTCGTCGATGTCTTCCAGCGCCACCCGGCTGGTGAGCTGCACCGACGAGTCGTAGCGCAGGAACTCTTCCACCGCATTGCCGATCAAGTCGGGCCGGGCCTTGAGCAGGGCCAGCTGCGCCGGATTGCGGTGCAGGGCCAGCAGGCCATTGCCAATCAGGTTGACGGTGGTCTCATGCCCGGCGCCGAACAACAGGATGATGTTGGCGGTGAGCTCCTCGTTCGAGAGCTGGCTGCCGTCTTCCTCGGCCTGCACCAGCTGGGTGGTCAGGTCGTTGCCCGGCGCGCGCCGGCGCCGCTCGAACAGGCCCTGGAAATAGGCAGTCGAGGCCAGGTGCGCGGCATTCGCCGCGTCGATCTCGGCGCGGCTCAGCGGCACCGGGTCGAGCAGCCGGCCGCCGGTGCGCTCGCGCTGGAAGAAGATGTCATGGTCTTCCTCGGGGATGCCCAGCATGTCGCAGATCACCACCACCGGCAGGCGGAAGGCGAATTCGTCGATCAGGTCCATCTGGCCGCGCCCGCCCACGCGGTCGATGGACGCGTCGACGATGGCCTGGATGCGCGGGCGCATGTCTTCCACCCGCCGGGCGGTGAAGGCCTTCACCACCAGGCCGCGCAGCCGGGTGTGGTCGGGCGGGTCCTGGGTCAGCATCCAGTGGCGCATGCTGCGGTAGACCGGCTCGTCCAGCATTGGCGCGCCCAGGCGCTGGGTGATGCGTCTGACGAAATCCTTGCCAAATCGCTTGTCGCGCAGCACCAGGCTGACTTCGGCATGGCGGCTGGCCAGCATCCCGCCAAAGGGCGAGGGCAGCATCGGCGCATGGGTGCGCAGCTGCTGGTAGAAGGGGTAGGGGTCGCGGATGAAATCCGGCGACAGCGGGTTGAAGGCCAGTACCGGCCGGGCCGGGGCGGGCGTGGCGCTCACCGGCTCAGGCCCCGGCTGCGGCTTGGGCGGGCGGCCTGGTGGGCTGCCCGGCGGGCGGCGCCTTGGCGGCAGTCCAGGCGGCGGCAAAGCTGTCTTCATAGGCCTGTTCGGGGTCCTGGCGCACCATCAGGTCCAGGCGCTCGGCGTCATCACCCACCAGGATGCGCCAGCGGTCGGCACGCACGCCGTCCAGGATGATGCTGGCGGCCTGATCGGCGGTGGTCGGGGCCTTGTCGCGGAAGTCGATGGCGCGCTGGTGGATCATTTGGCGGATGGCCGCGTCGGGCAAGGTTGCCACCGGCGCGCCGGCCCTGACCATGCGGGACCGCGCCACGGCCACCTGTTCCGGCGTCAGGCTCATCGCGTCATAGGTATTCAGCGCGATCGAGGTGCCGATGTGGCCGGGCATCACCACCGCGCAGCGCACATGCGGTGCGTTGATGCGCAGGTCGTTGATCAGGGCCTCGGTGAAGCCCTTGACCGCAAACTTGGCCGCGCTGTAGGCGGTGTGCGGCACGCCCGGGCCCAGGCTGGCCCAGAAGCCGTTGACGCTGCTGACATTGACGATGCAGCCACCGCTGCCGGCCACCAGCATGGGCAGAAAGGCGCGTGCGCCGTGGTAGACGCCATACCAGTCAGTGTTGAAGGTGCGCTCCCAGTCGGCGCGCTCGCCGCTGACGAAACTGCCGCCCCCGCCGATGCCAGCGTTGTTGATCAGCAGGTGGATGTGCGCAGTGTCATGGTCGCGGGCCACCGCATCGCGGAAGGCCAGCACCTGGGCCTCCTGGCTGACATCGGCCACGCAGGTGCTCACCCGGGTGCCGGCCGGCGCCTGGGCCAGGCACAGGGCCTCGGCCATCGCAGCGGCCGAGACATCGCACATCGCCACATGCAGGCCGCTGGCACTGAGCTGCCGGCAAAGCGCCCGGCCGATGCCGGTGCCCCCGCCTGTGATGACCGCAATCTGACCGGCTTGGAGTTTCATGTGGGGCTTTCAGGGCAGGGCTTGTGAGGCAGTGTGCAAAGACCTGATTGAACGCCAGGCTTGCAGCGAAATCCGTCGCGTGCGAGACCGATCTGGCCAGCGCCCCCCTAAGATCAGGCCCCGCCCTGCGACCAAGCCGCCCCTGCCCCACCCGCCATGAACGACTGGATTGCCTCGATGGGTTGGGGTGGCCTCAAGCCCTTCTTCGGGGCGCTGCTGCTGCCGCCCCTGCCCCTGCTGCTGTTGGTGCTTTGGGGCGCACTGGCCTTGCGCCGGCGCCCCGGCCTGGGCTGGGCCTTTGTGCTCGCCGGCCTGGCCGGCCTGTGGGCCGCCTGCACCCCGGTGGTGGGCGCGGCATTGGTGCAGGGGTTGACCCGCCCGCCGCCGGCCCTGGATGCGGCCCGGCGCGGCGCCCTGGTGGCCGCGCCGCACACCGCCATCGTGGTGCTGGGCGCGGGCCGGCGCCTGTCAGCACCCGAGTACGGCCAGCCCGATCTCGCCCCGCTCACCGCCGAGCGCCTGCGCTACGGCCTTTGGCTGGCGCGCCAGACCCGCCTGCCGGTGGCGTTTTCGGGCGGTGTGGGGCATGGCGCGCTGCCCGGGCCCAGCGAAGCCGAGATTGCCGCCCGGGTGGCGACCCGCGACAGCGGCCTGCCGCTGCGTTGGGTTGAATCGCGCTCGCGCGACACCGCCGAGAACGCCCGCTTCACGCTGGATTTGCTGGCCCAGGACGGGGTCCACAGCATCGTGCTGGTGACCCATGATTTCCACCAGCAGCGGGCGCTGGCGGCGTTTCGGCGCGAGGCCGCCCGCCAGGGCCTGACGCTGGCCCTGGTGGCGGCCCCGCTGGGCGGTAAGCTGCGCCAGTCCGGCGGGTCATTGGGCGACTGGCTGCCGTCGGCCGATGGCCTGGCCCAGACCCGCTGGGCCCTGCATGAATGGGTGGGTTGGGTCGCCGGCGCTTGAGCCATGAAGCGCTAGCGGTGCAGGTGGCAGGCCACCCAGCGCCCGTCGCCCAGGGCCCGGCCTGGCGGCACCTGCTCGCGGCACACCGCCATCGCCTGCGGGCAGCGCGGGTGGAAAGGGCAGCCCGGCGGCGGGTTCAGCGGGCTGGGGATTTCGCCCTGCAATAGCTGCGGCGCACGCTGTTGCTCGAAGGCCCGGTCGGTGGTGGGCACGGCGTCCAGCAACAGCCGGGTGTAGGGGTGCAGCGGCTGCTGGTAGAGGTCATGCTTGCCGGCCACCTCGACGATGCGGCCCAGGTACATCACCGCGATACGGTCTGACAGATGGCGCACCACCGCCAGGTCATGCGAGACAAACAGATAGGCCAGGCCGAGCCGGGCGCGCAGGTCTTCGAACAGGTTGACGATCTGGGCCTGGATCGACACGTCCAGCGACGACACCGGCTCGTCGCAGACCAGCAAGGACGGCCGCGCGGCCAGCGCACGGGCAATGCCCACGCGCTGGCGCTGGCCGCCGCTGAACTCATGCGGGTAGCGGTTGACGGTGTTGGCCGCCAGGCCCACCAGCTCGAACAGCTCGGCCACCCGGCCGGCCAGTTCATCGGCCGGGGCCAGGCCGTGCACGGTCATGGGCTCGGCCACCGCCTGGCCCACGCTCAGGCGCGGGTTGAGTGAGCTGAACGGGTCCTGGAAGACCATCTGCATCTTGCGCCGGTAGGGCCGCAGCTGGGCCTCGCTCAGGCCGCACAGGTCGACCCCTTCGAACTCGATGCGGCCGGCCTGCGGGCGCACCAGTTGCAGCAGCGCCCGGCCCAGCGTGGATTTGCCGCAGCCGCTCTCGCCCACCAGGCCCAAGGTCTCGCCGGCGCCGATCTCCAGGCTCACGCTGGCCACCGCGCGCAGGGTCTGGCCGCCGCCCCACAGGCGGCTGCGGCCCTTGCGCTGGAAGCGGACCTCGACGCCCACGGCCTTCAGCATGCGGCCACCTTGATCGGGGCAGGGCTGTCGGCCAGCAGCCAGCAGCGCGCCTGGTGGCCTGCGCCGGCCTGCAGCACCGGCGGGGCCTGGCTGCGGCAACGGTCCATGGCCTGCGGGCAGCGTGGGTGAAAAGCGCAGCCGCCCGGGCGGTTCAAGGCGTCGAAGGGCTGGCCGGTGATGGGCACCAGGCGCTGGCCCGGCGCCTGGCTCAGCCGGGGTACCGAGTTGAGCAGGCCGCGGGTATAGGGGTGGCTGGGCCGGGCATACAGCGCGTCGGCGTGGGCCGATTCAACGATCTCGCCGCCGTACATCACATGCACCTGGTCGGCATAGCGGGCCACCACGCCCAGGTTGTGGGTGATCAGCAGCAGGCCGGTGCCGTCGGCCAGCACGGCATTGCGCAGCAGCGCCAGGATCTGCGCCTGCACCGTCACGTCCAGCGCGGTGGTGGGCTCGTCGGCCACGATCAGGCGCGGGCCGCAGGCCATCGCGGTGGCGATCATCACGCGCTGGCGCATGCCGCCCGAGAACTGGTGCGGGTAGTCGTGCAGGCGGGCCTCGGCGTCCGGGATGTTGACCCGCCGCAGCAGCCCGGCCGCCCTTTGCCAGGCCTCGGCCGGGCTGGCCAGCCGGTGCTGCAGCAAGGGCTCGGCCACCTGGTCGCCGATGCGTTGCACCGGGTTCAGGCTGGACATCGGCTCCTGGAAGACCATCGCGATGTGCTGGCCGCGGATCTGGCGCAGCCGCGCCGGGCTGGCCAGCAGCAGGTCTTCGCCGTCGAACAGGATCTGCCCGGCCGACACCCGGCCCGGCGCCGTGATCAGGCGCAGGATGGCCAGCGCGGTGGCGCTCTTGCCGCAGCCGCTTTCGCCCACCAGGGCCACGATCTCGCGCGGCGCCACGTCGAAGGAAATCCCGTCGACCGCGCGCACTGTGCCCTTTGGTGTGGGGTAGTCCACCCGCAGGCCCTTGACCTGCAGCACCGGGGCGGCGGGCGCAGTGCCGGCCAGGCCGGTGCGGGGTGGCGCGGCCATCAGCGCACCACCCGCGGGTCGAGCAGGTCGCGCAGGCCGTCGCCGATGTAGTTGAAGGCCAGCACCGCCAGGGTGATCATCAGACCGGACGAGAAGGCGATCATCGGCGCGGCCTCGAGCAGGCGGAAGCCGGTCTGCAGCTCGCGCCCCCAGCTGGCGGTGGGCGGCTGCGCGCCCACGCCCAGGAAGGACGCGCCAGCCTCCACCAGGATGGCGTTGCCGGCGGTCAGCGAGGCGGCCACGATCAGCGGCGTCAGCACATTGGGCAGCACATGGCACAGCAGCACGCGCCGGCGCGACATGCCGATGGCGCGCGCCGCCTCCACATACTGCAGCTCGCGCACCACCAGCACCTGGCCGCGGGTGATGCGGGCAAAACCGGTCCAGCCGAAGACCGCGAAGGACAGGATCACGTTGTGGATGCCCGGGCCGATCAGGGCCGACATCACCAGCGTGAACACCAGCGAGGGGAAGCAGATGAAGGCGTCGGCCGCGCGCATCAGCAGCGCGTCCACCCAGCCGCCCAGCAGGCCAGCCACCAGGCCCAGCAGCACCCCGATGGACGCCGCCACCAGCGTGGCCACCGCCGCCACCAGCAGCGGCACCCGGCCGCCGTAGATCACCCGGGTAAGCATGTCGCGGCCCAGGTTGTCGGTGCCCAGCCAGTGCCTGGCCGACGGGCCCTGCGTGACCTGCCGCAGATCCTGCTGGTCGACCCCGTAGGGTGCGATCAGCGGGGCGATGGCCGCCATCAGCAGCATCGCCGCCAGCACCACCAGGCCGAATCGCACCACCGGGCGCAGGCGCCACAGCGCCAGCAGAGTGGCAGCGATGCGCCGGCCCAGCGGCGGGGCCAGGGTCAACACCGCGGTGTCTGGCAGGGCGGTGGCGCTCATTGGATGCGGATGCGCGGGTCGAGCAGCGCGTAAGCGATGTCGACCAGGAAGTTGACCACCAGCACATTCAGCGCGCTCACCACCAGCACCGCCTGGATCACCGGAAAGTCTTTCTCGAAGATGGCGTTCACCGCCATGCGGCCGACCCCCGGCAGGGCAAAGATCACCTCGATGATGAAGGCGCCGGCCAGCATGCCGCCAAAGCTGAAGCCCAGCACCGTGACGATGGGCACCATAGACGGCCGCAGCGCATGGCGCAGCAGGATCTCGACCTCGCTCAGGCCCTTGGCCCGGGCGGTGCGGATGAAATCCTGGCGCAGGTTGTCCAGCAGGCTGGAGCGCACATAACGCGCCAGCACCCCGGCCAGGTGCGAGCCCAGCACGAAGGTGGGCAGCAGCATGGCCTGCAGATTGGCCGCCGGGTCGTCGAAGAAGGGGGTGTAGCCCGAGGGCGGCAGCCATTTGAGGATCACCGCGAACAGGTAGATCAGCGCCAGGGCCTCGAAGGTGGGCGGCAGCGCGAGGCCCACCAGGCTGCCGCCCGACAGCCAGCTGTCGAGCGCGCTGCCGCGCTTGAAGGCGCAGACCATGCCGATGGGCACGCCCAGGCAAAGGGCCCACAGCAGGCCGCCGAAGAACAGCTCCAGCGTCACCGGTGCGCGCTGCAGGAACATCGCCATCACCGCCTGGCCCGAGCCCATCGACAGGCCCCAGTCGCCCTGGACGAACTTGCCCAGCCAGCGCCAGAACTGCTGCCAGGCCGTGCCGTCCTGGCCATAGAGCTTGCGCACTGCGTCCAGGCCGCGGCCGTCGGCCAGCTCGCCGGTGGCCTCGATTGCCGCCAGCAGGGCGTCGCCCGGCATCAGCTGCACCGCCGAGAACGACACCACCACCACGATGCCCAACACGATGGCCGCATGCAGGCAGCGCACCAGCAGAAACTGAAGCATGGGGTCAGGGGCCGGTGCAGGCTAGCCGCGGGCGGACCTGGCGCTGCGGGCCGAAGCGCCGGGGTTTCAACCCGTGCTGCCCGGCTTGCCGTCGGCAAACCACAGCGGGTGGGTGAACCACCAGGATTCCTTGAAGCGCAGGTTGCCGTCGTAGCTGACCCCGCGCACCCACTTCTGGTAGGCGGTGGCGGTCAGGTCCCACCACAGCCAGGCGTCCAGGTGGTCGTCGGCCACCTGCTTGCCCAAGGCCTGGTACATCGCCTGGCGTTTGGCGACCGCAAGCTCATTGCGGGCCGCGTCTATGCCCTTGAGCAGATCGGGATTGGCGGCGCGGCCCTGCGAGAAATTGCCGCTGGGGTGGTACAGCCCGGTCATGCACAGGTCGGGGTCGAGGATGAAGACCCAGCCGCCGGTGGCCATGTCGTAGTCGCCGGCGGTGCGCCGCGCGGCCGCCGCCACCGGCGCCAGCGCGTCGAACTGCCACTGGACGCCCACCTGCTGCAGCATGTTCTTCACCGCCTCGGCCACCTGGATGGCTTCGGGCGTGTTCAGCACATAGCCCTTGATCGTCAGGCCCTTGTCGAAGCCGGCCTGGGCCAGCAACTCTTTGCTCATCACCGGGTTGTGGTCCACCGCCTTGATGGCCGGGTTGTAGGCCCAGTGGTCGGACGGAAACAGGCCGTTGGCCGGCCGGGCCAGGCCAAACTGGGTGCCGTCGATCAGGGCCTTGCGGTCGATCGCGTGGCTGATGGCCTTGCGCACCCGCGGGTCGGTGCAGGGGCCCTTGGCGCTGTTGAAGCGGTAGGCCGCCGCATGGTTGCCGGGCTGGATCTGCAGGTTGACGTTCTTGTCCTGGTAGAGCGCGGCGTACTGCGGCTTGTCCAGGGTCAGGATGTCGATCTTGCCGGCGCGGAAGTTGGCCAGCCGCACCGACGGGTCCGGGATCACCGAGATCAGCATGCCATCGAAATAAGGCGCGTCGGGCCGCCCCAGGGCCTTGGCCAGCCACCAGTTGGGGTTGCGCTTGAGCTTGAGAAAATTGCCCGGGCTGGCCTCGTCCACCGTGAAGGGCCCCAGGCCCTTGGGCGCGCTGGACTCGAATTTCTTGGCATCCTGCTGCAGCGCGGTGGCCGACATCAGGTAGCCCACCGCGCCCGACAACACCCCTTCGAAGGAGGCCCAGGCATGCTTGAGCGTGAGCCGCAGCTTGAGCAGGCCAACCACCTCCAGGCTGTCGAGCTCGGCCAGCTGGCCCACCGTCCAGGCGGCATTTTCGGGTTTGCGGATCCACTCGAACTGGTACTTCAGCGCCTCGGCGGTGAGCGGCGTGCCGTCGTGGAACTGCACCCCCGGGCGCAAGGTGATCAGCACCGAGTTGGGGCTGTCGCGTTCCACCGATTCGGCCAGGTAGGGCACGGTGGGCCGGTAGGCGCCATCGTTGACCATCAGCTTCTCATGGAAGTAGCTGAGCGAGACCCAGTCGTTGACCGGCCAGCGGTTGGGGTTCATGTTGCCGATGTATTGCGACACCGCCAGCCGCAGCGTGCCGCCACGTACCGGCTTGTCGCCCGGGTCGAGCCGGGTGTAGGCCTGGGCCGCCAGGTCGGGCACCGCGAAGGCCTGCGCCTGGCGGGCCGCTGGCAACAGGGTCAGGCCGGCGGCCGCCGCGGCCCAGGCCTGCATCGCGCCGCGTCGATCTTGATCCATGGGGGTCTCCTGGATGCCAGCCCGCTGCACAATTTGTGCGCCGGCTCAAATCATGCTAGCGGTGAGCCTGGCGCTGCCTTGACCCCGATGCGACAGCACCGCGCCGGCCCCGCTGCCAGCATCCGGCGCCCTTGATGAATCGCGCTGGCCGGCTGGCTGAGCAGCGCGGTCCAGGCGCTGACGAGCGAGCCCGGCATTGCCCCGCCGGCCAGACCAGGCGCCTGCCTGATACCCTGCGACCGAACTGCCGGAGGGACCGATGGACTTCACCATTTCAGCGTCGCTGCGTGAGCTACAGGCAAGGACACGCCGCTTCATCGCCGATTCGGTCATCCCTCTGGAGAACGACCCGCGCCAATCCTCGCACGGGCCGGACGAGGCCTTGCGCCGCGAACTGGTGGGGCTGGCCCGCCAAGCCGGACTGTTGACGCCGCATGCCTCGATCGCGATGGGCGGGATGGGCCTGACCCATGTGGCCAAGGCCTTTGTGTTCGAGGAGGCGGGCTACTCCTGGCTGGGCCCGACGGCGCTCAACATCCACGCGCCCGACGAGGGCAACATCCACCTGATGGAAGAAGTGGGCAGCGAGCGCCAGAAGGAGCGCTGGCTGCGGCCGCAGGTGCAGGGGCACACCCGCTCCTGCTTCGCGATGACCGAGCCCGAGGGCGCCGGCGCCGACCCGTCGATGCTGGCCACTACGGCCCGGCGCGATGGCGATGGGTATGTCATCAACGGCACCAAGTGGCTGATCACCGGCGCTGACGGCGCCGACTACGCCATCGTGATGGCCCGCATGGACGACGGATCGGCCACGATGTTCCTGACCGACATGGACAAACCCGGCATCGTGCTGGAGCGCAACATGGACGCGATGGACCGCTGCTTCACCGGCGGCCATGGGGTGCTGCGCTTCGACAATGTGCGGGTGCCCGCCGAAGACGTGCTGGGCGAGGTGGGCAAGGGCTTCCGCTATGCCCAGGTGCGCCTGGCGCCGGCGCGGCTGACCCATTGCATGCGCTGGCTGGGCCAGGCCAGGCGGGCGCACGAGCTGGCCGTGGCCTATGCCGCGCGCCGGCAGGCCTTCGGCAAGCCTTTGGCCGAGCATGAGGGGGTCGGCTTCATGCTGGCCGACAACGACATGGACCTGCAGACGGCCCGCCTGCACATCTGGCACACCGCCTGGCTGCTGGACCAGGGCGAGAAGTGCAACTTCGAATCGAGCCGCGCCAAGGTGGTCTGCTCCGAGGCGCTGTGGCGGGTGGTCGACCGCTGCGTGCAGATCCTGGGCGGACAGGGCGTCACGTCAGAGTCGGCCGTGATGCGCATCTTCACCGACATGCGCGCCTTCCGCATCTACGACGGCCCGAGCGAGGTGCACCGCTGGAGCCTGGCCCGCAAGATCGTCAGCGCCGCCGGCCGGCCAGCCTGAGCGCATCGGGCTGCTCACGCCGCCCTATCGAACCCCTGGCACGGGGTCGATAGGGCGCGATCAATCAGATTGCGGACAGCGCCGGCAATGGCTGCTTGCCAAGCGCTTGGCACAGGACCACAGTGAAGCGGGCGTGCGCGTGAGGACCGGCCGACGAGGGCCGGACGCTCGCGTCATCGACACACCCCCTGAGGAGAAGCCTGATGCCAAAAGCTATCGTCACGATCACCATCCAGCCCTTCGTGGCCCCCTTCGTGTCCACCGCCACGCCACCGACGGTGATGCAGCCCTACGACATCGCCGACACCTCCGATCCGGCGCACCGCATTGTCGTGACCCGGCCCTCGGGCAGTGGGTCGGCGCAGGGCGGTTCTGGCCCCTACGTGCCCGGCAGCATCGCGGTAACAGGCAATGGCAACATCGACCTGACCTTTCATGTGGTCGACAACGCCGCGACGCCCGCCCAGTACATCGTCTGCGGCCTGCTGTTCAGCAAGATGGCCGATGCGCTGAGGGCCTTGCCGCCTGAATCCGGCCGCGACATCTTCACCGAGTTCACCTGCGACACGGTCGGTGACCTGACGGTCCACGACGCCAAGACCGCCGCCGGCAAATACAACTTCCTGCTGCTGATCCAGAACCGCTACGGCGGCGTGGGCATCGTCGACCCGCAGATCAGCAACCAGTAGTCCGGCCGGCGGTCGATGGCCAGGCCGCCAGCAGTTCGCGGTGGTAGGGCACGGCCTGCAGGAAGGTGTGCCGGCGCG
>JANNZD010000001.1:0-7596 GCA_031410435.1 Betaproteobacteria bacterium | reverse complement strand
GGGTGTCGCCCGGCAGGTCGGCATCGATCTCGGTGAGCAGCAATTCGTCCGCCACAGGCAGAGCCTGGGCAAACAGCGCGGCGCCACCGATCACGAAGATGCGCCGGGCCGCAGTGCCGGCGGCTGCGGCCCGGGCCAGCGCCAGCGCGGCCGGCAGGTCGACCGCAGCCTGGGCGCCGGGCGCCGACCAGCCGCCCTGCCGCGTGACGACGATATTGGCCCGGCCGGGCAGCGGGCGGAAGCGCACGGGCAGTGAATCCCAGGTCTTGCGGCCCATGATGACCGGGCAACCCAGCGTCTGCTGCCTGAACCAGCGCTGGTCCTCGGGCTCGTGCCAGACCAGGCCGTTGGCATCGCCGATGCTGCCGTTGCGGGCCACCGAGGCGATCAGGGCCAGTGCCAAGGCGTCGGTCGTCGGGGCCCTGCGCGGGCCTGGCAGGGCCGGCCCGCTCACTTCGACACCCGGCCCGGGATGTGCGGGTGGCACCGGTAGTCCTGCAGTTCGAAGTCTTCGTAGCGGTAATCAAAGATCGATACGGGCCGCCGCTTGAGGTGCATGGTGGGGTAGGGCCAGGGCGACCGGCTGATCTGCAGCGCGCATTGGTCCAGGTGGTCGTTGTAGATGTGGCAATCCCCGCCGGTCCAGATGAAATCGCCCAGGTCCAGATCGCATTGCTGGGCCAGCATCATCGTCAACAGCGCATAGCTGGCGATGTTGAAGGGCACGCCCAAGAAGATGTCGGCGCTGCGCTGGTAGAGCTGGCAGCTGAGCTTGCCGCGCCCGCCCGGGCCGTCCTCGGGCCGGGCCGGCGCCACATAGAACTGGAACAAGGCATGGCAGGGCATCAGCGCCATCTGGTCCAACTCGGCCACATTCCAGGAGCTGACGATGATGCGCCGGCTGTCCGGGTTGGTCTGGAGCTGCTGCACCACCTGGGCGATCTGGTCGATATGGCCGCCGCCGGGGGTGGGCCAGCTGCGCCATTGCACGCCGTAGACCGGGCCCAGGCTGCCGTCCGGGCGGGCCCATTCGTCCCAGATGGTGCAACCGTTGTCCTGCAGCCATTGCACATTGCTGTCGCCGCGCAAGAACCACAGCAGCTCGATGATGATGGCCTTGAGGAACACCTTCTTGGTGGTGACCAGCGGGAAGCCGTCGCGCAGATCGAAGCGCATCTGGTGGCCGAACACGCTGCGGGTGCCGGTGCCGGTGCGGTCGCCCTTGGCCACGCCCTGTTCGTAGACATGGCGCATGAAGTCTTCGTACTGGCTGCGGATCGGGCGGGTCATGGCGCTGGGGTGGTGGTCGGGGCGGGCCGGATTATCCGGCCTGTACCGCCGGCCCTGGGCGACGGGGCTCAGGCGGCCTCGCGCTCCAGGCCGAACTGCATCGCCGCCAGGCGCGCATACAGGCCGCCGCGCGCCACCAGTTGGTCATGGCTGCCGATGTCGTCGATGCGGCCGGCGTCCATCACCACGATGCGGTCGGCGCGCTGCACCGTGGCCAGGCGGTGGGCGATCACCAAGGTGGTGCGCCCGCTCATCGCCGACTCCAGCGCCAGTTGCACCATGCGCTCGCTCTCGGCGTCCAGGGCGCTGGTGGCTTCGTCCAGCAGCAGCAGCGGCGGGTTCTTCAGCATCGCCCGCGCGATGCTGATGCGCTGGCGCTGGCCGCCCGACAGGCGCACGCCGCGCTCGCCCAGAAAGGTGTTGTAGCCCTCGGGAAGCGCGCTGATGAAGTCGTGCGCATAGGCCGACCGGGCCGCCGCCATCACCTCGGCATCGGGCGCGCCGGGCTTGCCGTAGCGGATGTTCTCGAGTGCGCTGGTGGAAAATATCGTCGAATCCTGTGGCACGACCCCGACCCGCTGGCGCAAGGCGGCCAGCGAGGTCTCGCGCACCGGCACGCCGTCCACCCGCACGCTGCCCGCGCTGGCATCGTAAAAGCGCAGCAGCAGCTGGAACACGGTGCTCTTGCCGGCGCCGCTGGGGCCGACGATGGCCACCGTCTCGCCTGGCGCCACGTCCAGGCTGATGTCGCGCAGCGACGGGTGGGCCGGCCGCGACGGGTAGTGGAAGCTCACCCCGCGCAGGCTGACCGCCGAGCCGGCGGCAGTGGCTGGCAAGGCCAGCGGCGCCGGCGGGTCGGCCACTGGCGAGCGCGCCTGCAGCAACTCCATCAGTCTTTCGGTGGCACCGGCGGCGCGCAGCAGGTCGCCATAGACCTCGGACAGCACCGCCACGCTGCTGACCAGGATGATCACGAAGACCACCGTCTGGCCCAGGTGGCCGGCGCTGATCTTGCCCGCAGCCACCGCCTGCGTGCCCTGGTACAGGCCCCAAAGCAGCGCGCCGAAGGTGGCGGTGATGATGAAGCCGACCAGCATTGCCCGCACCCGGGTGCGCTTGCGGGCGGTGTCGAAGGCGTTCTCGGTGGCCAGCGCAAAGCGCTCGGCCTCGCGCTGCTGCTGGTTGTAGCTCTGCACCACCGGGATCGCGTTCATCACCTCGGCGGCGATCGCGCTGCTGTCGGCCACCCGGTCCTGGCTGGCCCGGCTGAGCTTGCGCACCCGGCGGCCGAAATACAGGCTGGGCAGCACCACCAGCACCAGGATGCCCAGCACCTGGGTCATCACATAGGGGTTGGTGATGATCAGCATCAGCATCGCGCCCAGGCCCATCACCGCATTGCGCAGCCCCATGCTGAGCGACGAGCCCACCACGGTCTGCACCAGGGTGGTGTCGGTGGTCAGGCGGCTGAGCACCTCGCCGGTGGCATTGGTCTCGAAGAACTCGGGGCTTTGCTGCACCACATGGGCATAGACCGCATTGCGCAGGTCGGCGGTCACGCGCTCACCCAGCCAGGTCACCGCATAGAAGCGCAGCGCCGAAAACAGGCCGAGCGCCGCGCCCACGCCGAACAGCGCCAGGAAATGGCCGCGCAGCGCCATCAGCCGCTGGTTCGGGTCGGCCGCCACCACGCCCTGGTCGATCAGCGATTTCAGCGCGATCGGAAAGACCAGGGTACTCACCGCCGCCATCACCAGGAACATCAACGCCAGTGCAATGCGGCCGCGGTAGGGCTTCAAGAAGGGCAGCAGGCCCGACAGGGAGCGGGGCGTGGCCGAGGCGGCGCGGTCAACGGGCTGGGTCATGGGGGCAGTGTAGGGGGGCCAAGGGATAGCCCTGGGAAATGCTAGCCTATTCAAATACTGCCCAGACAATGTTTGCATAGGCAATTACATTCTTGCCCATGTCTGATGCCAAGCAAGCGCCTGCCCGCTTCTACAGCCCCGAATCGCTGCTGCCCGAAACCAGCGTGGGTCTGTTGATGAAGCGGGTGATGCAGTCGCTGCTGTTGCAGATCGACCGTCGCCTGCTGCCCTTTGACTTGACCCATGCCCAGTGGCTGCCGCTCTACCACCTGGCCAAGGGCAGCTGCGACACCATGGCCGCGCTGGCCCGCGACCAGTCGCTCGACCCCGGCGCGATGACCCGCGGGCTGGACCGGCTGGAGGCCAAGGGCCTGTTGCGCCGGGTGCGGTCGCTGCAGGACAGGCGGGTGGTCAAGCTGGAGCTCACCGATGCCGGGCGTGAGGTCTCGCGCCATGTGCCGGCAGTGCTGTCTGAGGTGCTCAATGCCCACCTTGCGGGCTTCAGCGAGACCGAGTGGCAACTGCTGCTGGGCTTGCTGCAGCGCATGGTGGCCAATGGTGACGCGCTGCGTGATGGCGCCGCCGACCCCGCCAGGGAGCCCGCATGAGAACCCTGCTGACCTTGCTGGCGGCTCTGGTGGCAGCCGCCATCCTGCTGACCGGATGCGCCAGCCCGGGCGCCTTGCCCGAGCCCTTGCCGCGCCTGGACGCAAGCGCCGCCGGCCTGCCGGCCGCGCTGGAAACCGATTTCCCCGACGCCCGTTGGTGGCAGGCCCTGGGCGATCCGGTGCTGGACGCGCTGATCGACCGCGCGCTGGCCGACCAGCCCGGCCTGGCCCTGGCCCGTGCCCGGCTGGACCGGGCCAGCGCCAGCCTGGTAGGGCTGCAGGCCGGCCAGGGCCCGCAGGCCGGCCTGGGCGCAGACCTGACCCGCCAGCGCTACAGCGCGCATGGCCTGTATCCGCCGCCCCTGGCCGGCAGCACCCGCGACTTGGTCAATCTGCAGGCCAGCGCCAGTGTCGAGCTCGATTTCTTCGGCAGGCACCAAGCGGCCTTGCAGGCTGCGCTGGGCCTGCAGCAAGCGGCTGCCGCCGAGCAGCAGGCCGTCCGGGTGCTGCTGGCGGCGAATGTGGCGCGGGCCTATGTCGGCCTGGCCCGGTTGGTGGCGCAACGGGATCTGGCCGGGCAGACCCTGGCCCAGCGCCAGGCCCAGCTCGACCTGACCCGCCAGCGCGTGGCCGCCGGCCTGGATTCGCGGGTCGAACTGCGCCAGGCCGAAGCCAGCCTGCCCGATGCGCGGGCCCAGATCGAGGCTTTGGACGGGCAGCTTGCGCTGGCGCGCCACCCCTTGGCGGTCATGACCGGCCAGGCGCCGCAGGCCCTGGCCGGCTTGCGTCCGCGGCTGGCCGGGCTGCAGGCCCAGCCGCTGCCCGAGCACCTGGGCGCCGACCTGCTGGGCCGGCGCGCCGACGTGGTGGCCGCCCGCTGGCGCGCCGACGCCGCCCTGCAGGATGTGGCGCTGGCGCGCAGCCAGTTCTACCCCGACATCAACCTGGTCGGCTTCGTCGGGCTGAATGCCTTGGGGCTGGACCAGCTGTTCCAACTGGGCAGCCGCAACCTGGGCGTGGGCCCGGCGCTGCGCCTGCCGCTGTTCGACGGCGGCCGGCTGCGCGCCAACCTGCAGGGCCGCGCCGCCGATGCCGACGCGGCCACCGCCGCCTACAACAGTGCGGTGCTGGACGCCGCGCGCGAGGTGGCTGATGCCACGGCCGGCCTGCACTGGCTGGCGCGCCAACGCGCCGAGCAGCTGCAGGCCCTGGCTGCCACCGAAAGCGCCTACGACCTGGCGCTGCAGCGCCACCGTGCCGGACTGGGCAGCTATCTGCTGGTGTTGAGCGCCGAGACCGCCGTGCTGGCCCAGCGCCAACAGGCCATCGACCTGCAGGCCCGCCTGCTGGACACCCAGGTGGCGCTGACGCGGGCGCTGGGCGGCGGCTGGCAGCCGGCGCCGGCCCTGGCACTGAACCGCCGCTGAATCGCCCTGACCCTCCGCCCGACCCTGGAACAGCCGCAGCCATCCCATGCCCGACATCCCTGAGCACCTGCAAGACCCGCCCGCTGCCGGGCCACCCCGCACCGCCGGCCCGCGCCGCCGCGCCCTGGCCACCATCGCCGTGGCCGTGTTGCTGGGCGCGGCCGGCTTTGGCGCCTATTGGGCCCTGGCGCTCAACCAGGTCGAGCACACCGACAACGCCTATGTGCAGGGCAATGTGGTGCAGATCACCGCCCAGGTGCCAGGCACCGTGGTGGCCATCCTGGCTGATGATGCCGACCGGGTGGTGGCCGGCCAGGCCCTGCTCAGACTGGACCCGGCCGACGCCCAGGTGGCGCTCGACCAGGCCGAAGCCCAGCTCGGCCAGACCGTGCGCGAGGTGCGCAGCTTGTATGCCAACAACGCCACCTACCGCGCCCAGATCACGCTGCGCGAGGCCGAGCTGGCGCGCAGCCAGGGCGATGTGCAGCGGGCCCAGGCGGATGTCAACCGCCGTGCGCCCTTGCTGGCCAGCGGTGCGGTGGGCCAGGAGGAATTTGCCCACAGCAGTGCCCAGCTGGCCACCAGCCGCAATGCCCAGGCCGGCGCGCAATCGGCCCTGTTGGCCGCGCGCGAGGTGCTGGCGTCCAACCAGAGCCTGACCGACGGCACCGGCGTGGCCCAGCACCCGGCCGTGGCCAAGGCTGCCGCGCGGGTGCGCGAGGCCTATCTGGCCCTGCGCCGGGCCGATATGCCGGCGCCGCTGGACGGCGTGGTGGCGCGGCGTAGCGTGCAGATCGGCCAGCGCGTGGCCGCCGGCACGCCGCTGATGGCGGTGGTGGCGCTCGACCAGCTGTGGGTCGACGCCAACTTCAAGGAAGGCCAGCTCAAGCAGCTGCGCGTCGGCCAGCCCGCGCTGCTGAGCGCCGACGTCTATGGCCGGACGGTGCGATTCCACGGCCGCATCAGCGGCCTGGGCGCGGGTACCGGCGCGGCCTTTGCGCTGCTGCCGGCGCAGAACGCCACCGGCAACTGGATCAAGGTGGTGCAGCGGGTGCCGGTGCGCATCACGCTCGACCCGGCCGAACTGGCCGCCCACCCGCTGCGCCTGGGCCTGTCGATGGAGGCCGAGGTGGATGTCAGCCGCAGCGACGGCCCGACCCTGGCGGCCGCACCGCGCACCCGGCCGGTGGCCCAGACCACGGTGTTTGACCAACTGGCCCAGGCCGCCGATGCCGAGGTGGCGCGGGTGGTGCAAGCCCACCTGGGCGGGCGCGTGGCGCCGGCCCGGGCCCGGCCCGGCGCAGCCGAGCCGGCGCCGACCCCCGGCGCCGCCAGCGCGGCGCTGCTGGCGCAGCGGCCCGCTGCCCAGCGGGCGCGTTGATGGCAGCGTCGGGACCGGCCCTGCCGGTCGAGCACCCGGCCTTGCAGGGCCGCGAGCGCCTGCTGGGCACCCTGGCCCTTTCGCTGGCCACCTTCATGAATGTGCTCGACTCGTCGATCGCCAACGTGTCGATCCCGGCCATCGCCGGCGACCTGGGCGTCAGCCCGGGCCAGGGCACCTGGGTCATCACCAGCTTCGGCGTGGCCAATGCGATCGCGGTGCCGCTCACCGGCTGGCTGACCCAGCGCTTTGGCGCGGTGCGGCTGTTCGTGGCCAGCGTGTTGTTGTTCGTGCTCAGTTCCTGGCTGTGCGGGCTGGCCAGTTCGCTGGAAATGCTGGTAGGCGCGCGCGTGCTGCAGGGCCTGGTGGCCGGGCCGATGATGCCGCTGTCGCAGACCCTGCTGTTGGCCAGCTACCCGCGCGCCCAGGCTGGCCGGGCACTGGCGTTCTGGGGCGTGACCACCCTGGTGGCGCCGGTGATCGGCCCGCTGCTGGGCGGCTGGATCACCGACAACCTGGCCTGGCCCTGGATCTTCTACATCAATGTGCCGGTCGGCCTGGCCGCCGCCTTCGTGACCTGGAAGCTCTACCACCGGCGCGACACGCCGATCCGCAAGCTGCCGATAGACCGCATCGGCCTGGCCCTGCTGGTGCTGTGGGTGGGCTCGCTGCAGCTGATGCTGGACAAGGGCAAGGAGCTGGACTGGTTTGCCTCGCCGCTGATCATCGGTCTGGCCGTGGCGGCGCTGGTGGGGCTGGCGGTGTTCCTGGTCTGGGAACTGACCGACCCCCACCCGGTGGTGGATCTGCGCCTGTTCGGCCAGCGCAATTTCGGCTTCGGCGTGCTGGCCACATCGATCGGCTATGGCCTGTTTTTCGGCAATGTGGTGCTGCTGCCGCTGTGGCTGCAGCAGTGGATGGGCTACACCGCCACCAACGCCGGCATGGCGCTGGCGCCGGTGGGCGTGCTGGCCATTTTGTTGACCCCGCTGGTGGGCAAAAAAGTGACGGTGTGGGACCCACGC